>DAIQOH010000061.1:0-8923 GCA_036787995.1 Limnohabitans sp. | reverse complement strand
ATGGGAAAGGCATCCGCGGCTTGCAGCATGCGCTCGATGTTCCAAGGCCCTGGGGTGCAGGTGGTGGCAAAGGTGCCGGTCGCTGGCCCCGTGCCGCCGCCCAGCATGGTGGTCACACCGCTGGCCAAGGCCTCTTCGATTTGCTGGGGCGCAATGAAGTGAATGTGCGTATCGATGGCACCGGCAGTGACGATCATGCCTTCGCATGAAATGATTTCAGTGCCCGGGCCAATGACGATGTCCACGCCGGGTTGGCTATCGGGGTTGCCCGCTTTGCCAATGGCGGCAATGCGAGAGTTTTTGATGCCGATGTCGGCTTTGACAATGCCCCAGTGGTCGACGATGAGGGCGTTGGTCAGCACACAGTCCATGGCCCCACCACCTTGCGCACCGCTGCCCACGGGGCCGTTGCGGGTGCGTTGGCTTTGCGCCATGCCGTCGCGAATGGTTTTGCCACCACCAAATTTCACCTCTTCGCCATAACTGCCCGCTCTCAGGGTGAAGTCTTGCTCGACTTCAATGAACAAGTCGGTGTCCGCCAAGCGCAGGCGGTCGCCCACGGTGGGACCAAACATTTCGGCGTAAGCGCGTTTGTCTATTTGAGCCATCACGCGTCCCCTTTCAATGCGCCTTGCACTTCGCCACGAAAGCCATAGACTTCACGCGAACCCGCGTAGTCCACCAGTTCCACCGTGCGCTCTTGGCCGGGTTCAAAACGCACCGCTGTGCCCGAGGCGATGTTCAGACGCATGCCGCGGGCAGCGGCGCGGTCAAACAGCAATCCCGAGTTGGTTTCAGCAAAGTGGTAGTGCGAACCCACTTGAATGGGGCGGTCGCCGCTGTTCTTCACCACCAAGGTGTGGGTGCGCCGTCCCGTGTTGAGTTCGTGGTGGCCGGCGTCGGTGAGGAGTTCGCCAGGGATGAAGCGTGTGCTCATTTGCGGCCTGACCACCAAAATGCGGCAATCACCACCAGTGTGATGCACAAGCCTGCGATGTCAGTGGCATGGCCATGTGGGCCATCTAAGCCATGGCCTTCATGCGCTAAAGCGGGAAGAGCCCAAGCCAACAGTAATCCCAACAAAGTGTTATTCATAGCGGTTCCTTTCAATACTCTTTACACAATGGGTTGATGAACGGTCACCAGTTTGGTGCCGTCGGGAAAGGTGGCTTCAACTTGGATGTCCGGAATCATTTCGGCAATACCCTCCATCACATCAGCGCGGGTCAGCAGGGTGCGGCCCTCGCTCATGAGTTGCGCAACCGTTTTGCCGTCGCGTGCACCTTCCATGACTGCGGCACTGATAAACGCCACGGCTTCGGGGTAGTTCAATTTCAAGCCGCGTGCTTTGCGGCGCTCGGCCAGCAAACCTGCAGTGAATATCAAGAGCTTGTCTTTTTCGCGGGGCGTGAGTTCCATGGTGACCTGTGGTTAAAAACTGTGTGAACGCATAGATTGTGATGCAAGTGCCGTGCCTTGCATCAAAACCGTTACGCACCAAAAGATTGCATTGAAATGGTGCTTGGCCGCGCAGGGTATTGCTTGTTTTGGTGCAAATTTATCCCCAAACTGGTGTTTATCAGTCAAAACCCAGGGTGAAAGCCCATTGACATCGGTTGGCACAAGGCTTGCGACAAGGCTTGTGCGTAGCCCACAAGGCGCGTTTCTTTTTCAACCTCGAACGACTTGGAGTTCCTCTCATGCTTAATCGTCGCAACCATCTCAAAACCCTGGCCGCTGCTGCAGCCTTGGTCAGCGGATCTCTGACACTTTCTATTGCACACGCTGCAGACACCATCAAAGTCGGTGTGTTGCACAGCCTCTCAGGCACCATGGCCATTTCTGAAACCGTGTTGAAAGACACTGTGTTGATGGCCATTGATGAAATCAACGCCAAGGGTGGCGTGTTGGGCAAGAAGCTCGAACCCGTGGTGGTCGATCCTGCGTCCAATTGGCCTTTGTTTGCTGAAAAAACCAAGCAACTCTTGGGTCAAGACAAAGTGGCCGTGATCTTCGGTTGCTGGACATCGGTGTCACGCAAATCCGTGCTGCCCGTCGTGGAAGAAATGAACGGCTTGCTGTTCTACCCCGTGCAGTACGAAGGTGAAGAACTGTCCAAGAACGTCTTCTACACCGGTGCCGCGCCCAACCAACAAGCCATTCCCGCAGTGGACTATTTGATGAGCAAAGACGGTGGCGCTGCCAAGCGCTGGGTGTTGTTGGGCACCGACTATGTCTACCCCCGCACCACCAACAAAATCTTGCGCGCTTACCTGATCAGCAAAGGCGTGAAAGAGTCGGACATCGACGAGAAATACACACCGTTCGGTCACTCCGATTACCAAACCATCGTGGCGGACATCAAGAAATTCTCAGCCGGTGGCAAAACTGCGGTGGTCTCCACCATCAACGGTGACTCCAATGTGCCTTTCTACAAAGAACTGGGCAACGCAGGTTTGAAAGCCAAGGACGTGCCTGTGGTGGCTTTCTCTGTGGGTGAAGAAGAACTGCGCGGCGTGGACACCAAACCTTTGGTCGGTCACTTGGCTGCATGGAACTATTTCCAATCCATCAAAAACCCCACCAACGATGCGTTCATCAAAAAATGGTCTGACTACGCCAAAGCCAAGGGCATTGCAGGTCACAAAGACAAGCCTTTGACCAACGACCCGATGGAAGCCACATACATCGGTATCAATATGTGGAAGCAAGCGGTTGAGAAAGCCAAGTCCACCGATGTGGATAAAGTCATTGCAGCCATGGCGGGTCAAACCTTTACCGCACCCAGTGGTATCACTTCCAAAATGGACGAGAAAAACCACCACTTGCACAAGTCAGTGTTCATTGGTGAGATCAAGGCCGATGGTCAGTTCAATGTGGTCTGGAAAACACCTGGCCCTGTGAAAGCCAAGCCATGGAGTCCTTTCATCGAAGGCAACGACAAAAAGCCTGATGAACCTGTCAAGAAGTAATCGCATGTAAATCAAGTCAGTGGCGAGGTGAGGCGCCACTGACCTTTGTTTCCACCTCTGTTATTCCCACCCCCCCCCTTTTCCGAGAGTTGTCGCATGTGGACCATCCGCATCAGGTTGAGTTTTTTCTTTTTGTTCGGTTATCTGAGTTTGTCACTGGCACAGGCACTCACTCCCGCACAAGTGATTGGCATGGTGCAGGGTGAAACCGACAACCGTTTAGAAATACTTAACCAAGCACTGCAAGAAGCAGATGCATCTACAGCCGTGTTTTTGCAGAGCATGGCAGATGACGCCGTCAAGATCGCTGGCAAGCAAGTGGTGCTTGTGCGCGATGGCAAAGCCTTGGATCCTGTGACTGGCTTAGAAATCCCCATGCCTTCTCAGCTTGAAGATGTGGTCAGCAACAACCGTATGCGGGGTGAAATTGACGCGGCATTGGCCGCACTGAAACTGCTCAATCCCGATGACAAAGTACGCTTGCAAGCAGCCTTGGCACTTGCCAAAGAACCCGATGCAGCCAAGTTGCCCTTGATTAACAAGGCTTTGAAAGCGGAGACCAACGAGCAAGTGAAAACTGCTTTGCTGCTCGCCAAAGCAGCCATGGCCATCAGCGTCGAAGACCCTGCCGAGCGCATGCAAGCTGCCCAAACCTTGGGGCAAGCCAAAACCCCCGAAGCACAACTGCTACTGAATCAACAACTCAGTGTTGAAACGGACGCCAAGGTCAAAGCACAAATCGTTGCTTCATTGGCCACCATCAAGGCGGCACTGGCTTGGGGCGAGCGTTTAGGCGTGGTGTTCACAGGCCTGAGTTTGGGCTCGATTTTGTTGTTGGTGGCTTTGGGCTTGGCCATTACTTATGGTTTGATGGGTGTCATCAACATGGCCCACGGTGAGTTGATGATGGTGGGTGCCTATGCCACCTATGTGGTGCAGGTTTTATTTCGCCAATTTTTACCCAACGCCTTTGATTGGTATTTATTCGCAGCATTGCCCATGGCTTTCTTGAGTGCAGCGGTGGTGGGTGCGGTGCTCGAGCGCAGTGTGCTGCGATTTTTGTATGGTCGTCCCTTGGAAACTTTGCTAGCCACATGGGGCATCAGTTTGATATTGATGCAAACGGTGCGCAGCTTGTTTGGGGCACAAAATGTGGCTGTGGAAAACCCCCGCTGGATGAGCGGTGGCATACAGGTCTTGTCCAACCTCAGTCTTCCTTGGAATCGAGTGCTGATCGTTGCATTTGCTTTGACGGTATTGCTGGGCATGGCATTGCTCATCAGTCAAACACGTTTGGGTTTGTTTGTCAGAGGCGTGACCCAAAACCGCGCTATCGCCTCATGTATGGGCGTCAACACCGCACGCATTGATACCTATGCTTTTGCTTTGGGTTCAGGCATAGCGGGCTTGGCAGGTTGTGCACTTAGCCAGATCGGCAATGTCGGCCCTGACCTTGGCCAAGGCTATATCGTGGATGCATTCATGGTAGTGGTGCTCGGTGGTGTGGGGCAGTTAGCCGGTACGGTTTATGCCGCCTTGGGTTTGGGCGTGTTGAATAAATTTTTGGAAGGTTGGACGGGCGCTGTGCTTGCCAAGATTGCGGTCTTGGTGTTCATCATCATCTTCATTCAAAAGCGGCCGCAAGGTTTGTTTGCGATGAAGGGCAGAAGTGCGGAGGCATGAGATGAGCAACATCAACATTCCAGCGAAACCCGCTTTGCTCAGCCCCATGGGATGGTTGGCATTCATGGCTTGTGTATTGCTACTGGCCGTTTTAACACCTCTACTGAATCTGTATGTGGCGGTGGACAACCCCCTGCATGTCAGTGATTTTGTGGTGTCCTTGGTGGGCAAAATCATGTGCTACGCCATTTGTGCCTTGGCCATGGATTTGATATGGGGCTATACCGGTATTTTGTCCTTAGGACACGGTTTGTTTTTCGCCTTGGGAGGTTATGCCATGGGCATGTACCTGATGCGGCAAATTGGCTTGGATGGCAATTACAAATCTGAACTGCCTGACTTCATGGTATTTTTGAACTGGAAAGCCTTGCCTTGGCATTGGTATTTCAGTGACAGCTTTATTGCAACCTTGGTCTTTATTGTCTTGGCGCCAGGTTTATTGGCGGCGGTGTTTGGGTATTTTGCTTTCCGATCACGTATCAAAGGGGTGTATTTCTCCATCATCACCCAAGCCATGACATTTGCTTTCATGCTGCTGTTTTTCCGCAATGAAACGGGCTTTGGAGGTAACAACGGTTTTACCGACTTTAAACGTATCTTAGGCATAACCATTGCTACACCGAACATGCGCATGGTGTTGTTCGTGATGACAGCGCTCACGTTATTGGGTTTCTTTTTGATGGCCAGGTGGTTGGTGCAAAGTAAATTTGGTCGGGTCTTGCAAGCCATACGCGACGCCGAAAGTCGTGTGATGTTTTGCGGTTATTCACCATTGCCTTATAAGCTCAGTATCTGGGTGATTTCAGCTGTGATGTGTGGTGTAGCGGGAGCTTTGTATGTGCCGCAGGTGGGCATCATCAACCCCAGCGAGATGAGCCCCGCCAATTCCATTGAGATTGCGGTATGGGCTGCGGTAGGTGGCCGAGGCAGTTTGTTAGGACCTATTTTAGGTGCCTTCATGGTTAATGGGGGCAAAAGTTGGTTAACTGTCGTTGCACCTGAATTTTGGTTGTATGTCTTGGGTGCACTGTTTATTGCAGTGACCTTGTTCATGCCCCAAGGCGTGTTGGGTTTATGGACCAAAGCCCGCCAAGCTTGGCTGTCAAAAGAGGCCGCATCATGACCCCCGATTTGTTTGACGAAGGCAGTGAGCGTTTGCAAGCGCACCAATTCCGCCGTGTTCAACCGTCTTCATCAGGTGACCGAAGTGCCAGTTACGGCCGTCCGTTGCACGCAGGCGAATTGGATCTCACCCACGGTCGTATTTTGTATTTAGAGGATGTCAATGTCAGCTTTGATGGCTTCAAAGCCATCAACCATTTGTCTTTGGACATTGCCCCAGGTGAATTGCGTTGCATTATTGGTCCCAATGGTGCGGGCAAAACCACCCTGATGGACATCATCACTGGCAAAACCCGACCTGACAGTGGGCAGGTGTTTTTTGGCAGCACCATCGATTTGTTACGCCACAACGAACCTGAAATCGCGCAACTGGGCATTGGCCGAAAATTTCAAAAACCCACTGTGTTTGAACACTTAACCGTTTGGGATAACTTGGAGTTGGCTTTGGCGACAGCCAAAAACGTTAGCGCTTCTATGCGGTTTCGATTGAGTGGTACACAAAAAGACCGTATGTGTGAAGTCTTGGAGACGATTCGCTTAAGCCAAGACATTTCACGTTTGGCAGGGTTACTCAGCCATGGCCAAAAACAATGGCTAGAAATCGGTATGTTGCTGATGCAAGACCCCAAACTGCTTTTGTTGGATGAGCCTGTGGCTGGCATGACCGACCAAGAAACCGAACGCACTGCTGAGTTGTTTTTGTCTCTCAAAGGTAAGCACTCTTTGATGGTGGTTGAGCACGACATGGGCTTTATTCGACAAATCTCTGACATCGTGACCGTGCTTTGTGATGGTGCTGTGCTGGCCCAAGGCAGCTTTGAGCAAGTCCAAGCCGATGAACGCGTGATAGATGTGTACCTAGGACGCTGAGCCATGCTGCATGTACAAAATATTCACCAATACTATGGCGGTTCCCATATTCTGCGCAATGTCAGCTTTCAGACCCATGCAGGGCAAGTGACGGTTTTGCTTGGTCGCAATGGTGTGGGCAAAACCACTTTGCTTAAAGCGTTGATGGGTTTGGTGCCCTTGCGTGAGGGCAACATCACTTTTGAAGGTCATTTGATCACCAAGGCAACCCCCTATGAACGTGCACGTGCAGGCATAGGCTATGTGCCCCAGGGTCGTGAAATCTTCAATCGATTAAGCGTGGAAGACAATTTACGCATGGGCTTGGCTACCCAAAAAGCGGGGACCCCTATTCCTGCCGAATTGTTTGAGATGTTTCCTGTTTTAGATCAAATGCGGCAGCGCAGAGGGGGTGACTTGTCCGGTGGGCAACAGCAGCAATTGGCGATTGCACGTGCCTTGGCCGGGTCACCTCGCTTGCTGGTGTTGGATGAACCAACCGAGGGCATTCAACCCAGCATCATCAAAGACATAGGCCGTGTGATCAAGCAATTGGCACAACGTGGCGATATGGCCATTTTGTTATGCGAGCAGTACTACGATTTTGCTGAAGAATTGGCAGATCACTATATGGTGATGGAGAGGGGCGAGGTCATTGCCCAAGGACCAGGTAGCGAGATGTCAACCAAGGGGATTCGGCAGTTGGTTTCCATTTAAAGATTCACGCATGACTGCGGGCATGTGAAGTCGAATCGGTGCAACTGTGAAACTGGGGCAGTTGTAGCGTGCAATGTCCTCTGCATGCAGCGGGTAGGAATTGCAATTAGAGAATCTTCTCCATACCGAACTGTAAATACCGCATTGAAATTTGTTCTCTGGTAGCGGCTCCAAGAACATGCATTTTTTCTCTAAGCAACAGTTACCGCATTGCACACATGTGCCTTCGATTTGCATGGGAATGTTTTTTCTGCGCAAAAATACATCTGCAAAATAATGTTCCAGAGGGCCATTGCTGATGGCATCCACGTGGATGCGCATTTTTTCGATCGTGTGGGCATAGTCAATCAGGAAAGTTTTTTTCCAAAACAGCAGGAATAAAAAAATGGGGGACAGGGGAATAAGCAACCATCCCACAACCCCAAGCAATTTGGCAACCCAGCGTTTCAAATAAATCACTGAAGACCCATACAGTTGGCGTAGTAAGTGACTGTCGCTGGCCAGTCGGAAAAGATGCCACGTATGCCCACGTCGTGGCTCATCACATGCAGGGCTTCCATGATGTCACCTTCATCGTGTATGCCGTCGGTGACACTTTGGTAATACCAACCACCTTTTTCTTGGGCCATCACACCAGATCGCTCAAGCGACCAAGTGATGATGTCTAAGCCTGCTTGTTTGGCGTGTTTGGCATAAACAGAGGGGACAAGTTTCCCATTCTCTAAGCTCAGCAATGCAAATATCGGTGGTGCAACAATCTGTATACCCTTGGATTTATACCCTTGAAGGGTATCCAAAGAGGGCAGTTCTTTAACGGTTTCCGCGGCATCCAGAAAAACGGCTTGCTTGGCAAACGCAGGTTCGTTTTTTACCCAATACAAAATATCCGCTTCATGAAAAGATTGTGCAAAGACGTCTTCAGGTGGAACACCCATGACTTTGTATTCATCCAGCATTTTTTGCGCATAGTGCTGCTGGCTAAACCCATCAAAAGGCATGGGGATTGAGGCTTCTTTTAACTCGGGTGTCATTTTGACGCCCAGTTTTTTGAACAAAGCAATGGTTTCTTTGTGGGACATCAGGGTGCCGCTGCTGGGACCTGAATACAGGTCGGTACGCCATGCAGGTGTGCCTGCCACAAACTCTTGCGGTGTCAAAGCCTTGGGGTTGAAACCATCCATCTTGGCGCGTAAAGATTTGAATTCAGCCAAGGTGATGTCGCTGGTACGGCACTCTGCCGTGGCTGCTGTGTTGAGGCTGGCGTTGTAGGGCGTGAAAGGCTTGGTGCATTTTGCGGCCAGCGGTGTGAGCAAAATATTGGTGGTGGTGTGTAAGTCGTTTTGTGCATGTCTGCACACCAGTTCTTTGTCTTTGGTGAAAGTGACATCGCACTCTATGACGCCAGCGCCCATGCGAGCGGCAGCCTCATAAGACTCTAAGGTGTGCTCGGGAAACATCAAAGCTGCACCTCGGTGACCGATTGAGAATTCCGATTTTTTAAAAGCGTTGTTGCTACAACTTTGAAGTTTTTTCTTCAAAGGCGAGTCTTTCATTTGTGAGACCAAGAAAAAAGGTCTTGG
>DAIQOH010000060.1:0-9176 GCA_036787995.1 Limnohabitans sp. | reverse complement strand
GCCACTGCAGGTGCCAAGGCTGCCATCGAAGCCGCTGGCGGCTCTGTTGCTTAAGTTCTGAAGAAAGAGAACACGCACCGTGGCCACCAACGCCTTGCCCAAAACAGATAAGTTTGGCGACTTGCGTCGTCGGCTTGTCTTTTTGTTGCTCGCCTTGGTGGTGTACCGTATCGGTACGCACATTCCTGTGCCCGGTATCAATCCTGATCAACTCACCCAGTTGTTCAAGGGTCAGCAAGGTGGCATTCTCAGTCTCTTCAATATGTTTTCGGGCGGCGCTTTGTCGCGCTTCAGTATTTTTGCCTTGGGCATCATGCCTTACATCTCGGCTTCCATCATCATGCAACTGATGTCGTATGTGGTGCCCAGCATGGAAGCCTTGAAAAAAGAAGGCGAAGCAGGACGACGCAAGATCACCCAATACACCCGCTACGGCACACTGGGTTTGGCTATTTTCCAATCCATGGGTATTGCCTTGGCACTCGAGTCCTCTGCAGGTTTGGTTAATGCGCCTGGATTTGTGTTTCGCATGACGGCCATGGTGTCTTTAACCGCTGGCACCATGTTTTTGATGTGGTTAGGTGAGCAAATCACCGAGCGCGGTTTAGGTAACGGTATATCCATCATCATTTTCTCGGGTATTGCTGCTGGCTTGCCCAACTCTATCGGTGGCCTGCTTGAACTGGTGCGCACAGGCGCCATGAGCATCATCGTGGCATTGTTTATCGTGGTACTGGTCGCCTTGGTCACCTACTTTGTGGTGTTCGTCGAGCGCGGTCAACGCAAAATTTTGGTCAACTACGCTCGCCGTCAAGTAGGCAACAAGGTTTATGGCGGACAGTCTTCGCATTTGCCTTTGAAGCTCAACATGGCTGGGGTCATTCCTCCCATATTTGCCTCTTCTATCATTTTGTTGCCCTCCACCGTAGTGAGTTGGTTTAGCAAGGGTGAAAGCATGAATTGGCTGAAAGACATTTCAGCAGCGCTTTCTCCTGGTCAGCCTATTTACGTCATGTTGTATGCCGTGGCGATTGTGTTCTTCTGTTTCTTCTACACCGCCTTGGTGTTTAACAGCCGTGAAACAGCAGACAACCTGAAGAAAAGTGGTGGCTTTATCCCCGGCATTCGCCCTGGTGACCAAACCGCCCGCTTCATCGACAAGATTTTGTTGCGTTTGACTTTTGCTGGCGCCATCTACATCACCTTTGTTTGTTTGTTGCCTGAGTTCCTCATCCTCAAGTACAACGTGCCTTTCTACTTTGGCGGCACATCGTTGCTGATCATTGTGGTGGTCACGATGGACTTCATGGCCCAAGTTCAAAACTACCTCATGAGTCAGCAGTACGAATCGCTGCTTAAAAAGGCCAACTTCAAGATGGCACCAGGTGGCTGATTGGGCGCATGGCAAAGGACGATGTCATCCAGATGCAAGGAGAGGTTGTTGAAAACCTCCCCAATGCCACTTTCCGGGTCAAACTGGAAAACGGCCATGTGGTGCTCGGACACATCTCCGGCAAGATGCGGATGCACTACATCCGTATCCTGCCAGGCGATAAGGTGACGGTTGAGATGACGCCCTACGATTTGAGTCGGGCAAGAATTGTGTTCAGAGCCAAATAAGGCGCTGGATACGCAGAGTTAGCAAGGAATACGCTGGGCGTGTTTCAGGAATTTTTGGAGAATGAAATGAAAGTTTCGGCTTCGGTCAAAACAATTTGCCGCAATTGCAAAATCATCCGCCGCAAGGGCGTGGTGCGTGTCATCTGTACAGACCCGCGTCACAAACAGCGTCAAGGCTGATCTTTCACCGCATTAAAGAGGTCACAACATGGCACGTATCGCTGGTATCAACATCCCGCCCCACAAGCACACCGAAATTGGCTTGACGTCTATTTTCGGCATTGGACGCACCCGCGCTCGCAAAATTTGCGAAGCCACCGGCATTGCGTACAGCAAAAAAATCAAAGATTTGACTGACGCAGATTTGGAAAAAATCCGCGATCAAATCGCACTGTTCACCATAGAGGGCGACTTGCGCCGCGAGACCACTATGAACATCAAGCGATTGATGGACATTGGTTGCTACCGTGGTTTCCGCCATCGCCGTGGTTTGCCCATGCGCGGTCAGCGCACACGCACCAATGCACGCACGCGCAAAGGCCCCCGCAAGGCGGCTCAATCGCTGAAGAAATAAAGAGGGATATTCATGGCAAAAGCACCCGTCAACTCAGCTGCACAACGTGTACGTAAAAAAGTCCGCAAAAACGTTGCGGATGGCATTGCACACGTGCATGCGTCGTTCAACAACACCATCATCACCATCACCGACCGCCAAGGCAATGCTTTGTCATGGGCGTCATCGGGTGGTCAAGGTTTCAAGGGCTCACGCAAGTCCACACCGTTTGCTGCCCAGGTGGCTTCCGAGGTGGCTGGCCGTGCTGCCATGGAGCAGGGTATCAAGAACCTCGACGTCGAAATCAAAGGTCCCGGTCCCGGCCGCGAATCTTCGGTTCGTGCGTTGGCAGCCCTGGGTATTCGCATCAATTCCATTTCTGATGTGACACCGGTTCCTCACAACGGATGCCGTCCGCAAAAGCGCCGTCGCATCTGATTTTTCACCAAGCCCACCGCCGTGGGTGACATACCCTCGGCTCCCCGCACTTGTTGCGGGCAGATGACAAAAAGGAAGTTCAAGTGGCACGTTACTTAGGCCCCAAGGCCAAACTCTCTCGCCGTGAAGGCACCGATTTGTTTTTGAAGAGCGCTCGTCGTTCTATCAGCGACAAAGCGAAATTCGACAGCAAACCCGGCCAGCACGGCCGCACCTCAGGTCAGCGCATGTCTGACTTTGGTTTGCAGTTGCGTGAAAAACAAAAAGTCAAACGCATGTACGGTGTGTTGGAGCGTCAGTTCCGTCGCTACTTTGCCATGGCTGACCAACAAAAAGGCAACACAGGTAACAACCTCTTGTCATTGTTGGAGTCGCGTTTGGACAACGTGGTTTACCGCATGGGCTTTGGCTCTACACGTGCTGAAGCACGTCAGTTGGTTTCACACAAAGCTATCACTGTCAACGGTCACCAAGTGAACATTCCCTCTTACTTGGTCAAGTCCGGTGACGTGGTCAGCGTGCGTGAAAAATCCAAAAAACAAGGTCGTGTGGTTGAGGCTTTGCAACTGGCCACACAAGTAGGCATACCGGCATGGGTCGAAGTCAATGTCGATAAAGCCGAGGGCGTGTTCAAGAAGACGCCTGACCGTGACGAATTTGCGGCTGACATCAACGAATCGCTGATCGTCGAGTTGTATTCGCGTTAACCAGGGCTTGTTGGCCCTTTGAATCCGTCGCCCTGCGCACACCACCGTATGCAGGGGTCATCATCCAGCCTTACCGGTGTAACGAACCGGGGGTATTGAGAGGAAAAACGAATGCAGACCAATCTCCTAAAGCCCAAAGCCATCCAAGTAGAACAACTCGGTCATAACCGTGCCAAAGTGACGCTTGAGCCCTTCGAGCGTGGCTATGGCCACACCTTGGGCAATGCTTTGCGCCGCGTCTTGTTGTCGTCCATGGTGGGCTATGCCGTGACCGACGTCACCATCGCTGGCGTGTTGCACGAGTACTCTTCCATTGATGGCGTTCAAGAAGACGTCGTGAACATCTTGTTGAACCTCAAAGGCGTGGTTTTCAAGCTTCACAACCGCGATGAAGTTACCCTCAGCTTGCGCAAAGAAGGCGAAGGCCAAGTCACTGCCGCTGATATCCAAACACCTCACGATGTGGAAATCATCAACCCCGAGCATGTCATCGCCAACTTGTCGCAAGGCGGCAAGATTGATATTCAACTCAAGGTTGAAAAGGGTCGTGGCTATGTGCCCGGTAGCATGCGCCGCCATGCTGACGAAGTGAACAAATCTATCGGCCGCATTGTCTTGGATGCTTCTTTCTCACCCGTCAAGCGTGTCAGCTACAGCGTTGAAAACGCCCGTGTTGAACAGCGTACCGACTTAGACCGTTTGGTGGTCGAGATCGAAACCAATGGCGCCATCAATGCTGAAGATGCGGTTCGTTCATCCGCCAAGATTTTGGTTGAACAACTCGCTGTGTTTGCGCAACTTGAAGGCAATGAATTGGCCGCGTTTGACTCACCTGCACCTCGCAGCGCACAGCAGTTCGACCCCATTTTGTTGCGCCCTGTGGACGAGCTCGAACTCACGGTTCGCTCTGCCAACTGTCTCAAAGCAGAAAACATTTTCTACATCGGCGACCTCATTCAGCGTTCTGAAAACGAGTTGCTCAAGACCCCCAACTTGGGTCGCAAGTCGCTTAACGAAATCAAAGAAGTGCTGGCTTCGCGTGGCTTGACCTTGGGCATGAAGCTCGAGAGCTGGCCGCCTGCAGGCTTGGAAGCCAAGCGTATTTGATAACAACAAGTGCTGGCATACAGTCAGCCACTCCCCTGGCCGTACCTGATACGGCGGCCGGCAAAACAAGTGAAGATCTAAAAAGGAAACACCATGCGTCACGGACACGGACTACGCAAACTCAACAGAACCAGCTCACACCGACTGGCCATGTTGCAAAACATGATGAACTCACTCATCGAGCATGAGGCCATCAAAACCACATTACCCAAGGCCAAAGAATTGCGCCGCGTGATCGAGCCCATGCTCACACTTGGTAAAGAACCCACATTGGCTAACAAGCGTTTGGCATTCAACCGCTTGCGCAACCGCGACAACGTGGTCAAGCTCTTTGCCGAACTCGGTCCTCGTTACAAAACACGACCTGGTGGTTACACCCGCATTTTGAAAATGGGTTACCGCGTGGGTGACAACGCACCCATGGCATTGGTAGAACTGGTTGATCGTCCTGACATCAGCGAAACACCTGCTGCTGCTGCGGAATAAGCGCTACAATCCCAACACACGACGCGCGATGGAGCAGCCTGGTAGCTCGTTGGGCTCATAACCCAAAGGTCGCAAGTTCAAATCTTGCTCGCGCAACCAAACACACACAACGCCCACTGCCCAGTGGGCGTTTTGCATTGCAAGCCTACTGAACTGTGAATTTAGACCAAGAAATTGCGTTAGCACTGAACAAAGCACAGAGGCTGGAAATTGAAACTGCCAGTGGACTGCAGGTATGGCACGGATGGAATGCGTCTGCAGGCAACCCCTTGGTGTTGTTGCATGGCGGGAGTGGCAGTTGGAACCATTGGGTTCGCAATGTGCTTCCACTGAGCGAGAACAGATCCGTATGGGCGCTGGACACACCTGGCTTAGGCGACTCTGAATTACCGTCTGGGGCAGAAGACGCAGATGATTTAGCCGAACCACTGGCACAAGGGATGAAGGCACTTTTTAACAGTGAGCCAGTTGACACTGTGGGCTTTTCATTCGGTGGTCTGATGGTGGGCTTTTTGGCCGCACAACAACCCGCGCTTATCAAGCGCATGGTGCTTGTTGGGGTACCAGGGCTGGGCTTATCGAACAACATTCCCAACATGCGTGGCTTCAGAGTGAATATGACGTATGAAGAACGCCTGGCGACTCACCGTAACAATTTGCTGGCCATCATGCTCCATGATGAGAAAAATATCACACCAGAACTCTTGACTATGCAAGAACACAATGTGTTGCGCGACAGATTACGCAGACGTCGCATTGCGCGCAGTAACGTTCTGCTGTCCGTGCAAAAACACTGGACCTGCGAGGTGCATGGTATTTGGGGCGAGCGAGATGCCCTGTATGAAGGCTCCCTGCACTTAATCCCAGAACTTTTATCCACGTGTCAGTTAAAACACTTTGACATCATTCAAGGTGCTGGTCATTGGGTGCAGTTTGAAGCGCCTGATGCATTCAATCAAAACCTGATGCGATACCTGCCGATGACCTAGGCGGACGCCTTGGATTTCGCCACACTGAGGAGTGGCGCACAATGAGCACATGCTGTACAAATTCAAATCCAAAGCCAGCGGCGACTTGATCTTGCTTGAACCACAAGGCCGCCAGTTTTTAAGCTTGATAGGCAAAGCTATAGAGACCAAAGGCATTATCGAAGTCGAGCAGATGCCGCAAGCCATCAAGGCATTGCAAGACGCTGTCGCAGCCGAAGAAATGCAGCAGGCCCAAGCGGTGGCCCAGGCCAAAGCGCTTGGACAAACACCGCCCAAGTTCGAAGCCATCAGCTTGCGCCAAAGAACCAAACCCATCATCGATATGTTGGAACGCTGTGCAAAGGCGGGTCAGCCCGTGGTGTGGGGCGTTTAAGTGGGTCACCCGTACCAAGCGCTCACGCCTTCGGTGGTGTTGGATGCTTTAAGTGCATTGGGATTGCCAGTCGATGGACGACTGAGCGCACTCAGTTCATACGAAAACCGCGTGTACCAAGTGCATTTGGATGACGACAGCACGGTGGTCGCCAAGTTTTACCGCCCTCATCGTTGGACGGAAGATCAAATTCGGGAAGAGCTTGCATTCACTGCAGAATTAATGGCTGAAGACATTCCTGTGGTGGGTCCTATGCTGCTCAAAGGTATGAGGCTGCATGAAGCCCGCATAGTTCATGAGGGGGTGGATGGGCATTTTTGGTTCAGTGTCAGTCCGTGTCGAGGAGGTCGTTCGCCAGAACTTGACGACCCAGAGGTATTGATGTGGATAGGGCGCTTGATGGCACGTATCCATTTGGTAGGTGAGCGACGTGCGTTTGTTCATCGCCCTGAACTGAATTTGCAGACTTTTGGTGAAGCATCGCGTGATTTGCTTTTGAATAAACAATGGGTTGCCACCGAAGTTGTTCAGCAGTGGCAGAGTTTGTGCAATCAAGCGCTGGAGTTGGTGCAAGCGCGTATGCCCGCGCAGATAAAAATGCTGCGCTTGCATGGCGACTGCCACCCCGGCAATATTTTGTGGACACCTGAAGGCATGCCCGAGCCAGGCCCGCATTTCGTGGACTTGGACGACGCACGCATGGGACCAGCGGTGCAAGACCTGTGGATGCTTTTGCATGGCGATGAAGGCGAGCGCCGACAAAAAATCGCGATTGTTTTAGAGGGCTATGAATCCATGCGACTGTTTGATCGGCAAGAGCTGCAGTGGATTGAGCCGCTGCGCACCTTGCGCATCATCCACTACAGCGCATGGTTGGCCAGCCGCCAAGACGACCCGGCCTTCCCTATGCACTTCCCTTGGTTTGGCACCGCCGACTATTGGCGAGGGCAGTGCGACACGCTACGCGAGCAAATCGAGTTGATGGCTTAGACCAACAACGCATTTACCCGCTTCACATACGCCGCCGGGTCTTCAGGCATACCGCCTTCGGCCAGCAGGGCTTGGTCGAACACGATGTGCGCCAAATCATGGAAATGGATCTGCCCGTCGGGCGTGTCGAGCTTTTTCACCAACGCATGTTCGGGGTTCACTTCCAAAATGGGTTTGCTCTCGGGCGCGCTTTGGCCGGCTTGCTTGAGCATGCGCGCCAGTTGCAGCGACATGCCGTCGTCTTTCACCACCAAACACGCAGGTGAGTCCACCAAACGCGAGGTGACGCGCACGTCCTCAGCCTTGTCCTTCAAAGCTTCTTTGAGCTTGGCCAGCAGAGGCTTGAAGGTTTCGGCGGCTTCTTCGGCGGCTTTCTTTTCTTCTTCGTCTTGCAGCTTGCCCAAATCGAACGCGCCCTTGGCCACGCTTTGCAGCGGCGTGCCATCAAACTCGTTTAAGAAGCCCAAGGCCCATTCGTCCACGCGGTCGCTCATCAGCAGCACCTCGATGCCTTTTTTGCGGAACACTTCCAACTGCGGGCTGTTCTTGGCCGCAGCCAAGCTGTCGGCGGTGATGTAGAAGATGGCCTCTTGGCCTTCTTTCATGCGCGCTTTGTAATCGGCAAAACCCACGCTCACGGTGTCGGTGGTGGAGCTGGCAAAACGCAGCAGCTTGGCGATCTTGTCTTTGTTGGCAAAGTCTTCGCCCAAACCTTCTTTCAGCACCGCACCAAAGTCGGCGTAAAACTGGGTGAACTTGCCCGCGTCTTTTTTGTCCTCGTCGCTGGCGTCCGCTGCAGGCGTATCGTGTTTGGCCAGGTCTTCCAGCATGGACAGCACGCGTCGCGTGTTGCCCTCGCGTATGGCCTTCACGTCGCGGCTTTCTTGCAGCAGCTCGCGGCTCACGTTCAGCGGCAAATCGGCGGAGTCCACCACGCCCTTGACAAAGCGCAGGTAGGTGGGCAGCAAGGCCTCGGCGTCGTCCATGATGAACACACGCTTCACATACAGCTTGATGCCGCCTTTTTTGTCACGGTTCCACAAATCGAAGGGTGCTTTGCTGGGCAGGTAGAGCAGCTGGGTGTACTCGGTGCTGCCTTCCACCTTGTTGTGGCTCCAGGCCAGTGGGGGCTCAAAATCGTGGCTGATGGCTTTGTAAAACTCGGCGTGTTGCTCGTCAGTGATGTCTTTTTTGGGGCGGGTCCACAAGGCAGAGGCTTTGTTGATGGTTTCCCACTCATCGGTCACCACCATCTCGCCGGGCTGGTCTTTTTCGCCCTCTTTCCATTCTTCTTTGCGCATCAGAATGGGCAAGGCGATGTGGTCAGAGTATTTGTTGATGATGGACTTGAGCTTCCAGTTGCTCAGGTACTCGTCAGCGTCGTCGCGCAGATGCAAGATGATGTGCGTACCGCGTTTGTCTTGGGTGATGGTTTGCACTTCAAAGTCGCCGCTGCCGCCACTGGTCCAGCGCACACCCTCAGAAGCGGCCAAGCCTGCGCGGCGGGTTTCCACCACGATTTTGTCGGCCACGATGAAGCCCGAGTAAAAGCCCACGCCAAACTGGCCGATCAAAGCGCCTTGGTCTTTGGCATCGCTTTGTTGGTCGCCCGAGAGCTTGCTCATGAAGTCGCGGGTACCGCTCTTGGCAATCGTGCCCAGGTGGTCGATGGCCTCTTGCTGGCTCATGCCAATGCCGTTGTCGCTGATGGTCAGCGTCTTGGCCTTTTTGTCAAACGCCACGCGAATCTCCAGCGTAGGCGTGTCTTCAAACAATGCGCTGTTGTTCAGCGCCTCGTAGCGCAGCTTGTCACACGCATCTGACGCGTTGGAAATCAGTTCGCGCAAAAAGATTTCTTTGTTGGAATACAGCGAGTGGGTGACCAAATGCAGCAGTTGTGCGACTTCGGCTTG
>DAIQOH010000059.1:0-9199 GCA_036787995.1 Limnohabitans sp. | reverse complement strand
GCGGGGCGCAAAGACGATTACCACTGGGTGCACATCCCCGTGGGCTATTTGTATTGCATTGGCAACCCGCGCACCGATTGGATGTACCAGACCGAGCCCGCTGCGGGCCTGAATGGCCGCAGCCTGCGCTACCCGCGTGGCAAGGTCTTGGGCGGCTGCTCCAGCATCAACGGCATGATTTACATGCGCGGCCAGTCGCGCGACTACGACCATTGGGCCGAGGTCACGGGCGACCCGCGCTGGCGCTGGGACAACGCCCTGCCTTACTTCAAGCGCCACGAAGACCACTACAAAGGTGGCGACGCGCTGCACGGCGCGGGTGGCGAGTGGCGGGTGGACAAACAGCGTTTGCGCTGGGATGTGCTCGATGCCTTTGCCCAAGCAGCGGTGCAAGCGGGCATCCCCGCCAGTGATGACTTCAACCGCGGTTCGAATGAAGGCGTGGGCTACTTCGAAGTGAACCAAAAAAACGGCTGGCGCTGGAACACCGCCAAAGCGTTTTTGCGTCCCACTTGTTATGGGCGTCCCAACTTCGAAATGTGGACATCGGCGCAAGTGGCCAAACTGCTGATAGAGACCTTGCCCAACGGCCAACAGCGCTGCACCGGGGTCGAGGTGTGGAATGGTCGCGAGAGGGTGACCGCACATGCGAGCCAATCGGTGGTGCTCACCGCCGGCGCCATTGGATCGCCGCACATTCTGCAGCTCTCGGGCATTGGCCCCGCCGCTTTGTTGCAACAGCACGGCGTCAAAACCGTGGTGGACTTGCCCGGTGTCGGCGAAAACCTGCAAGACCATTTGCAAATCCGCGCCGTGTTCAAGGTGAAGGGCGTGAAAACGCTGAACACCTTGGCCAACAGTTGGTGGGGCAAGGCGTCGATTGGCTTGGAGTATTTGTTCAAACAAAGCGGCCCGATGAGCATGGCACCGTCTCAGCTGGGTGCCTTCACCCGCAGCGACCCGTCACAGCCATGGCCCAACATCGAATACCACGTACAGCCTTTGAGCCTGGATGCGTTTGGCGAACCTCTGCACGCTTTCCCTGCGTTCACCGCCAGTGTGTGCAACCTCAACCCCACCAGCCGAGGCACGGTGCAAATTCAAAGTGCCGACTTCGCACAGGCACCGCGCATCGCGCCCAACTACCTCAGCACCGACGCTGACCGCCAGGTGGCGGCTGATTCGCTGCGCATCACCCGGCGCATCGCCGCGCAACCGGCCCTGGCCAAGTACCAGCCTGAAGAATGGAAGCCCGGAACGCAGTTCCAAAGCGACGCCGACTTGGCGCGTTTGGCGGGTGACATTGGCACGACCATCTTCCACCCCGTAGGCACGGCGCGCATGGGCCGCTTGGACGACCCGCAGGCCGTGGTCGACCCCGAGCTTCGGGTGCGCGATGGGCGCGGCGGCGTGGTGCAAGGCCTGCGGGTGGTGGACGCGAGTGTGATGCCCACCATCACCAGCGGCAACACCAACAGCCCGGTGCTGATGCTGGCTGAGAAGGCCGCTGAATGGCTGCTTTTAGGGGAAAGTCCTTAGCAACTCCGTACCCTGCATGAACTAAAGTTCATTCACTCACAAGCAAAACTGTATTTTGTTTGCCGAGGGTCTGAGGAGACAAAAGAAACGTTGCCGCTACCCAGTGGCATGCGCCACAGAGAAAAAGCACCGCACAACGGTGCTTTTTTTTCGTTCAAGCCCCCCTTGCTGATAACCCTCACAACCATGGACACCGTCATCATCACCCTCGCATCTGCACTGGCAGGGTTTATCGATGCATCCGTTGGCGGTGGTGGTTTGGTATTGGTTCCCGCGTTGTTTGCCACTTACCCCAACGTCGCGCCAGCCACGTTGCTGGGCACCAACAAGTCCGCCTCGGTATGGGGCACGTTGTTTGCCGCGTGGCGCTACCAAAAGCAAATACCTCTTCAGTGGTCAGCCTTGCGCGTGGGCGCTGTGTGCGCCTTGCTGGGCGCTTGTGCGGGCGCCTACACCTTGACACTGGTTTCGCCTCAACTTTTGCGACAAGCCATGCCCCTGCTGTTGCTGGCGGTGCTGGTCTATACCTTAAAGAACAAACAGTTGGGGCAACTCCACCAACCCCGCTTTGAGGGACGTGCACAAAGAGGTGCCATGGGGGTGTGCGGTGCGGTCATGGGCTTTTACGATGGCTTTTTTGGGCCAGGCACAGGTAGCTTGTTGGTGTTTGTGTTGGTGCGTGTTTTGGGTTTTGATTTTTTGCAAGCCTCGGCGCACAGCAAAGTCTTGAATCTGGCCAGCAATTTGGCGGCATTGCTGTGGTTGGGCTGGCAAGGGCATGTGCTGTGGGCCATTTGCTTGCCTATGGCTTTGGCCAATATGGCAGGCAGTTGGTTGGGTACCCGCATGGCTTTGCGCCAAGGCAGTGGCTATGTGCGTGGATTGTTTATCGTGGTGGTTGCGGCCTTGTTAGCCAAAACCGCCCATGATGCCTTGCTTTAACGCACCGCTTCATCTTCTGGCAGCAAGGCTTCGGGTGCCACTGCTTTAGGCGGCCAAGGCACACTGGCAACCGGGCGCGGTTTGCCAATGGGACGCGTGGCCTGACCATTTCGCACCGCTTCAATGTCTTCCACCGCGGGGTACTGGCCCAGCAACACAAAGTCAAACACACGCCTGGCAATGGGTGCTGCACTTTGCGCACCGAAACCGGCGTTTTCCACCACCATGGCCAGCGCTACTTTGGGGTCTTCTGCAGGTGCAAAAGCAATGAACAACGCATGGTCACGCATGCGCTCGTCAATTTTGGAAGCACTGTATTTTTCGTTTTGCTTGATGGTGAACACCTGAGCGGTGCCGGTTTTGCCTGCACTGGTATAGGCCGCACCAACGAAACTGGACGCCGATGTGCCTTCAATATTTACACCGACCATGGCTTTTTTGACGGTATCGATATGGTCTGGCTGAAAGGTCAACGCCGTCGGCGCATCCAAGGTCACCGATTGGGCCACCTTGGTTTCCACATCCACCACCTCGCGCACCAAATGCGGCTTGGCACGCACACCGTTATTGGCCAGCGTCGACACCGCCTGCGCCAGTTGCAACATGGTGAAACTGTTGTAGCCTTGGCCAATACCCAGCGAAATGGTTTCACCCGAGTACCAACGCTGTTGCTCTGGGCGTCTGTAACTGGTGCGCTTCCACTCCGTTGAGGGCAAGATGCCACGCGCCTCACCCAAAATGTCAATGCCCGTGAGTTGGCCAAAGCCCAACTCTTTCATCTGGTCGTGAATCATGTCCACGCCCATGTCACGCGCCAGCATGTAGTAATAGGTATCGCAGGACTGCACAATCGACTTGTACATGTCTACTGAACCATGACCACCCTCTTTGTCGTCACGGAAACGGTGATCACCAAACATGAAAAAACCGGGGTCGTAAATGATTTGGGTCGGTGTGCGTTTACCGGTGGTAAGCGCCGCCAAAGACATGAAAGGCTTGTAGGTCGAGCCTGGTGGATAGGTACCGCGCAGCGCACGGTTAAGCAAGGGCTTGTCGGGCGACTCGTTAAGCGAGCGCCAGTTGTCTGCATCAATGCCTTCCACAAACTGGTTGGGGTCAAAAGTGGGTTTGCTGACAAAACTCAAAATCTCACCGGTCTTGGGATCAATGGCCACCATGGCGCCACGGCGGTTGCCGTACAAATCCTCCACCAACTTTTGCAATTTGATGTCGATGGACAGCACCACGGTGTTGCCGGGAATGGCTGGACTGCTGCGCAAGCGCCGCACAGCACGTCCACCGGCAGAGGTTTCCATTTCATGCACACCGGTTTGGCCGTGCAATTGGCGCTCGTAGCTTTGCTCTACACCCAGTTTGCCAATGAAGTCTGTGCCGCGGTAGTTACCTGCGTTTTCAGACTCTTCGAGCTTTTCTTTTTCCGATTGGTTGATGCGCCCGATATAGCCAATCACATGGCTGGCCAAGTCGTTATAAGGGTAGTTGCGAAACAAACGGGCACGAATCTCCACACCCGGAAAACGGTAGCGTTGCGCAGCAAAACGCGCCACCTCTTCATCGCTTAAGCGGGTACGAATAGGGACTGATTCAAAGCTTTTTGATTCTTCACGCAGTTTGCGAAAGCGTCGCTTGTCTCGGCCTTGGATATCGATCAATTCCGACAAACTTTCAATCACCTCATCCAAAGGCGCTTGGATTTTGGAGGGCGTGATCTCTAGCGTGTAAGCCGAGTAGTTGGTAGCCAAAACCACACCATTGCGGTCCATGATGACGCCGCGGTTGGGCACGATGGGCACAATGGCCGTTCGGTTGCTTTCCGCTTGGGCGCTGAATTCTTGGTAACGCCACAGTTGCAAATACACCAAGCGAACAAACAACAAACTGAAGGCCAAAAACACAAAAGCGGTTGCCGCAAAAACACGCCCGCGAAAGCGGCGCAGGTCATACTCGACGTTGCGCAGCAAGCTCATAAGGGTCGGTGTTTATCAGGGTCTGGTGCGCGTCGCTGTGGCGCCAGCAACAGTACCGACACCACAGGCCACAACATGGCTTGTATCAAAGGTGCAAAAAACATAGACCACCCTGGAAACAAGCCACCCGCGCCCATGCGCACCGCCAACTCCAATAAATGGGTTGCCAAAAATACGGGCAACACCTGAAGTGCTTGCGAAGGCACATCAAACCACAAGATACGTCGGTGAATCATGGTGGCCAAAAACCCTTGCACAGTGAACGCCAGTGCGTGCTGCCCGAGCAAAGAGGTCTGGTGAACATCGGTAAGCAGTCCCATGAAGAAAGAGATACCCACGCCCACTTTGAGTGGCTGATGAACGCCCCAAAACACCAGCAGCAAAGCCACCCAATCCGGTGTCCACGCCGCATTGCCAAACAAAGCCATGCTTTGCATCATGTCCAACAACAAGGCCACCACCATGGTGAACAACATAAAGCTGGGGTTGGCAGGCAGCAGTAACTGCTGGCCACGCGGCATGATCATCGGCGCCCCCCCTTGGGTTGCACCACCACGGCACGTTCTATGGGTGGCGATTCGACGGGCAGCTTCACAGGTGAGAGCACCATCACATGACGCGCGCCTTGAATGCGGGCCGAGGACTCACACAAAATGCGGGCAAACACGGAATCAGCGCGACGCTCCACCTTGACCACTTTGGCCACAGGAATACCCGGCGGATAAACACCGTCCACACCACTGGTGGTCAGCACATCATCGACCTCAATGTCCGCATTGGTTGCCATGTAGCGCAACTCCAGCAAAGGCGCTCCACCCGACTCACCAAAAGCCACGCCACGCGCACCTGTGCGGTTATTCAACACAGGAATGGAGTGCTCACGGTCGGTAACCAATGTGATTTCACTCACCAAAGGGTGTACGCGCGTGATCTGACCCAAAATACCTTGCGCATCCATCACCGGAGAGCTTTGCACCACGCCGTTCAAAGCGCCCTTGTCCAGCACCATTTTGCGGGTAAATGGGTCGCCCGCTTCATACAAAACTTCAGCCGCGACGGCAGGTGTGTTGAGCCTTTGGCGTAACTCTAAGAGTTCGCGCAGATGACGGTTTTCGAGTTCCAGTTGTTCGAGTTGGGTGGTACGCACGGACTGCGCCAGCAATTGCGCCTTTGCTGCTTGTAAGTTGTCCAACACATCTTGCTTGCCATCAAACACATCGCCCAATTCTTGCCATGCCACTTGGGGACGCAATGCCACCCATTGCACAGGGTACACAATCAGAGACAAGACCCAACGGGCAGGTTGCACCAGGTTGTAACGCTGATCAGCCAACATCAAGGCCATAGAGATAAAGCTGAAAAAAATCAGCTTGGTCAGCGCAGAAGTGCCTTGCTTGAAAAAAGGCGGAGGGTTGCGATCAAGCGTGCCGAGTGGCATTTATTCGCTGGTGAAGATGGAACCCAAACGCTCCATGCGCTCCAAGGCCAAGCCACAACCGCGCACCACGCATGTCAGCGGATCTTCAGCCACCAACACTGGTAAACCGGTTTCTTCGGCCATCAAACGGTCGAGGTCGCGCAGCAAAGCGCCGCCACCGGTCAGCATCATGCCGCGCTCGGCAATGTCTGCGCCGAGTTCAGGCGGCGTTTGTTCCAGGGCGTTTTTCACCGCAGACACGATGTTGTTCAAAGGGTCGGTCAGCGCTTCCAGAATCTCGTTGGAAGAAATGGTGAAAGAACGCGGCACGCCTTCAGACAAATTGCGGCCCTTGACTTCCATCTCGCGCACTTCGCTGCCTGGAAAGGCAGAACCGATTTGTTTTTTAATGGCTTCAGCGGTGGGCTCACCGATCAACATGCCGTAATTGCGGCGGATGTAGTTGATGATGGCTTCGTCAAACTTGTCGCCACCCACACGCACACTGCCTTTGTAAACCATGCCGCCCAAGGAGATGACGCCCACCTCGGTGGTGCCGCCGCCAATGTCGACCACCATCGAGCCAGAGGCATCTGACACCGGCAGACCAGCGCCGATGGCTGCGGCCATGGGTTCTTCGATCAAATACACCTCAGAGGCACCCGCACCCAAAGCGGATTCGCGAATCGCACGGCGCTCGACTTGGGTGGAGCCGCAAGGCACACAAATGATGATGCGCGGGCTAGGCTTTAAGAGGGAGCGGGGGTGCACCATCTTGATGAATTGTTTGAGCATTTGCTCGGTGACGGTGAAGTCGGCGATCACGCCGTCTTTCATGGGGCGTATGGCTTCGATATTGCCAGGCACTTTGCCCAACATGGCCTTGGCTTCGTGACCAACCGCTTGAATGCTTTTTTTACCTTGGGGTCCGCCTTCGTGACGGATAGAGACGACCGAGGGCTCATCTAACACAATGCCGCGGTCTCTGACGTAAATAAGGGTGTTGGCTGTGCCCAGGTCAATCGCCAAGTCGGTGGAGAAATACCGACGAAATGCTCCAAACATCACAATCCTCTCTGGGTTTACCAGCAAAGACAGGATAATAACCCAACGTCTATGCCACTTCTGGCTGAAGGATTTGCTTTTTTACTGACCATGTCACTCACATCTGCCGACATTCAGCGCTTGGCGCAACTCTCCCGCTTGTCCTTTGATCCACCTGACAACCAGCGCATGCGGGAGGGCTTGAACAACTTCTTTGCGATTGTCGAGCAAATGCGTGAGGTAGACACCTCGGGGGTGATGCCCATGGCCCATCCCATCGATGCCATGCCCTTGGAAACGTTGGCGTCACACGCACCCAGCGCCGCCCATGGCATGGCTTTGCGCTTGCGCGACGACGTGGTGAGCGAGCCCAACCATCGCGAAGTCAATCAACGCAGCGCACCTGCGGTGGAACAAGGTCTGTTCTTGGTGCCGAAAGTGATCGAGTAAACCATGAGCGATCTGCACACCCTGGGCGTGGCGCAACTCTCGGCGCTTTTGCAAAAGAAAGACATCAGCGCGGTGGAATTGGCCACGCGCATGCTGGCCCGTTTGGGCGGCAACCCCCACCACGCGTTTTTGAGCGTCGACTCCGAGGTCACCTTGGCGCAAGCCAAAGCGGCGGATGCGCGCCTCGCGGCCGGTGACACATCGCCTTTGTTGGGCGTGCCCATCGCGCACAAAGACATTTTTGTCACCACCGATTTCCCCACCACCGCTGGTTCGCGCATGCTCGAGGGCTACCGCTCGCCCTTCAACGCCACCGTGGTGCAGCGCTTGGGCGACGCCGGCATGGTGAGTTTGGGCAAGCTCAGCTGTGACGAATTCGCCATGGGCTCGGCCAATGAAAACGTGGCCGTGCCCTCGGCCCACCCACAAGCAGTCACCAACCCTTGGGACGTGAGTCGCATCCCTGGCGGCTCCTCTGGCGGCAGCGCCGCGGCCGTGGCCGCGTGTTTGGCGCCTGCTGCTACCGGCACTGACACAGGCGGGTCGATTCGCCAACCGGCGGCGTTTTGCGGCATCACCGGCATCAAACCCACCTATGGCCGCGCCTCGCGCTACGGCATGGTGGCGTTTGCCTCCAGCCTGGACCAAGCCGGTCCCATGGCGCGCAGTGCCCAAGACTGCGCTTTGCTGCTCTCTGCCATGTGTGGTCCTGATCTGGACCGCGACTCGACATCATTGGATGTGAAGGCAGAGGATTTTTCCCGCGATCTGAACCAGCCATTGAAGGGCCTGCGTGTGGGTGTGCCTCATGAGTTTTTTGGTGAGGGTTTGGCGGACGATGTACGTGGTCCTATAGATGACGCATTGAAAGCACTGCAAGCCCAAGGCGCGACCTTGGTACCTATCGCTTTGCCACGCACCACACTGTCGATTCCGGTGTACTACATCATTGCCCCTGCAGAAGCCTCCAGCAATCTCTCACGTTTTGATGGCGTGAAGTTCGGTCACCGCGCCAAAGCGTTCACAGACCTGGCCGACATGTACGAAAAAACCCGCAGCGAAGGTTTTGGTGACGAGGTGAAGCGCCGCATCATGATCGGCAGTTATGTGCTGTCACACGGCTATTACGACGCCTACTACCTGCAAGCGCAAAAAATACGGCGCATGATCGCCGACGATTTCCAACGTGCTTTTGCCACTTGCGATGTCATCGCTGGCCCCGTGGCACCCACGGTGGCGTGGAAGTTGGGCGACAAATCCAACGACCCACTGGCCAACTATTTGGCCGACATCTTCACCCTGCCCGCCTCGCTTGCTGGCTTGCCCGGTATGAGTATTCCTGTGGGGTTTGGCGAAGGCGGTATGCCAGTGGGCATGCAACTGATGGGCAACTATTTGCAAGAGGCCAAGTTGTTGAATGTGGCGCACCAATTCCAGTTGGCCACCGACCACCATTTGAAAACCCCCGGAGGTGCCGCATGAGCGCCCCACTCGTACACGGCTACGAAGTCGTCATTGGCTTCGAGACCCACGCCCAACTCTCCACGCAGAGCAAAATTTTCAGCCGCGCTTCCACCGCTTTCGGTGCCGAGCCCAACACCCAAGCGTGCGCGGTGGATCTGGCTTTGCCCGGCACCTTGCCGGTGATGAACAAAGGCGCGGTCGAGCGCGCCATCCAACTCGGTTTGGCGCTGGGCTCGCACATCGCCGAGCGCAGCATCTTTGCGCGCAAAAATTATTTCTACCCCGACCTGCCCAAGGGCTACCAAATCAGCCAGTTTGAAATCCCGGTGGTGCAAGGCGGCGAGGTGTCGTTCTT
>DAIQOH010000058.1:0-9220 GCA_036787995.1 Limnohabitans sp. | reverse complement strand
AACTCACAGCGCGCGTCACTGTGCGTATGACCGAGTGGATCAAGAACAAAGAAACCGGTGAATTCGAATCCACCACCGCTTTGGTCGAGACCACTGTGGGCCGTGCTTTGTTGTCAGAAATCTTGCCTAAAGGCTTGCCTTTCTCCAACATCAACAAGGCCTTGAAGAAGAAAGAAATTTCTAAACTCATCAACACCTCTTTCCGTAAGTGCGGATTGAAAGAAACCGTGGTGTTCGCTGACAAGCTGTTGCAAAACGGCTTCCGCTTGGCAACACGCGCTGGTATCTCCATCTGCGTGGACGACATGTTGGTGCCGCACGAAAAGCACGCCATCATTGCCGCGTCTGAAAAAGAAGTGAAAGACATCGAACAGCAATACGTGTCGGGTCTGGTGACTTCTGGCGAGCGTTACAACAAAGTGGTCGACATCTGGGGCAAAGCGGGTGACGCAGTGTCTAAGGTGATGATGGACCAACTCCGCAAAGAGAAAACCATTGACCGCCATGGCAAAGAAGTCGAGCAAGAGTCGTTTAACTCCATCTACATGATGGCAGACTCCGGTGCGCGTGGTTCTGCAGCCCAGATTCGCCAGTTGGCAGGTATGCGTGGTTTGATGGCCAAGCCAGATGGCTCCATCATTGAAACGCCTATCACTGCGAACTTCCGTGAAGGTCTGAATGTGTTGCAGTACTTCATCTCCACCCACGGTGCGCGCAAAGGTTTGGCTGACACGGCGCTGAAAACCGCTAACTCAGGCTATTTGACGCGCCGTTTGGTTGACGTGACCCAAGACTTGGTGGTGATCGAGCAAGACTGCGGCACGTCCAACGGTCAAGTCATGCGCGCCATTGTGGAAGGCGGTGAGGTGATTGAATCCTTGCGTGACCGCGTATTGGGTCGCTCGGTAGCCGAAGATGTGGTGCATCCCGAATCTCGTCAAACCTTGGTGCCCGCTGGCCATATGCTGGACGAAGATTTGATTGATGAAATCGAAGCCTTGGGCGTGGACGAAATCAAAGTGCGTACGGCACTCAATTGCGAAACCCGTTTTGGCTTGTGTGCCAAGTGCTATGGCCGTGATTTGGGTCGTGGCGGTTTGGTCAACGTGGGTGAAGCCGTGGGCGTGATTGCAGCCCAATCCATTGGTGAGCCTGGAACACAGTTGACCATGCGTACCTTCCACATCGGTGGTGCTGCGTCTCGTGCTGCCGTCGCCTCCAGTGTCGACGCCAAGTCCAATGGTGTGATTGGTTTTAACGCCACCATGCGTTATGTCACCAACAGCAAAAAAGAGTTGGTCGTTATCTCGCGTTCGGGCGAGATCGTCATTCATGATGAACAAGGTCGCGAGCGTGAGCGTCACAAAGTGCCTTATGGCGCGATTTTGGCGGTCAAGCCTGACCAAGCCATCAAAGCCGGCACCATCTTGGCGAACTGGGACCCCTTGACACGCCCTGTGATTACCGAGTTTGCGGGTCAGGTTCGTTTTGAGAACGTCGAAGAAGGCCTCACCGTGGCCAAGCAATTGGACGAAGTCACAGGCTTGTCCACCTTGGTGGTGATCGATCCCAAACGTCGTGGCTCCACCAAAGTGGTACGCCCTCAGGTGAAGTTGATCGACGCCTCTGGCAAAGAAGTGAAGATTCCCGGAACCGACCACTCGGTGACCATTGGTTTCCAAGTCGGTGCTTTGATCCAAGTCCGCGATGGTCAAGATGTGGGCCCAGGCGAAGTGCTGGCGCGTATTCCTGTGGAAGGTCAGAAGACCCGTGACATCACCGGCGGTTTGCCACGTGTGGCCGAGCTCTTTGAAGCGCGTTCACCCAAAGACAAAGGCATCTTGGCCGAGATGACTGGTACGGTGTCATTTGGTAAAGAAACCAAAGGCAAGATTCGCTTGCAAATCACGGATCCCGAAGGCACGGTATGGGAAGAACTCATTCCCAAAGAGAAAAATATCGTGGTCCACGAAGGTCAAGTGGTCAACAAGGGCGAGAGCATTGTGGACGGCCCTGCCGATCCACAAGACATCTTGCGTTTGTTGGGCATTGAAGAACTCGCTCGCTACATCGTTGACGAAGTGCAAGACGTTTACCGCTTGCAAGGCGTGAAGATCAACGACAAGCACATTGAAGTGATCGTGCGCCAGATGCTGCGTCGGGTGGTGGTTGACAATGTGGGTGACACCAGCTACATCAGTGGTGAGCAAGTTGAGCGTTCAGAAATGCTCAACACCAATGAGGCTTTGCAAGCGGAGGGCAAATTGCCCGCCACTTACACCAACTTGTTGCTGGGTATCACCAAGGCGTCTTTGTCTACCGACTCGTTCATTTCGGCGGCTTCTTTCCAAGAAACCACCCGCGTGCTCACCGAGGCGGCCATCATGGGCAAGCGCGACGAGTTGCGTGGCTTGAAAGAAAACGTCATTGTGGGTCGTTTGATTCCTGCGGGTTCTGGTATGGCTTACCACCGTGCACGCAAAGAAAAAGACCTGATGGACGAAGCTGAGCGCCGTCAAATTGCCGAAACCGAGGCAGAAGAACTTGCTTTGGCACAGCAAGAAGGCAGCAGCGAAGAAGGCTCAGCGGAATAAACAAAGGCCTTAGGGCCTTTGTCTACCATGCTGAAGTCAAGCTGGTTTTGGTTGTTTGTCGCACTTGGGATCTTTTGGTCTCTGGGTGCTTACAACCGTTTGGTGCGTTTGCGTGCAGCTATCGGTCAGCAGTTTGTGTCTCTGGAGTCGGTGTTGCTGCAGTACCAAGAAGTGGTACAGCAAGCTGTGACATCAGCCTCTACCTCGCCCCAGTTATGGGGCAGTGCTTATTCCCCAGAACTCGATGTGGATCCGTGGACCCGTTTGCAGGTCGCGGCGGGTTTGCTGACGGTCGCCATGGCCCGCATGCAAACACATCCGCTGGAGCCCGACAGCATGCAGGCATTGCAGGATGCAGGTGCAGCTCTTCAGCAAGCATGGGCCAGCTTGATTCACCCGGACGCCTATTACGTGAACGTACCAGAGGCATTGCAACAGCGCTGGTTGGCGCTGGATTTGTTGGTGCAACCCGAGGTACAGCGCTTCAATGGCAGCATTGCCGATTACAACCATGCCATTGCCCAGTACCCTGCGGCTTTATTGGCCAAGTTGTTTCAATTCCATGCTGCGCAACCATTGACATGAGTGCGCAGCAAGAGAGGCCGCAAGAAACAAGCTTGGCCCCGCCTTTATGGCGACAGTTACAAGCTTGCGCGCAAGCTCTGCAATCTGTCTTGGAAGGGCATAACCACACCCTGGCTTTGTCCGCCGTACCCTCACCCTTGCGCCCAGCTGCACAGGCCTTGTTGTTTGCTGTTTTGCGGCATTGGCAAACCACGCAAAGCGTTAGGAATCTGTTGGTCAAACGTCCTCCCTCTGCGCCGGTCAATGCCTTGTTGGGTACGGGGTTGGGTTTGTTGCTATTGGGTGACCAATCCATGTACCCAGCGCACACCTTGGTGAGTCAATTGGTTGAAGCAGCCAAACAACATTCCTCCACCCGTGCGCATGCTGCTTTTATCAATGCTTGTGTCCGACGTTTTTTGCGTGAACAAAAAGACTTGATGGCGCAAGCTTTGCAAGACTTGCCAGCCCAATGGAACTTCCCTTTATGGTGGATCAAGCGGGTACAGAAAGATTACCCCGACCACTGGCAAACGCTTTTGCAGGCCAGCCACCAAGCCGCCCCGATGGGGATGCGGGTTAACCGAAGAAAAGTGACGCGAGACACATTGCAGCAGCAATGGGCAGCGCAAGATATGTTGTCGCAAGCCGTTGCAGAAGATGGTTTGGTTTTGCAGCAAGCCCGACCTGTGCAGTCCATACCCGGTTTTGCGCTGGGTTGGTGCTCGGTGCAAGACACTGCTGCACAACTTGCCGCACCTTTGCTGTTGAAACATTTGCAACCCAGGCAAGGCAAGCCCTTAAGGGTTTTGGATGCGTGTGCAGCACCAGGGGGTAAGACCGCGCATTTGTTGGAGTATGCGGATGTGCATGTCTGGGCTTTGGATGTGGATGAATTGCGTTGTCAACGCATTCGAGACAACCTGAAGCGCTTGGACTTGCATGCCCACGTGGTATGCGCCGATGTGATGGACACCGCATCGTGGTGGGATGGCGAGTTGTTTGATGCGGTATTGCTGGATGCGCCTTGCACCGCTTCTGGCATTGTCAGGCGACACCCCGATATTCCTTTGTTGCGCCGCGACAGCGATGTGGGCGCATTGGCGCAAACCCAGCAACGCATGTTGGATGCGTTATGGCCTTTGCTAAGCCCCAAGGGACGCATGCTTTACTGCACCTGCTCGGTATTTCATGAAGAGGGGCAAGGCCAAATCGATTCGTTTCTTAAGCGCAACACTCAAGCCGTTTTGCGTCCTTCCCCTGGGCATTTAATACCGGGTGGAACCGGAAATGGTGCCAGCCTCTTAGACAATGCCCACAGTGGTTACGATGGATTCTTTTATGCAGTGCTTGAGCGGCGCCCTACCGATGTCTGATGCTTGGAAGTTGTACAAGCGTTGGGCACAGCTGTGGCTGCTGAGCTTGCTGGTGGGTTTGGCCTATGCGGAAACCCCTGTACAAGCCAATGAATTCCAGTTGCAGCGCAGCGATGATGGGGTTTACCTGAGCGCGCACCTTGAATTTGAATTGCCGCCCAGTTTGGAAGATGCGCTCAACCGTGGCATGCCTTTGAGTTTTGTGGTTCAAGCTGATGTGATGCGAGAGCGTTGGTATTGGTCGGATAAATTGGTCAATCGCACAGAGCGTTACATGCGTTTGAGCTTTCAACCGCTGTCTAAGCGATGGCGTGTTTATGTATCTGCCCAGCCTATAGCCAACACAGGTTTGGGTGTGAGTCTGGGGCAAAGCTATGACAGCTTGGCGGAAGCCTTGCAAAGCATCCAGCGTATTGCCCGTTGGCGCATTGCAGATGCATCCGTCATGGATTTAACGACCAAACAGCGCTTGGAGTTTCGCTTCAAGCTGGACCTTAGCCAATTGCCGCAACCTTTGCAGTTTGGCGTGTTGGGAGGCGGTAGTTCAGCCTTGGATTACGCGCACAGCATCAAACTGCAGGAAGACAGTTTCAAATGAAGTCGACTTCTCAAGCGGCCACCCTTCGCAAACGCGGCTGGTGGTTGGTGGTTGGGTTGACCATTTTGGTTTCCATGGCGCTGGTGCTTTTGTTTTTGCTGACCCAAGCCACGCAGCGCTGGGAGGCCTACGAGCAAAATTTTGGGCTTTTGTTTGCGTTGAACATGGTGTTTGCTGCCATGTTGCTGGTATTGATCACCTGGTTTGGTGTGCGCTTGTTCAAACGCGTGCGACAAGGCAAATTTGGCAGTCGATTGCTGGTCAAGTTGGCCACTATTTTTGCGTTGGTAGGCATCTTGCCAGGGCTGTTGATTTATGCGGTGTCTTACCAGTTCGTTACACGCTCTATTGAGGTGTGGTTTGATACCAAAGTCGAGGTGGCCTTGGATGCCGGGCTGAACCTGAGCCGCTCAACGCTTGAGAGTTTGTCCAATGAGTTAGCCGTCAGTGTGCGCAATGCCAGCCAAGATGTGGTGAGCGCACCCGACCCATCGCTGCCTTTGTTGCTCGAAAAAATACGCAATCAGCTCGATGCCAGCGAAGTCACGCTGTGGCAGAGTAACACCATGGCCTTGGCCAGTGTCAGCCAAGACCGTTACCAATTACACCCTGATCGACCCAGCGCCTCAGAGTGGCGTCAGGTGCGCAGCCAAGGTATCAGTTGGCGAAGCGAGGGGCTGGATGACAACCTGGCAAGCGCTGCATCACCACCGCGCATCACCGTGTTGGTTCAAATATCCAGCGCGGGATTTCAGCTTGAAGGCCAAGGTCGGGTGTTGCAAGTTGTTAAACAATTGCCACCAGTCTTGGTGGCCAATGCCTTGGCGGTTCTGGATGCGAATCGACAGTACCAAGAAAGAGCTTTGGCTAGGCTAGGGTTGAAGCGCATGTACATCGGTACCTTGACGCTGAGCTTGTTTCTCGCGGTGTTTGGTGCGGTTTTGCTGGCGGTATTGTTGGGCAATCAATTGGCGCGACCTTTGTTGTTGTTGGCCGAAGGTGTGCGTGATGTGGCCGCGGGTGATTTGAGTCCGCGTGCCGTATTGCAAGGCAAAGATGAGTTGGACGGTCTGACCCGTTCTTTTGCGCAGATGACCGAGCAGCTGTCACAAGCCCGCCAATCGGTCGAGAGCAGCATGGCTCAGGTGAATGTGGCGCGCAGCCATTTGCAAACCATGTTGGACAACCTCACCGCAGGCGTCGTGTTGCTTGATACCAAAGGTCGAATTTTGTCGATCAATCCAGGTGCCACGCGCATTTTGCATCTGCCTTTGGCAGTGCATATGGGCAAAGTATTGACAGACATTGAGGGCTTACAAGTCTTTGGCAAGCAAGTCATCGAACAGTTTCATGATTTTGCCTCTGACCAACAGCAGCGTACCTTAGACCATTGGCAGCAGTCCTTTGAGATCGATACCAAGACGCAGCAAACCTTTTCCGAATTTGGTCCAGACAGACAGCAGCACATCACCTTGGTGGCGCGTGGCGCGGTATTGCCACAGGGCGAGTGGTTGCTGGTCTTTGACGACATCTCTGAAATTGTGTCTGCACAGCGAACCCAAGCATGGTCTGAGGTCGCACGACGTCTTGCACATGAGATTAAAAATCCGCTCACACCCATACAACTTTCTGCGGAGCGTTTAGAAATGAAGCTGACCGACAAGCTGGTGGGTAGCGACCAAGCCTTGTTACATAAGTCAGTGAAAACCATCGTGGACCAAGTGGATGCCTTGCAGCGATTGGTCAATGAGTTCCGGGACTTTGGTCGTTTGCCACAGGCGCGTTTACAAGCATTGGACTTGAACCAGTTGTTACAAGAAATGATGCCCTTGTATGACAACGACAATGCTTTGGTGCCCGTCAGTTGGCATTTGTCGCCTGATATTGCCTTGGTGTCAGGAGATGCTGCGCAGCTGCGTCAAGTGATTCACAATTTGATACAAAATGCCCAAGATGCCTGTGCACAAAGTCCTCAAGCCATGGTGCACGTCTGGACAGAGCAAGCCGCTACCCATCAGCGTGTACGTTTGCGTATTGTGGACAATGGCAGCGGTTTCAGCGAGTCGGTGTTGCAACGTGCATTTGAACCGTATGTCACCACCAAGGTGGGCGGTACCGGTTTGGGTTTGGCTGTTGTGAAGAAAATTGCCGATGAACACCATGCACGCATCGAGCTCAAAAACCGGCTGGAGGGTGACCAAATCATCGGCGCGCAAGTGTCGTTATCATTTCGCATGGCAAACCCTGCGACCTAACCTGACCTGATACGTAATATGGCAACAATTTTGGTGGTAGACGACGAACTCGGCATTCGCGATTTGCTTTTTGAAATCTTGAACGACGAAGGCCACCATGTGGAATTGGCTGAGAATGCCGCTCAAGCACGCAGCGCTCGAGCTGCAGCGCGCCCTGATTTGGTTTTGCTCGATATTTGGATGCCCGACACCGATGGGGTGACATTGTTGAAAGAGTGGGCCTCAACAGGTATGTTGAACATGCCGGTCATCATGATGAGCGGTCACGCCACCATAGAAACGGCTGTGCAAGCAACGCGTATAGGCGCATTGGCTTTTTTGGAAAAACCCATCACCATGCAAAAACTGCTCAAAGCAGTGGACCAAGGTTTGGCCAGAAAACCTGCATTGCCCGACAGACCTGTCTTGGGTGTGGTGCCATCCCAGCCCATCTCACAAGCTGAACTCTCCCCGGTGATGGTGCAGGCACAACCGGCTGTATCGCGTTTGCCCGCTTCTGTGCAAAATTTTGATTTGTCTCAACCACTGCGTGAAGCACGCGACGCTTTTGAGAAAGCGTATTTCGAATTTCATTTGGCCCAAGAGGGCGGTTCTATGACACGTGTGGCTGAAAAAACAGGTCTGGAGCGCACCCACTTGTACCGCAAACTCAAGCAACTGGGCGTGGATTTGTCGCGCAGTAAGCGCGGCGGCGCTTAGGTGGATTCGGGTGGTTTGTCTTGGGACAAGCGCTCGACCAGATGGTACAAACCGGATCGACGCATGAACAAGGTGAACACATAAGCACCTAGTAACGCACCCAGCAAGTCACCTATCACCATGATGGGCAATTGACTGGCTGACATCAGCAGGTAAGGTTGCTGGTAGGCCCAGCAAAAGTGGTGAACCATGGCATTGAGCAAAGCGTACAAAAGACACATTTGAATCAAATCACTTAGGCTGGCCAGTTGCAGTTTGCGTTCTTTTAAAAGCTTGAAAAGACCCAACGCCAAGACAGGCCCTAAAGCGGATGCGGCTGAATTAAGCAATCCTTGAAACACACTTTCCTCTGGCGCAACACCTAGCAACAGGCTGCCCAAAAAAATGGAAACACCCCCCCACACTGGACCCAATATCAAAACATAAGCCACGCGCAAAAAAGCAGGCAAATAAACCCAACTGATGTGCGTTGAAAGACTGGCATGTTCAAATAACCAGGCATTGGTTACATGCGTCATGGCAAAAAGGGCTGCACAAACCAACAGCCAAATAAATTTTTCTGAATAAAACCTTAAAAATATCATTGATAAATGATAAATGATAAACGTCAGCGTTTCACATATTACGTCGGTACTGACCACCCACCTCGAACAAGGCTTTGGTCACCTGACCCAGCGAGCAGCAACGTACCGCGTCCATCAGCACCTCGAACACATTGGCGTTGTCCAACACGGCTTGCTGCAAACGCGCCAGTTGCGCCGGTGCCTGTGATGCATGCAGGGTGTGGAAGTCGCCTAAGCGCTTCAACTGGCTTTGCTTTTCTTCCTCGGTCGAGCGGGCGAGTTCAATGGTTTGTGGCACCTCATTGGCATGGGGCGACTTGAAGGTGTTGACGCCAATGATGGGCAACTCGCCGGTGTGCTTGAGCATTTCATAGTGCATGGACTCGTCTTGGATCTTGCCGCGCTGGTAACCGGTTTCCATGGCGCCCAACACACCACCGCGCTCGGCAATCGCCACGAATTCGGACAGCACCGCTTCTTCCACCAGTTCGGTGAGTTCGTCGATGATGAAAGCGCCTTGTGATGGGTTTTCGTTTTTCGCCAAACCCCATTCGCGGTTGATGATGAGCTG
>DAIQOH010000057.1:2079-9548 GCA_036787995.1 Limnohabitans sp. | reverse complement strand
GACAGCATGGGCAATGTCAAAGGCATTCCCCCTGGCGATGTACAGCGCATGAGCGCAGGCACCGGCGTCAAGCACAGCGAATTCAACCATGCTGAAGGTGAAGAAACCCATTTTTTGCAAATCTGGATTGAGCCCAACCAGCGCGGCATCCCCCCCAGTTATGAGCAAAAAACCATTGCGCCTGCCAGCAAACGCGGTGCCTTGGCTTTGATCGCCAGCCCCAACCCCACGGGGGACGCGGTGAAGATCCACGCCAATGCTTCACTTTATGCTGGGTTATTCGACGCAGATGAAAAAGCGAACTTCACCATGGGCTCTGACCATAAGGCCTATGTGCACCTTATTCGTGGTCAACTGCAAGTGAACGGCCAGCTGTTGAAAGCAGGCGACGCCTTGCTGCTGGAGGGAGAACACCGTATCGATGTGAGCGGTGGCTTGGATGCAGAAGTCCTGGTATTCGTTTTGTTCGAAAACTAAGCATTTAAATTGGAGATAAAAAATGATGAAAGTCAATGATTCCTTGTATACCTTGGTCGGCCGTGTTTTGCTGGGCGTGTTGTTTTTGCCAGCCGGTTTGATGAAATTGATGGGATTCGCAGGCACAGCAGGCTATATCGCTTCAGTGGGTTTACCCCTGCCTGAAGTGGGTGCGGCTTTGGCCATCGTCATCGAAATAGGTGGCGGTGCGGCATTGCTTGCTGGCTACCACACCCGTTTGGCGGCCGTGGTATTGGCATTGTTCACAGTGGTTGCCAGCGTGTGCTTTCATAACTTTTGGGCCATGTCCGCAGACCAAGCCTTTGTGCAGCAGTTGATGTTCTTCAAGAACATTGCTGTGGTTGGCGGCTTGTTGGTGTTGGCCGCCCACGGCGCTGGCGCTTGGAGCTTGGACGCCAAAGCCTATGCAGATGACGCTTCGCACCATCACGATCACGAATAATTTTTATCAACCCACTCTAGGAGAAATACTGCATGAGTAAGACTGTCGTTGTTTACCACTCTGGCTACGGCCACACCCAGCGCGTTGCCCAATTTGTAGCCGAGGGTGCCAAGGCACAACTCATTGCCATCGATGCAGATGGCAATGTGAGCGACGCTGATTGGACCGCCATCCACGCGGCGGACGCCATCATCTTTGGTTCACCCACCTACATGGGCATGGTGTCTTGGCAATTCAAAAAATTCGCCGACGCCACCTCCAAGCAGTGGATGAGCGGGGCGTGGAAAGACAAAGTGGCCGGTGGTTTCACCATTTCTTCCAGCCCCAGCGGCGACAAACTCTCGACCATCCAGTACTTCATCACCTTGGCTATGCAACAAGGCATGGTGTGGGTGGGTCAGCCCGCCATGAATGACGGCAACATCAACCGCATTGGTTCCAACTCCGGCGTGATGGCGCAAGTAGGCCCCACCAGTCCCGCGGCCGATATTCCCCAAGGTGACTTGGACACCGCCAAAGCCTATGGCGAACGCGTGGCCCACGTGGCTGCCAAATTGCACGGTTGATTTTGGCTTGACCATGAACAACCGCTTGGTGCGAGAGTGCCAAGCGGTTTTTTCATGTGCATGGGTTAGCATGAAGCCATGAAAATATTAAGTTTGCTGCCTTGGGCCGATTGGTTGGTCTTGGTGTTTTTTGGCGTGATATGGATTGGCTATGCCCAGTTTGCCAGCCGCTGGTCGCTTCAGCGTCCTTCTATTTTGGCGGCTACCAACCGCTTCAGGCTACGTTGGATCAAGGTGTCTTTGTCGCGAGACCCCAGAGTCTTGGATGGCATCATCACCCAAACCCTGTCCAACACGCCTGCTTTTTTCTCCTCCACCACCATCATCATCATGGGTGGTTTGCTGGCGCTCCTGGGCACCACCGACAAGGCTGCTGAACTGGTGCGCGAGATTCCTTTTTCCCAAGCCACGCCTATCTTGGTCTTCGAGTTCAAGATCTTGGTCTTGATCGCTATTTTTGTCTACGCGTTCTTTCGATTTTCTTGGTCCATGCGGCAATACACGTTTGTGGCATTGATGATTGGCGCATTGCCACCGCCCGAATTTTTTGCTACACACACCGATAAAGAAGACGATTACGCTGAACGGGTATCTGCCATGACGGGCTTGGCGGCTGAAACCTTTAACGACGGCTTACGGGCTTATTACTTTTCATTCGCGGTCATGGGTTGGTTTTTCTCTCCCATGGCTTTTGTGCTGACCACGCTGTTGATCGTGGCGATTTTGTACAACCGCGAATTTCGCTCGGATGTGCTGGGTGTACTAAACGACGGGAACTAGGCCTCGGTCTTCAAAGGTGTTAAATCGGCATTCACGCCGCGGCGCTCATCAAACACAAAGCAGTTGCCGTTGTAATGGGCGTTGCCCACCTCTTCAAAGTATTTGAGGATGCCGCCTTCCAATTGGTAGACCTCAGACAAACCCTGTTCCCGTAAATAAATAGCTGCTTTCTCGCAGCGTATGCCGCCGGTGCAAAAGCTCACCACGGTTTTGTCTTGTAGCTCACTCAAATGCTGGCTGGCAGCTGTGGGGAAGTCGCTGAATTTGTCGATGCGCCAGTTCACCGCGCCCACAAAACTGCCTTCGTCCACCTCGAAGGCATTGCGCGTATCCAGCGTCACCACGGGGCGACCCTGGTCATCGTGGCCGGCGTCTAACCATCGCTTCAAGGTGGCTGCAGCCACTGCTGGCGCACGACCGGTTTGCGGTTGAATCGCAGGGTGGTTCATGCGGATGATTTCGTTTTTCACCTTCACCAACAGTTTGCGAAACGGTTGGGTGGCTGACCAACTTTCCTTGGGTGTGATGCTGGCCAAGCGAGGGTCTTGCTGCAACCACGACACAAACGCACGAATGGCTGATGGGGGTCCCGCCAAAAACAGGTTGATGCCTTCTTCGGCGATCAGCACCGTGCCTTTAAGAGAAAGTGCGCTGGCTTGTGCATAACAAGCTTCACGCAAGGCCAATGTGTCGCTGATTTCAGTGAACAAATAGGCCGAGATATTTAAAACAGGTAACGCAGGTTTCACCGCTTCCTCATCCAACCCAAGCCTGCCGAAGTACCAGAGGCACCCAGGGCGGGGCGGTATTCACAGCCCACCCAACCTTGCCAGTTGTTTGCAGCAATGACTTCTTCCATGACTTTGAAAACAGTGTCGTAGTGCAATTCACCGGTGTCAGGTTCATGGCGTTGAGGTACCCCTGCAATTTGGAAATGCCCTACATGGCCAGTAGGCAGGTAGTGGCGTATTTTTTTCTCCACATCGCCTTCAACGATTTGGCAGTGGTAAAGATCGAACTGCACTTTCAGGTTAGGCATACCCACCTCTTTGACAATGGCGTGGGCATCGTCTTGGCGGTTCAAAAAGAAGTGCGGAATATCGCGTGTGTTAATGGGTTCAATCAACACATCACGCCCAGCGCCTTGGGCTTGCTCGCAGGCCCAACGCAGGTTGCTGATGTAGGTGTCGCGCAAAGGGCCTGGCGTGCGGGCATAGGGGCCACTGGTGCTCAGATCGGGGGGCAAGCTACTTGCCACCCGCAACTCGGCCGGCACCAAGCCCGCCATGACATGGATGCGGGGGCATTTCAAGACTTCGGCGTATTCCAGTGCGGTGAGAAAACCGCTGCGAAATTCGGCTTCATGACCCGGCAAACACGTGGTGCCACGTACCCCTTGCTCCCATGCGTGAGTCATACCTGCACGGTCGGTGCCACCTGGTGGGGCGTTGAACAACACCTGTTGCAAGCCGTTGTCATTCAGCGCTTTGGCCAAATCGTGTGAACCCAATTCATAGGGAAACAAATACTCGACGCCTTTGAAACCATCATGGGCGGCTGCCGCAAAGCGTTCGATGAATGACACATCGTTATACAAAAAAGACAGGTTGGCAGCAAAGTGCAGCATGGGGACTCCAAGGATTACCAGTGGGCGCCAAAACTTTGGCGTAATTCTTCAATCTGTATGGCAGACAAGGGTTGAGCAGGGCAGAGCATATGCAAGCGTGCAGTTTCTTCCAACTCTTCCAGCGTTGCCATGGCCTGAGCCAGCGTGTCATGCCAAACATTAGGACCCAGCCGTGAGAGCATGACAGCATGCAAAGGCAGGTTTTGCGCACCATAGCGGGCAATGGTTTGTGCTACCAAGGCTGCTGCAGCTGGGTCACCAGGGCGATGGTAATCAATCAGAGGTACATGCCCTACCTTCATGACAAAGTAAGGCGTTATCGGTGCAAGCAACTCCTTACCCAGGGGTGTCGTGAAAGCGGTATCACGCAGACTTAACGCGACCAAGTGTGTGCTGTGGGTGTGAATAACGCAGCGGGTGTGGGGCGACAAGCTGTACGCAGAAGCGTAGATGTGCTGGTGCATGGCCAAAGTTTTGCTGGCACGCTGGCCACTGCGTTGTGTGCCACTGGCGTCCACAAAAGCCAGCTCATCGGGCTGTAAAAAACCCAAACAGGCGTCGGTAGGTGTGATGAGGAAACCATCGTCCATGCGCACACTGATATTGCCTGCACTGGCATGCACATAACCCCGCGCAAACAGGCTTTCGCCGATTCGGCAGATTTCTTCGCGAACAGCGGTGTTGTCAGTAGAAAAGTTCATGTGCGGCATTAAAGCACTGGGTCATGCAAGCTTTGAAAGGCCTTGGTGAAAAAGTCGGGTGTGCCAAAGTTGCCCGATTTCAATGTGAGGTGCAAACCCGAGGCTGGGGCTGAAGGGCTGTGGGCGTGACACCAAGGCACACCGGGGTCAATTTGCGCACCGATGTGCATCTGGGTGATTTGCAAAGCCTGCACACAAGCGCCAGAGGTTTCGCCACCCGCCACCACCAACTGCCCCACACCCACAGCCACCAAGCCTTGGGCAATCTGCGCCAATACCTGCTCCATGCGTTCGCCAGCCTCGGCTTGGCCCAGTTGGGCTTGCACTGCTTGGACTTGCTGGGCATCGGCGGTGGAGAAAACCAATACCGGCCCGAGTGGCAAATGTTTTTCAGCCCACTGCAAAACGGGTGCCGAAATTTCAGCAACAGAAGCGTTAGCAGTCCATTTCAAAGGATCGAGTTGCCAAGCTTGATGGGGGTGGTGTTGCAAGAAATGTGCAACCTGCCCTTGGGTAGCCAAGGAACAGCTGCCGCTGACAATGGCTTTTAAGCCTATTGCAGGGGGCAGTTGCGCGCTGGCTGCAGAGGGGGCGATACCCCAATTGGCGGGCAAGGCGATAGCCACACCCGAACCTGCAGTGAGCAAACGCATGTGTTTCAGCGCGGGACCAAGTTTGTATAAATCCTCATTCGACAAGGCATCCACCACCGCAATAGTTACACCTTGGGCTTGTAATTCAGCGACGCGTGCGGTGACGGCAGCAGCACCCAGTGCCACGGTTTTAAAGTCAATCAAACCCACTTTGCGTTGGCACTGCGATTGCATCACCGTCACCAAATTGGCGTCGCGCATGGGGGTAAGTGGGTGGTTTTTCATGCCGCTGTCACTCAACAGCACGTCGCCCACAAACAAATGGCCTTTGAATACTGTGCGTTGGTTGTCGGGGAAAGCAGGGGTGGCGATGGTGAACGGGCAGTTCAGTGCGTCCATCAGCGCCTCGGTAACGGGGCCAATATTGCCGCGAACATCGCCGCTGTACCAGCTGTCAAAGGTCGAGCAATATTTGAAATACACCTGCTGAACGTGTTGCGCTTGCAGCCATGCCAAAGCTTCAAGTGACTGCTTCACAGCCTCAGCTGGGGCAATGGTACGAGATTTCAGCGCCACCACCACCGCATTGCAATCTGCGGGCAGGGGATGGGCAGGTACACCAATGGTTTGCACCACTCGCATGCCTGCGCGTACCAAGTTATTGGCTAAATCAGTGGCACCAGTGAAATCGTCGGCAATGCAACCCAGCAGCAAGCTCATGGTTTAGCCATGTGGTTGATGCAAGCAAGCGACGGCGTAAGCCCCCAAGTTGAGCGTGTGGTTCTTGGGCAGCCATTGACTGGCTTGGCGAAAAGCGTGTGCATCGGTGGTGGCCTGAGTAAAGTGAGATTCGTCAAGCATACCGAAAGACGTGTGCTCGCTTAAACCCTTGAGATGAACCTCTGTAGCTTGTGCGCTCATGTTGGCGATCAACAGGGTTTTGCCTTTGGGATCAGACCAACCCAAGCTGCTGATGCGCGTGGCATCGCTGCAGCGCATTTTTAGCAATGGGTGACCACTGGCGCAGTGCAAAGACACCATGGTGTGAAACACAGGGAATACCGCTTGCTGGGAAAGGGCACTCGGCAAGTCATCAAACCAAGGTTGTTTAACGTCGGCTTGGTGCGTGTACATCATGCCCAAAGGCCCTGTAGGCGCAGCCATGCTGATGCGAGCGACACCTGCTTGCACCAAGGTGCTGACATAACCCAAGGTCCAAGCAGCAGAAAACAGACCACGTTGCCTAGGGTCCATCTTGGCTAAGCACACACGTGCATTGTGAGGATTGGGTGAGAAGGTGGCGCCATGCGGGTTGTCTCTCGCCCCTATGCCGCTGGGGCCTACATGGTGTGGCTTGCCGTCAGTAAAGTGCTTGGCAGTTTCAATTTGCCATGGCAAGGCTTCCAAGGTTTCCATCACTGATCGGTCATCTGCTGCATGAACGATAGGGCTGGTAGAGTTGGTGATGAAGTCCAAAGAACTGGCAGGTGGGCGTTTTCGATTGAGTTCGGTAAAGAAAGAAAACATGCCGCCACCCAGTTGGGCATGCGGGAATGCAGAGCGAGCAGCTTGGTAAAGGTCGGCAAGCTCTGGCGCTGGTGGATAGGTTCCACCGGGAAGCACCGATTTCAAATGCCCTACAGGACATACAGCCAGCATATCCACCTGTAAACCTGCCGCTTTGGCCATTTGGGCTACGCCGTGTAACTCGCTGGCAAAGTCGGTGAGGCTTTGCACCACCACTTCCAACATGACCTCGGCATGGAGTTGTGAGGCCAGTTGCTGGTATTTGCCAAGCAATGCGGAGCCGTGGTGTCGTCGAGGGTCAAAGTGACACACCAAAAACTTCGGTGACAGCAAACCCATCAGCGATGGTTTAGCCAAAGCTGCATCAACCTCTTCAGCAGGCATGCCGATGCCAATGGGTGGGACCAAAGTTTGATGGGTTTGACCAACAGTCAATTCAATCGCAGGGCGTGAAGATGACGTTTTGACGACCGGAAGATGGCCGGAAATGCTCAGCTTGACCGATTGCTCTACCGCCACACCCGCGGGTAAAACATAGGGCCAGGGTCGAGCCAAGGGACGCACATAGGTTTTGAACGAAGCGTCAGTCCAGTTTCGGTGGTCTTCCATCTCAAAGGCGTCGCCCAGCATTTCACAACGCGCCCAAACCCCAGGGAAAACTTGGTGCGATAAAGATCGCACATAACGAAAAGGACAGTCTGGGTTGACGTGCTGGGGAAACTGGCTTTGGGTGAT
>DAIQOH010000057.1:0-1979 GCA_036787995.1 Limnohabitans sp. | reverse complement strand
TTGTCAAATTCGACGGACAAGGCACCGACCTGAAGGTGTTTGCCCACTGAATCGGGTTCTAAGGTGCCGGTGGTTTTGATCAAAGAAGAAGGCTCAGACAAGGCCATGCTGTACTCCTTAAAAAATCAGTGCTGACGACCATTGGCAATGACTTGCTCGCTGGTCGGGTCTATCAAAATGACGCGGTTCATATCGATCGCCAGCGAAATGCGTTCGCCACTTCGTTGCACATCATGGGCTTGCAACTCAGCGACAGTGGTGCTGTTGCCAAGCTTGAACTCCACAAAGGTACGCGAACCCGTGGGTTGCACCAATTCGATGTCTACCTGTATGGAAGCCATGCCTTGGCGCTCTCCCCCATTGCGCTGGATATGCTCAGGACGCACACCCAAAAGCACCGAGCTGCCAACACGGTCTTGCAAATGGCCAAAACGCAATGCAGGCAAGGCCAAGTTCAAACCAGAGCCCAGGTTCAGGCACAGACCCGAGGCGTCGCTTTGTAGTTGTGCGGGGATGAAGTTCATGGATGGAGAGCCCAAAAAACCTGCCACGTACTGGGTGGCTGGGTGTTCGAACAATTCCAAGGGAGCACCTTGTTGCTCTATGCGTCCTTCGCGCATGAGGACGATGCGGTCCGCCAGTGTCATGGCTTCGATTTGGTCATGGGTGACATAAATCATGGTTTTGCCCAAGTCTTGGTGCAAGCGTTTGATTTCACCGCGCATCTCGTCACGCAGTTGCGCGTCCAAGTTCGACAAAGGTTCGTCAAAAAGGTAGAGCCTGGCATTGCGCACAACTGCTCGGCCAATGGCAACACGCTGTAACTGACCGCCCGATAACTGACGTGGGTAACGTTCTAGCAAATGGCGGATGGCCAGCATGTCCGCGGCTTTTTGCACTTTGGGTGTGATTTCATGGGCAGGTGTTTTTCTGGCGCGAAGACCAAAAGCAATGTTTTCAAACACCGTCATATAGGGATAGAGCGCATAGTTTTGAAACACCATGGCAATGTCTCTGTCCTTAGGCGCCATGTCATTCACCCGTTGACCGGCAATGGCAATGCTGCCGGCGTCGGCGTATTCCAAACCTGCAATGGTTCGCAGCAAGGTGCTTTTACCGCAACCGGACTGGCCTACCAGTACGGTGAACTCCCCCGCAGGAATCGACAGGTCTATGCCTTTGACTACATGGTTGTCGCCGTAGTATTTGTGAAGCGTCTCTATCTGCAAATCTGCCATGTGCTTATCCTTTGACTGCGCCAAGAGAAATACCGCGTACCAAATAACGCTGCATGAACACCACCGCAATGAAGACGGGCAATGTTCCCAACACCGACATGGCGGCTATCTTGGTCCAAAAATTGGATTGACCGCCAAAGTAGTGCGTCACTTGAACGGTATAGGTGGTGACTTCGGTTCGTGTCAGCACCAGTGCAAACAAAAACTCGTTCCAAGCAAAAATGAATGTAAAGATGGCGGTAGCAAACAAGCCCCCTTTGCACATGGGGATGACCACTTTCCAAAACACTTCCCAGTGGGTACAGCCGTCAACCAAAGCAGCTTCTTCCAATGAGCGAGGAATGTCTTGGATGTAGCCGCGCATCATCCAAATCACGTAGGGCAAATTGAAAGCGGTATAGAGCAAGATCATGCCGACATAGGTGTCAACCCAACCCAAGAACACATACAGTAGAAAGATGGGGAAAACCACCGCGATAGGTGGCACCATGCGTTGCGAGATGATCCAGTTGGACAAGTGATCACCACCTGTTTTGAAACGAGCCAGGCTGTAAGCACACAGCGTCCCCAGCGACATGGCAAGAACCGTGGAGACAGTGGCAACCACCAAACTGTTCCAAACCGACACCACATCACCATCTTTGAACAGCACCCAATAATTGTTGAACTGCAAACTGGCTGGCCACCACACAGGGGGTGAAGAGTAAATTTCATCAGCGGTTTTGAAGGAGTTCATCGCCA
>DAIQOH010000056.1:8475-9715 GCA_036787995.1 Limnohabitans sp. | reverse complement strand
TCCATAAAAACGAATAAAAAAGCGATGGAGTCCCGATTGCACCTGTCCACGAAAGTCAAGAAGCGAAACTAACCTATCACCCGCAAGCCGTGCTTACACCCCAGTGTTTCACACAGTCCAGACCATTATGAGACAGATTGGGACTTAAAAACCAAGTGTTTATCCTCAATTTGCCACTTTAAAGTGCAAAAAACCACACAAATTACCAACTTACCTCTCGTTCGGGGCTGGCGTTGATTTGATGAATGGTGATATCAGCGCCTTCAAACTCTTCCTCTTGTGTTAAGCGCAAGCCAAGCGTACGTTTCAGTAAGAAATAAAGTATCCAAGAAGTGGAGAATGCCCAAACAATGCCTACCAAAGTGCCTAAAACCTGAGAAGAAAGATTAACACCACCCAATCCGCCTAAAGCGGGAAGGCCAAAAATACCAGCTGCGATGCCACCCCATGTGCCGCAAAGGCCGTGCAATGGCCAAACACCTAAGACGTCGTCAATCTTCCAACGGTTTTGTGTCAGGGTAAACATGGCAACAAATAAAGCGCCCGCTATGCCACCAACCATAAGCGCTCCAAACGGATGCATGATGTCTGAGCCGGCGCATACGGCAACCAATCCAGCCAAGGGCCCGTTATGAACAAAGCCGGGGTCATTTTTACCTAACCACAACGCCGCCAAGGTGCCACCCACCATGGCCATGAGACTATTGACAGCAACAAGGCCTGACATTTTGTCTATGGTTTGTGCGCTCATGACATTGAAACCAAACCAACCAACACACAAAACCCAGGCACCTAATGCCAAAAAAGGAATACTCGATGGTGGGTGAGCCGAAATTGCCCCATCTTTTTTATAGCGGTTGCTTCTTGCGCCCAGCAATAAAACGGCAGGAAGTGCAATCCACCCACCCACAGCGTGAACAACCACAGAGCCAGCAAAATCATGGAACTCTTCTCCCGTGAATGCTTTGAGCCACGCTTGTAAACCCCAGTGTTGGTTCCAAACAATGCCTTCATAAAAAGGGTAAATAAATCCCACAATAACAGCTGTTGCAAAAAGTTGAGGGTAAAAGCGCGCACGCTCGGCAATTCCTCCAGAAACAATGGCAGGGATAGCCGCAGCAAACGTCAAAAGAAAGAAGAACTTCACCAGTTCATAGCCGTTGTTGGCAGCCAAACTGCTTGCGCTGACAAAAAAGGTGGTTCCATAAGCCACGCTGTAGCCAACGACAAAATAAACGAC
>DAIQOH010000056.1:0-8375 GCA_036787995.1 Limnohabitans sp. | reverse complement strand
CAATCCGCTTGACGTGGTTATACTTATTTTGCGCCGATTTGCCACAGCTTGCGGGCGCGTTAACAAGTTCAGCTAAAGACGTCAGCCCAAGGATGCCGTTTTTAGACTTATTGGGTTTTTGATGTCATTTTTTGCCACGCCAGCCACCATGTCTTTTGACCACACCTTGCCTTTGCAAAGTGGGGGTTTGCTAGCGTCATACCAACTTTCTTATGAAACCTACGGAAAGCTCAATGCGCAACGCGATAACGCGGTATTGATTTGCCACGCACTGAATGCATCCCACCATGTAGCTGGGGTTTACCAGGGACAAGAAAAAAGCGAAGGTTGGTGGGACAACATGATAGGCCCCGGAAAACCTGTGGACACAGACCGTTTTTTTGTCATTGGTGTCAACAATATCGGGTCATGCTTTGGCTCCACAGGGCCCATGCACACCAACCCTGTAACAGGTCGTATTTACGGTGCAGATTTTCCGGTGGTCACTGTTGAGGATTGGGTGCATGCGCAAGCGCGCTTGATTGATGCACTGGGCATAGAAAAATTAGCAGCTGTAATGGGAGGAAGTTTGGGGGGAATGCAAGCGCTGAGTTGGAGTTTGCAATTCCCAGAACGCGTCAGGCATGCTGTCGTGATAGCCAGCGCACCCAATTTAAATGCTGAAAACATTGCATTCAATGAAGTGGCACGACGAGCCATCACCACAGACCCCGATTTTCATGGTGGGCATTTTTATGCACATGGTGTGGTGCCTAAGCGTGGCTTAAGAATTGCACGCATGCTCGGACACATCACCTACCTCAGTGATGATGTGATGAATACCAAATTTGGTCGCACGCTGCAAAGTGGGGAAGTTTTCAAGTACAGCACGCAAGAGATTGAATTTCAAATTGAAAGTTATTTGCGTTACCAAGGTGATAAGTTCAGTGAATACTTTGATGCCAATACCTATTTGTTGATCACGCGGGCATTGGATTATTTTGATCCTGCATCGGCCTACCAAGGCAACCTTCAAGCTGCTTTAGAGCGTGCGCGAGCACAATTTTTATTGGTCAGTTTCACCACGGATTGGCGATTTGCACCTGCACGCAGTCGAGAAATCGTTGAGGCATTGGTGGCGAATAAGCGGCAAGTCAGCTATGCAGAAATTGATGCACCGCATGGCCATGATGCTTTTTTGTTGGACGATATCCGTTATTTATCTTTGGTGCAGGCGTATTTTGAACGCATCCCCGTAGGCGGGGGTATGGCATGAACAGGGTATTGCGCGATGCGGTTACACGCATGGTCCCGTATGGCAGTCGAGTCTTGGACTTGGGTTGTGGTGATGGCACATTGCTGGCGCATTTGCAGCAACACCATGGCTGCAGTGGCTATGGCGTGGAAATCGATGACGCCAATGTATTGGCCTGCATCAAACGTGGCATTGAAGTAATTCAACTCAATTTAGACCAAGGTTTGGCTGTATTTGGTGACCAAAGTTTTGATGTGGTGTTACAAATCGATACGCTTCAGCACTTACGCAATGCAGAAACCATGCTGCGCGAAACACTGCGGGTGGGACGCATGGGCATTGTGACTTTCCCCAATTTCGCCCACTGGCCCAACCGGTGGAGTGTGCTGCAAGGGTTGATGCCTGTGACACGCAAGTTACCCTACCAGTGGTATGACACGCCCAACATCCGTGTTGCTACTTTTGCAGACTTTTTCTCGCTAGCTCAAAAAAACAAACTGCATATTCAAGATGCTTTTGGTTTGGCAGAGGATGCTGTTGTGCGATGGTGGCCGAATGCAAGGGCGGCAACCGCTGTGTTCCAATTGTCATCCTTGAATACCTGAGTGAAACATGTCCTCTATCGCTGAACAAGTGGCGCAAACACCCCATATTGATTTGCTTGAAAGGGGCGAGCAAAATTTGGCTTTTTATGCTTGGCCTCATGTGCCTGCTGCACCCCGCGCAGCCGTTCTTTTATTGCACGGACTGGGCGAACACATGGGGCGATATGGGCATGTGGCCAGTGCTCTTCAGGCTGCAGGCTATGCGGTGTTTGGCTATGACCATCATGGCCATGGTTTGTCCAGTGGTGAGCGTGGCAGTCTGCTGTACCCCAACCAATTGATTGAAGATGCGGCTTTTGTTATGGCGCATGTGCGTAGCTTGACACCCTCTCCCATGGTGCTGCTTGGCCACAGCATGGGAGGTTTGGTGGCTGCACGTACGGTGGCGCACGATGCGTCAACGATAGATGCATTGGTCATGAGTTCGCCTGCCTTGGGTGCTGAGACCAATGCAGTGCAAAAAATTCTGATCGCTACGTTGCCGAAAATTTTGCCCCATTTGCGGGTAGATAATGGTTTGAAAGTCAGCTGGCTAGCGCGTGATGCACAGGTGGTGCGCGCTTACCAGCAAGACCCTTTGGTGCATCGCAAGATAGCTGCAGGCTTGGCCGCATGGATATTGAACAAAGGCCCCCAAACTGTTTTAGAAGCCCCTGCTTGGCAAATGCCTACCTTATTGATGTATGCAGGTCAGGACCAATTGGTTTTAGCCCAGGCCAGCACAGAATTTGCTCGCTTAGCACCCTCGCATGTGGTGCAGTCACATTGCTTTAATGTGATGTACCACGAAATTTTCAATGATCCCGAAAAAACCTTGGTCATTGCAAAGCTGATTGCGTGGCTAGACAGCCGCTATACACCTTAAAGCCACCGAGATAAGGCAGCCAAGGGCGCTGTTTCTGCGCGCAAAATGCGCGACCCCAAGGTCACGGGAGAAAAACCTTTTGCCATGGCTTGCGTTTCCTCTTCATGGCTAAGCCCACCTTCAGGTCCACTGAGCAGCATGACGTGTTCCGAGGCTTGCACCACCGGTAGAGGCGAAGCATGTTCGGACAAAGAAAGCAACAAGCGATGCGGCGAAGCCTTTGTTGTCAAAGCACTTAGCCAATCAGACCAGCTTTGTGGGACGTCAATCACCGGCACTTGGTTGCGCCCTGATTGTGCACAAGCCGCTTGTGCAATACCTTGCCAATGAAGTTGACGCTTGAGTGCGCGCTCAGACGTGAAACGCAAAACACCATGGGCGGTCATCAGCGGGGTAATGCGTATCGCACCTAGCTCGGTGGCTTTTTCCACCAACCAGTCCATGCGTTCATTGGCGGGCATGCCAATAACCACGTGGCTGTTAATCGGGCTTTCGCGCTCAAGTGCATGCTGAGCTTCAATACGCGCTTGCACCGTTTGGCGGCCCATGAGAAGAATGCTGGCGCTGTATTCACCTCCTCGCCCATCAAAAAGCGTGACGATGTCTCCGGGTTGCATGCGTAGCACTTGGATGTGTCGGCTGGTGTCCGGTGGTAAGTCCAAACACAGCCCAGTATGCAAGGCGTGGGCACAAAAAAAACGCGGCACCTTGATTACACCCGACCGTAAGCGAAACCACTCATGGGTTGGTTGTCTTCAATCTCATCAATCACGCGCAACAGCGGTGTGAGTTCTCGGTAACGTGTGCAAGTCGCGCGGATATAGCTTAGGAATCGTGGCGTGTCGGCCAAGTATTTGGGCTTGCCATCACGCAATGTGAGTCGCGCAAAAATACCAGCAACTTTTAAATGCCTTTGCAAGCCCATCCATTCCACTGCGCTGTAAAAAGCGCCAAAATCACCGTGCCAACCATCATGGTTGAGCAAGCCCGCAACACGTGCGCGCTCCCAATAGCGGACCGTCACATCCAAGCACATCTCTTCCTCCCAACTCACGAATGCATCACGCATCAAACTGGCAATGTCATAGGTAATAGGCCCATACACCGCGTCTTGGAAATCCAAAACACCTAAGCGGGGTTCTTGGGGATCCCAAGGGATCATCAGGTTGCGCGGCATGAAATCACGATGGACAAAAACCTTGGGGGCCGCCAAATTGCGGCTTACCAGCAGAGAAAAGCAGGCTTGCAAACGTTGTGATTGGCCTTCATCCAAAGACTTGCCGCGGTGCTGACCCACATACCAGTCAGGGAACAGTTGCAATTCACGTTGCAACAACGCGGCATCGTAAGGCGGTAAGACATCGGGACGTGAGGCCAGCTGCCACGTCAGCAGTGCATCCAACGCCCGGCCAAACAAGCCGGTGTTCAGCTCGGTATGTTCGGTATCCAAAACTTGCATCATGGTATGTTGACCCAAGTCATCTAGCAACATAAATCCCAAGGCTTCATCCCATGCCAATACCTTGGGTACCAGCAATCCGGCGTCTTGCATCAATGACGCAATGGCTACAAAGGGTTGGCTGTTTTCCTTGTCAGGTGGTGCGTCCATGACAATGAGACTGACACTTTGAGCATTTACCCGGAAATAACGGCGAAAGCTGGCGTCTGAACTTGCGGCCTGCAGGCTATCGACTTGAAGCTGGTGAGGCTGTACTTGTTTTTCAAGCCATTGGGCAAAAGCCTGGGCCCGAGAGGGCTCTGGCCATCCCAGTTCTTGAATGGCCAGGCTCACAGGCTGAGGGGCAGCAAACGGGTGGTCAGATAGGGTCATGGATAATCCCCATTCTACAAACAGCGCTTTCGGGCGGCCCAGTCTTTTTTCATGCGCAAGATATTCCTATCGTCAGTGTTTGCCAGCGTGTTGCCTTGCATTGGCTTGAGTGGTTCTATCGCATTTGCGCAAGAAGGGGAACCGTCACTCAAACTCAAACCCAGTAACGGCTTGGTAGAGCGTTGGACCCGACAAACCCGCCAGCAATTGCCCAGTTTTGTGCAGAGTGACTTCATAACGGGTCGAACCGATTTGGACCTTACTTTGCAGGGTAACAGTGTGCTGCGTAAAGCCGACACCTTGATTCGTGCGGATGCTATTGACTATTACCAACCGGATGACCGTGCCCGTGCCAGTGGCAATGTCTACATGAACCGAGGAGGCAACCGCTACCAAGGAACATTGCTGGATTTACAGGTAGACGCCTTCAGCGGCTTTTTTCTCAACCCGTCTTACACTTTTTTGCGCGCAGAAGGGCACGGAAAAGCCGAGCGCATTGACTTCATCGATGACAAACATGCGGTAGCCAAGAAGGCTACTTACACCACTTGTACGCGTAAGCCAGGGCCTTCTTGGTTACCCGATTGGATGGTGGAAGCTGAAAAAATCAACTTCGACAACGATTTGAACGAAGGCATCGCACAAGAGGGTGTGTTGCGTTTCATGGATGTGCCCTTGCTGCCTATACCTTCTTTCAGCTTTCCATTAAGCGCTCAGCGCAAATCGGGCTGGTTACCGCCTGCATTTGCGATCGACAACAAAGGCGGCGTGGAAGCAAGCATTCCTTACTATGTCAATCTTGCCCCCAATCGCGATTTGACCATCACTACCACATCCATGGCCAAGCGCGGCACCCGCTTTGATACAGAGTTTCGCTACCTTGAGCGCAAAATACCCAGCCCACCGTTTGATGGTGTGGCCAAACTCAATGTCATGCCCTATGACTCGTTGCGTGGCAATTACCGCTGGGGCTATACCCATCAGCACAATGGTTGGTCAGATACCAGTCAACCAATAGGCTTTGGTTTCAATTTCAACCGTGTCAGTGACAGCAATTATTGGAAAGACTTCTCGACTGTCACAGGTGGACCACTGACGCAACGCTTATTACCCTCGTCTGCTACTTTAGGCTGGGCCAAGGGTACCTTTACCACTTCGACCACGGTCACCCAATACCAAACCTTGCAAGACGTCACTGATCCCATTGCACCGCCGTTCAACCGTTTGCCCCAGATCAACGCCAATTATTTGCGCACAGACATAGGTGGTTTGGACATGTCGGTGGGGGCAGAAGCCACGCGCTTCAGTGCGGACAGACAGTGGTATTGCAGTGTCTATGCAGGCAGTCAGTACTGCAACCAACCCAATGCGCAGCGCATGGTGTTGTTAACACAGGTCAGCGCACCCATGCTCACCCCTTACGGCTACCTCACGCCCAAACTGATGATGCAATCGCGCAAATACCAGTATGACGAAACCTATAAAGGCATTTATGGCACCAGTGCTGTCAGCGACAACGCCAGTGTCACTGTACCCACATTCAGTGTAGACAGCGGCGTGGTGTTTGAGCGCCGCAGCCAGTGGTTTGGTACGGCGTGGACCCAAACCTTAGAACCGCGTGCATATTTTGTGAATACCCCCTACCGGTCACAAAATGATTTGCCTAATTACGACACAGGTTTGAATGACTTTAACTTTGCCACAGTTTTTACTGAAAACGCGTTTTCAGGGCAAGACCGCATATCTGACAGCCGCACGCTGACCATAGGTGCCACGTCCCGTTTGATCGATCCTGAGACAGGCGGTGAAAGCGCACGCTTTGGGCTGGCACAACGATTCCGCTTCAAAGACCAAAAGGTCTTGATCACGCCAAAGGACACGCCAGTCACTGACAGTTACAGCGACATCTTGTTGGGTGCCAGCACCTATTTAACACCTCGGTGGGCAGTTGACAGCATTGTTCAATACAACCCTGAGACGGCTATTTCAGAGCGTTCTTCGGTGGGTATGCGTTACAACCCCAGCAGCTACCGTGTGCTTACCGCCTCCTACCGTTACCAGCGCTCTATTTCAACCACCATGGACGTCGCATGGCAGTGGCCTTTGAATGATTTGTGGGGTGACCGCGGTGTCGATGATGGTCGAGGCCGTGGTTTGGGCGGTCAGCGCTGGTTCACTGTAGGGCGTGGCAACTACAGCATGGTTGAGAAGCGTTTTATCGAAACCTTGACGGGTCTTGAGTACGATGCTGGCTGTTGGGTCGGACGCGTGGTGATTTCCCGTAGCCAAGTCTCGTTGACCGACAGTCCCAACAGCCGCTTGATGTTCCAATTGGAGTTCAATGATTTTTCCCGTGTGGGCATCAACCCCTTGTCGTCTTTGAAAAACAACATCCCACGCTACCAAAATTTGCGTGAAAACATGCACCCATCTCCCAGCCGATTTGGCCAATATGACTGATTTTTCTATGACCTGTTTGCTTCGTTGCTTGCGCGACACCTCGCTGGGTTTGCTTTGCCTGTGTGTGTCTTTCTCGGCATTGGCACAAACGATCAAACCCCTACCCGCGGGCGCTGCGCCTGGTTTGAATGTGCGTACCCCGCCGCCTGCTTTGGCACCCAATGAGGGTGCGCGTGCATCGGACTTTATTGTGGCGGTGGTTGATAACGAGCCCATCACCAACCAAGAAGTCAATCGCTTGGCTGCCATGGCGGATCCTGCTGCGGCCAAGTTGGGGCGCAGCAGTTTGTTGATGGAAGCCCTGGAGACCTTGATTGAAGAGGCTGCGCAAATAGGCGTTGCAAAGCAATACGGGATTCAAATCAGCAGTGATGAGTTGGCACAAACCATCGAAAAAACCGCGCAGCGTAACCAACTCAGCATGGAACAAATGCAGCAGCGATTGCAAGAACAAGGCCTGTCCTGGGAACAGTACCGCACCCAAGTGCGACGTCAAATGCTGTTGCAAAGGGTGCGCGAAAAAGAGGTGAATGCGCGCATCAAAATCCAAGACTTTGAGGTAGATGCTTTTTTACAAGAGCAAAATAAGCTTGCCAATCCGAATGCAGATATCAATATCGCGCATATTTTGTTTGAGTTGCCCGAAAACGCCAGCGCGGACGACGTGGCCAAGCAATTGACCAAAGCCGACGAGGTGATGCGCAAGCTCAAACAGGGTGAAGACTTTTCCAAAATGGCGGTGCAGTTTTCCAGTGCGGCTGACCGCAGCAATGGTGGTGTGTTGGGTATGCGACCCCCAAGCCGGTATCCCAGTTTGTTTGTCGACGCGGTGAAAGATGTCGCGGTGGGACAGTTGGTTGGACCGGTGCGTTCGGCTGCCGGTTTTCATGTACTGAAACTGATGGACAGACGCAATGCGCAAGCTTTGCCTGTCACGGTGACGCAAACCCATGCCAGGCATATTTTGTTGCGCCCCGGCGGTAAGCTCAGCCAAGATGCCGCGCGTGCCCAACTGGCCGCATTCAAAAGGCAAATTGACGTGGGTTTGGCGGAGTTTGAAGCCCTTGCCAAAGAGCATTCGCAAGACGGCAGCGCCAACCAAGGCGGCGATCTGGGTTGGGCCAATCCTGGAATGATGGTGCCAGAGTTTGAAGAGGCCATGAACAAACTCGCGCCAGGTCAAGTGGGCGACCCTTTGGTGTCTCGTTTTGGTGTGCACCTGATACAAGTTCTGGAGCGACGTGAAGCACCGCTTAGCTTGCGCGAGCAACAAGACATGGCGCGCAACATTTTGCGTGAGAAAAAATTCGAAGAAGCCTACAAAAACTGGGAACGCGAAGTGCGAGGACGCGCCTATGTGGAATACCGCGAAACGCCGCA
>DAIQOH010000055.1:0-10588 GCA_036787995.1 Limnohabitans sp. | reverse complement strand
AAAATCCCAAGCTTTCACATGCCGAGTTGTTGCAAATTTTGCCCGGCCCCGACTATCCCGGTGGCGGGCAAATCATCAGCAGCGACGCCGATATTGCAGACGCTTACGCCACAGGCCGTGGTTCACTCAAGGTGCGGGCGCGCTGGGTGATTGAAGACTTGGCGCGCGGCCAATGGCAATTGGTGGTAAACGAATTGCCGCCCAATGTCAGCAGCCAAAAAGTGTTGGAAGAAATTGAAGAACTCACCAACCCCAAGGTCAAGACCGGCAAAAAAGCCTTGACGCCCGAGCAAACCCAACTCAAGGCCACGGTGCTGGCGGTGCTCGACGGTGTGCGCGACGAGTCGAGCAAAGACGCGCCCGTGCGTTTGGTGTTCGAGCCCAAAACCCGCACCATCGAACAACAAGAACTCATCACCACTTTGCTGGCGCATACCAGTTTGGAAAGTTCTTCGTCCATTAACCTGACCATGGTGGGCTTGGACGGCCGTCCGGTACCCAAGACCCTGCGCCAAATGCTGGAAGAGTGGATTGCGTTCAGGCAAACCACGGTGCAGCGCCGCTCGCAATACCGTTTGGACAAGGTGCTGGCACGCATACACATCTTGGAAGGCCGCCAGTTGGTGTTGCTCAACATCGACGAGGTGATTCGCATCATCCGCCACAGCGACGAGCCCAAGCCTGCGCTGATCGAGCGCTTCAAGTTGTCTGAGCGCCAAGCCGACGACATTTTGGACATCCGCTTGCGCCAGTTGGCGCGGCTGGAAGCCATCAAGATCGAGCAAGAACTCAAAGAGTTGCGCGAAGAGCAGGGGCGTTTGGAAGACATCTTGGGCAGCGCCACTTCGCTGCGCCGCTTGATGGTGAAAGAAATTGAGGCCGACGCCAAAACCTTTGCCGACCCACGCCGTACGCTGATACAAGCCGAGAAAAAAGCGGTCGCTGAAGTCAAGGTGATTGACGAGCCCGTCACCGTGGTGGTGTCTGCCAAAGGCTGGGTGCGTGCACGTACCGGCCACGGCCATGACCCCATGGGCTTTACCTTCAAGGCCGGTGACGAGTTGTACGACACTTTCGAGTGCCGCACCGTGGATCAATTGATTGCCTTTGGCTCGAATGGCCGTGTGTACTCGGTTCCGGTGGCATCGTTGCCTGGCGCTCGCGGTGATGGCCAGCCCGTCACCACCTTGGTCGACGTGGAGGTGGGTACGCAGTTGGTGCATTACTTTGCTGGCCCTGGCACGCTCACCTTGTTGCTCAGTGGCTCTGGCGGCTATGGTTTTGTGTGTTGCATCGACAACCTGATTTCGCGCAACAAAGGCGGTAAGGCATTTATCAGCTTGGGTGAGGGCGAAACCTTGTGCGTGCCGTCTTTGGTCGGTGGCGGCAATGGCGAAACGCCACTGCCGATGGCCACCCATGTGGCCTGTGCCTCCACCGGCGGACGCATACTGACCTTTGCCATCACAGAGCTCAAGGCCATGGAAAAAGGCGGTCGCGGCTTGATGCTGATTGACTTGGAAGCCAAAGACAGTTTGGCCGGTGCAGCGGCCTATACCCGCAGCGTGTGCATCGTGGGCATCGGGCGTGGCGGTAAAGACCGTGAAGAAACCTTGGAAATCCGAAGTCTGAACAATGCACGTGCGGCCAGAGCGCGTAAAGGCAAGGCAGCGGACTTGGGCTTTAAGCCCACGGCGGTGCTGCGTGTTGAGTAGACCTGCGATTGAAAGTAGCCACCTGATGCGTATTCAAAGCCTATTGAAATTGGTTTTCGCGGTTTTTTACTTGGTTGGTTCTCCGTTCCAAGCCTTTGCCCAAGCAACGCCGCCCAAGGCCAGCGAGCCTAGACCTGCCATGACGGTGACCGTCACGCGTGCGCAAACCCAAAACCTGTCACAGCGCATAAGCGCCAACGGCACGGTAGCGGCTTGGCAAGAAGCCAGCATCGGTGCTGAGATCGGTGGTTTGCGGCTGACGGAAGTGCGTGTCAATGTGGGCGACCAAGTCAAAGCAGGACAGGTGTTGGCCGTGTTTGCCGCTGACAATGTGCTGGCTGAAATCAACCAAGCCAAAGCTGCGTTGAATGAGGCCAAAGCCGTGGCTGCTGAAGCCCAAGCCAATGCAGATCGAGCCCGCGCTTTGCAACCCAGTGGCGTGATCAGCGCTCAGCAGTTCAACCAGAGTTTGACAGCGGAAGCCACAGCCAAAGCCCGAGTGGATTCCGCCTTGGCATTGATGGCGGTGCATGAATTGCATCTGCGTCAAACCCAAGTGAAGGCGCCCGACAACGGTGTTATTTCAAGCCGTGGTGCAAGCGTGGGTGCGGTGGTGGGTTTGGGTACAGAGTTGTTTCGTTTGATTCGCGGTAACCGTTTAGAGTGGCGTGCTGACTTGGTGTCCTCTGAGTTGTTTCAAATCAAGCCGGGTCACAAGGTGTTGCTGCAAGGCGCAGGTACGGGTGCCGTCACCGGTACGGTGCGCATGGTCGCGCCTACCGTTGATGGTCAAAACCGTACCGGCATGGTTTATGTCGATCTGCCTTCCGGCGCCATGCAATCGCTCAAGCCGGGCATGTATGCACGTGGAGAATTTGAAATAGGTGCCTCTGCCGCCTCATTGGTACCTCAACAATCGGTGGTGATTCGTGATGGGTTTTCGCAAGTTTTTGTGGTGCAAGCCGATCAGCGTGTCAAGCTCTTCAAGGTGAGCTTGGGACGCCGCCAAGGTGAATGGTTAGAAGTGACGGCTGGTTTACCCGCGGATGCCAACGTGGTGGTTCGAGGCGCCGGTTTTTTGACTGCAGGCGACTTGGTCAAAGTGGTGACGGATGCGCCCACCGCAGGTAGTCTACCCGTGGCCAAGCCATGAATGTTTCCGCTTGGTCGATACGCAACCCCCTTCCTTCGGTGGTGTTGTTTGTGTTGTTGACTTTCGCGGGTTTGCTGTCCTTCAACAGCATGAAAGTGCAAAACTTTCCCGACCTGGATTTACCCACCATTGTCATTAACGCCGCCTTGCCTGGTGCTGCACCGGTGCAAATGGAAACCGAGGTTGCCCGCAAAATTGAAAATGCGGTGGTGTCGGTTTCGGGTTTGAAAAACCTCTATACCAAGATACAAGATGGCAACGTCTTGATTTCTTGTGAATTTCGCATTGAAAAGCCCGTACAAGAAGCACTTGACGAGGTGCGTTCTGCGGTGAACGGTGTTCGTGCAGATTTGCCCTCAGACTTGCTCGATCCCATGGTGCGCAAACTCGAATTCACGGGTGGGCCCGTGTTGGCATTTACGGTAGCTGCCACCGACTTGGACGATGAAGCCTTAAGCTGGTTTGTGGACCAAACCGTGACCCGTCGCCTGTTGGCCGTCAAAGGTGTGGGCGCTGTCACGCGTGTGGGTGGCGTTGACAGACAAGTAGAGATTGCCTTGGACCCGGTAAGGCTTCAAGCTTTGCGTATAACTGTTGCCGATGTGTCTAGGCAGTTGCGACAGGTTCAAGGTGAAATTGCTGGTGGGCGAACCGATTTAGGCGGCTTAGAGCAGTCTATGCGCACTTTGGCCAATGTGGGTTCGGCGGCTGAACTGGCCGATATCGAGTTGGCTGTGGGCAATGGCAAGCGCATACGCTTGAGAGACATTGCCACAGTTAAAGACACTGTGGCCGAGCAGCGTTCTGCCGCTTTTTTAAACGGTAAACCTGTGGTTGGTTTTGAGGTGGCACGCAGTCGCGGCACCAGCGAAGTGGAGGTCGGTGAGGCCGTGTTCAAAGCTTTGTCGCAACTCAAAGAAAACCATCCAAACCTGACCTTTACCACCGCATTTGACTTTGTCACCCCAGTCAAAGAGGAGTACCACGCCTCACTCACTTTGCTGTACGAGGGCGCGCTGCTGGCCGTGTTGGTGGTGTGGTTGTTTTTACGCGATTTGCGGGCCACCTTTGTATCGGCAGTGGCTTTGCCCTTATCGGTGATTCCCGCTTTCATTGCCATGGATTACCTGGGCTTTTCCATCAATGTCATCACCTTGCTGGCTTTGTCATTGGTGGTGGGAATATTGGTTGACGATGCGATTGTCGAAGTAGAAAACATCGAGCGACATTTGTTCATGGGCAAGACCCCTTTTCAAGCAGCCATGGAGGCTGCAGATGAAATTGGTTTGGCGGTGATTGCCACCACGTTCACTTTGGTGGCCGTGTTTTTGCCCACCGCATTCATGAGTGGTGTGCCAGGGAAATTTTTCAAGCAATTCGGTTGGACTGCGGCGTTGGCTGTGTTTGCCTCTTTGGTCGTGGCCAGGGTGTTGACACCCATGATGTCTGCCTATTTGCTAAAGCCTCCTCAGCTTGGTGCTGTTGTGCCTTTTTGGATGCCGGCTTATCTAAAGATGGTGCGTTGGTGTTTGGGTCACCGTTTTTTGACCGCATTGGCCGCTGCGGGTTTTTTTGTTGGGTCGTTGATGCTGATTCCTTTGTTGCCCACAGGTTTTATTCCAGCAGATGACAACTCGCAAACACAGGTGTATTTGGAATTGCCACCAGGGTCTAGCTTGGCTCAAACCATGCAAGCCAGCGAAGCAGTCAGACAACAGTTGCTAACCATTCCTGAGATCCAAAGCGTTTACACCACGGTGGGTGGCGGTACTGCTGGTACCGATCCTGGCATGCCGCAAGCAGCTGCACAAACGTCTTTATCTACCTTGACTATTCAGTTGTTACCTCGAGGCGATCGCCCTAAAAAGGGCGTGATCGAACAACGCATACGTGAACACTTGAAAGCTGTCCCTGGGGTGCGTTACAAAGTCGGTTTGGGTGGTGCAGGGGAAAAATATTTGGTGATGCTGACGGGTGAAGATCCTGTGGCATTACAAGCTTCTGCCACCGCATTTGTGCGTGATTTAAGGGCCCTACCTGGTTTGGGGTCTATCAACTCCAGCGCCAGTTTGGTGAGGCAAGAAATTGCGGTGCGCCCAGATTTTGCTCGGGCAGCCGACTTGGGTGTGACCAGCGCAGCCATTGGTGAGACTTTGCGTATTGCGACCGTGGGAGATTACGACGCCGCCTTGCCCAAGTTGAACTTGGCACAACGCCAAGTACCCATCATGGTGAAGCTGGTAGACACTGCGCGTCAAGACTTAGACTTGCTAGGTCGCCTCAGTGTGCCAGGTGCCAAGGGGCCGGTAATGTTGGCCGAGGTGGCTACCTTGAGTTTGAGTGGCGGACCAGCATTGATAGAGCGTTACAACCGCACCCGCAATATCGTTTTTGTGATTGAGCTTTCCGGCACCGGCTTGGGTGACGCTAAAAATGCAGTCAATCAGTTACCCAGTATTCGTGAATTGCCCAGCGGCATCCAGTTGGTCGAGGTGGGGGATGCAGAAATCATGGGTGAACTGTTTGCCAGCTTTGCTTTAGCCATGTTGACAGGTATTTTGTGTATTTACTTGGTGTTGGTGTTGTTGTTCAAAAGCGTGATGCATCCAGTCACAATCTTGGCAGCTTTGCCCTTGTCGTTGGGTGGTGCATTCGTTGCCCTGTTGATCGCAGGCAAAAGCTTTTCCATGCCCTCATTGATAGGTTTGGTCATGCTGATGGGGGTGGCTACCAAGAATTCCATTTTGCTGGTCGAGTACGCCATTGTTGCCCAGCGAGACCAAGGGATGAATCGTTTGGATGCATTGATGGATGCATGTCAAAAACGTGCGCGTCCGATTGTGATGACCACCATCGCCATGGGTGCGGGTATGTTGCCTATCGCAGCGGGGTGGGGAAGTTCCGACCCCAGTTTCCGCTCACCCATGGCGGTGGCTGTGATTGGCGGGTTGATCACTTCCACGTTTTTGAGCTTGCTGGTGATACCCGCCGTGTTTTTATATATCGATGACTTCGGGCTATGGGTTGCACGCGTGCGTCGACGTTTAACCTGATTGCTTCGCGGTGCTCGCAATGACAAGATGTCGCGACGCTTAATGCAGCTCGGCGATAAGCTCAATTTCAACGCAGGCACCACGGGGTAACTGGGCCACACCAAAAGCGCTGCGTGCATGTGTGCCAGCTTCACCCAGTACTTGACCCAAGAGTTCGCTGCATCCGTTGGTGACCAAATGGTGTTCTGTGAAATCGGGGCTGGAGTTGACCAGGCTCATGACTTTCACAATACGCTTGATGCGGTGCAAGTCGCCACCTGTGGCCACGTGCAGCGTACCCAGCAAGTCGATGGCAACCGAGCGCGCAGCTATTTGTCCCAGTGCGGTGTCCATATTGGTGCCCAGTTGTCCTACCCAAGGGTTGCCGTCTTGCTTGGCAATATGGCCACTCACGAACACCAATTGTCCTGTTTGCACAAAGGAGACATAGGCTGCGACCGGTGCGGTCAAGGGTGGGAGGGTGATGTGCAGTTCTTTGAGGCGTTGGTAAATATCCATGGAGGTCTCCGTAAAAATGGTTTGCACGGAGTGTAAAGTGAAGAAATGACAATCAAAATAGGCCGAAACAGGGCTTAAGTTTTGCGAACCCAGGTCGATTCGATGCGTATGAAGACGCTTTCTTTTACTCGCTTAGCTGTATCACTTGTTTTGCTGCTCAGTCCTTTGGCCCATGCCGAATGGGGAGAGCTCATCAAGGACGATGAGGTGTTTTACGGTTGGGACAAAGAGTCGGTGCAAGCCATCCATGTATCACGCTTGGTTTGGGCCATCACCAATTTGAGCAGTCCAACCAAATTGGGTAACGGCGCAGACTTTCAATCCATTCTGACCCGCTACCGCATTAACTGTAAGACCGATACTTTTTTGAAATTAGCTGAAAGTATTTACGAGCGCCCCGACGGTAAGGGCAAGGAAATATTCACCGTGGATAAGCCTGATTGGCGACCCAACGACACAGCTATTCGCCCAGGCACGCATATCGCGCTTCTTAAAAAACAGATTTGCGCTTCCACCCAAACCGCTTCAGCCCAGTAAATTTCACTTCAGTGCTTTGCGTGGTGCAAGGCTGCCTGATGGGGACTGGCTCTGCATCTTCCCGCGCTTTGGTTGACATGGCTCAGCCCCTTGCTGTTGGCATGGGTCTTGGGCACTGGTTTGCAGCTCTGCCAAGCCGAGTTAGGCACTTATGCAAGTTACCTTTGGCCTGTCATAGGCAGCTGTCTGCTAAGCCTCTTCACCTTATGGGTGTGGCGAAAGGTGGCAACCCAAAGCCGCTGGCACCAAAGTGTGGCGCTGCTCATCTGTGCTTGTGCCATGTCCACTGTTGCTGCCTTGGCCTTTGCCAGCGTGGCATGGCGCGCTAAAGCCTTCCAAAAAGACGAACTGCCCGCGTCACTGCAAGGCTTGGATTTGGATGTGACAGGTAAGGTCATGGGTTTGCCCCAACGCCAAGCCGACGGATGGCGGTTTCGCTTTCAAATCTCTGAGGCCTTTCGCCAGGGTAGCCAAACTCCGCTGGCGCTACCCCAGCAACTGCAGTTGGGGTGGTATGCCAATGAAAGCACAGACACCCACGCTTTGCCCACACTCCAAGTTGGACAGCGTTGGCGATTGCCATTGCGTTTGAAACAACCGCATGGTTTGGTGAACCCAGGTGGGTTTGATATGGAATTGTGGCTGTGGGAACAAGGCATACACGCCACAGGCTATGTGCGTACCGGCGCAAACAGTTTTGCCCCCGTGTTACTTGACCACGCTTTTGTTTGGTGGGATATAGAGGCTTGGCGTCAAGCCGCTCGAGACCGCATACAAACCCGTGTGAATGAACCGCGTTGGGCGGCAGTGGTGTCTGCTTTGTTGTTGGGAGACCAAGCAGGAATGGACCGTGCAGACTGGGAGGTATTTCGCGCTACAGGCGTTGCCCATTTGATGAGTATCTCGGGTTTGCATATCACTTTATGGGCTTGTGTGGCACGCTGGCTGATCGCTTGGTGTTGGCGTCGCAGTGATCTATGGGGTAGATCATGGTGTTTGTGGATACCTGCGCCACACGCTGCGCATTGGGGAGGTTTGCTGATGGCATGGGCTTATGCATTGTTCAGCGGTTGGGGGGTGCCTTCGCAGCGAACAGTGGCCATGTTGGCCTCAGTTTGTGTTTTACATAGCCAAGCAGTGCGTTGGCCATTGCATACCCAATGGCTATTGGCCATGGTTGTGGTCGTGGTTTTAGACCCTTGGGCATTGTTACAAGCGGGATTTTGGTTGAGTTTTGTCGCTGTGGCCATGTTGTTCATGGGTCAACCCGCAAAGGCAATACCTGCGCCTGATGCATGGAAGATCAGTACGACTGCGGTTGATAAATACATGGCAGCTTGGCAACATTTATGTGCCTTGTGCAAAGAGCAATGGCTGATCAGCATCTGTCTTGCACCGCTGTGCGTGGTGTTATTTCAGCAGGTGTCTGTGGTGGGCTTGCTGGCCAATTTATTTGCCATTCCCTGGGTGACTTGGGTGGTCACACCCTTGGCTTTTGCGGGTCTTGTATGGACTCCTTTTTGGCAAGCCAGTGCATGGGCAGCGCAAAGCTTATGTTCGGTATTAGAGCCCATGGCGCATTGGTCGTGGGCCGTGTGGCACACCGCAGCACCGCCGTGGTGGTTGGCATTGATTGGCATGGCTGGTGCGGTGATGTGGGCGTTTGCGCGAAAGAAAGTCCCCCGTTTTCTGGGTCTGTTGCTGATCGTGCCCTGCTTGTGCTGGCTGCCAGATCGACCGTCCACGGGTACTGTCGAGGTTTTGGCTGCTGACATCGGCCAAGGTAATGCTGTTCTGGTCAGAACAGCGACACACAGCTTGTTGTTTGACACCGGCCCGCGCTATGGCAGCGATAGCGATGCAGGTGAAAGGGTGTGGTTACCTTTGCTTCAGCGAATGGCTGAGCGTTTGGATTTGCTGATACTGAGTCATCAAGATGCAGACCATACAGGTGGTGCTTTATCTGTGCATGCCGCACAGCCCCAAGCTGAAATACTCAGCTCCATCACTGCCTCACATTGGTTAGGACAAAGCTTGACCATGCAGCGTTGTGAAGCTGGACAACGGTGGCAATGGGACAGTGTGACATTGGAGGTGCTGCATCCCCTGGCCAGCGACTACCAACAAAACCTCACGCCTAATGCCAGAAGCTGTGTATTGCGCATACACGCCCAAGACCAGACTGTTTTATTGACAGCTGATATCGAAGCTTTTCAAGAGCAAGCGTTGGTGGAGCGTCTGGGTGAGAAGTTGCAAGCGGATGTGTTGTTGGTGCCACATCACGGCAGCAAAACATCTTCTACCGAGGTTTTTTTAAAAACAGTCAATCCCCGCATGGCTTGGGTACAAGCGGGCTACCGCAACCGTTATGGACACCCAGCGCCAGCCGTCATGTCACGTTATGCCGCACAAGGCGTACCTGTTTGGGACTCGCCGCATTGTGGCGCCATGCATTGGCGCAGTGATGCCCCCATGCAAGTGGATTGCGAGCGTGACCGGCAGCGCAGGTACTGGCACCACCGATTGCCTTAGCTTTTGCGGATGCTTGCCATGAAGGAGTCAAAAGGCATTTCGCAAAACTGAGACCACAGCACATGTTCATCACGGAACTTGGCCCAAGGCGTGTAGATTTTTTTGAATGCGGGGTTGGTGTCGTTCAGTTCGGTATAGAACTCATTGGCTGCTTTGTAGCAAGCATTGAGCAACTCGGGGGAGAAGCGTCGCAGTTGTGCGCCACCAGAAATCAGTCGGCGCAGTGCTGCTGGGTTGGCGATGTCGTACTTCGCGGTAGACCATTGGTTGGCTTCGGCAGATGCCACCCGTAAAGCGGCTTTGTAATCTGCAGGCAATACCTCAAAGGCTTTTTGGTTAATGAACAGCGACAAAGTGGCTGAGCCTTCCCACCATCCAGGGTAGTAATAGTATTTCGCCACCTTGTGCAGACTCAGGTGTTCATCGTCTGCGGGCCCCACAAACTCTGCTGCATCAATGACGCCTTTTTCCAGCGCTGCATACAAGTCGCCCGGTGCGAGTTGCTGAGGAACCACGCCCAATTTGGTCAAGATTTTCCCGGCCAAACCACCCACTCTGAATTTCAAACCTTTGAAATCGGCAGCGGTTTTGATCTCTTTGCGGTACCAACCCGCCATTTGTGCGCCGGTGTTGCCAACAGGCATATGGATGACACCGTAATTGCTGTAAAACTCATTGAGCAACTCAATGCCACCGCCCACGTACAGCCAAGCATTTTGTCCACGGGTATTCAACCCAAACGGCAGGGCAGTGCCAAAACCAAAAGTGGGGTCTTTGCCAATATAAAAATAACTGGCGCTGTGTCCGGCTTCGATGGTGCCGTTTTGCACACCATCGAGCACTTGAAGCGGGGGCAGTAATTCACCCGCAGCGTGCAAACTGATTTTGAAACGTCCCTCAGTGAGTTCGGCCACACGCTTGGTCATCATGTCTACCGCGCCATAAATGGTGTCCAAAGATTTTGGGTAGCTGGAAGCCAGACGCCATCGAACCTCTGGTTTGGAGGACTGCGCAATTGCGGGCGCGGCCAAAGTCGCTACGCCTGCACCTACAGCGGTAGAGGAAAGAAAGTTTCTGCGTTGCATGAAAGCCCTTCAAAA
>DAIQOH010000054.1:0-10769 GCA_036787995.1 Limnohabitans sp. | reverse complement strand
TACCATTGATGTTCATGGCGTCTGAGCCACACACACCTTCGCGGCAAGAGCGACGAAAAGACAGCGTCGGGTCTTGCGCTTTGAGTTTCATCAAAGCATCGAGCAACATGCGCTCATGGCCGTCGAGCTCTACCTCGATGGTTTGCATATAAGGTTTGGTGTCTTTTTCGGGGTCGTACCGGTAAATCTTGAACGTGCGTTTCATTAGAAGGTCCTGACTTTAGGAGGAATACTTTCGGTGGTCAGTGGCTGCAACTTGACTGGCTTGTAGGTCAAGCTGTTGCTATCGCTGTGCCAAAGGGTGTGCTTTAACCACTCTTCATCGTTGCGGCCGTTGGGGTGTTGTGGTGTGTCTGCATAGTCGTCCACCGTGTGTGCGCCGCGGCTTTCGCGACGTGCAGCAGCAGACACCATGGTGGCTTGGGCGCACTCGATGAGGTTCTCCACTTCCAAGGCCTCAACACGTGCAGTGTTGAAAATCTGCGACTTGTCTTGCAGACCAATGGCTTGCACACGTTCGCGCAATGCCGCAATCTTGCCAACCCCTTCATCCAAACTGGCTTGGGTACGGAACACACCGGCATGCTGCTGCATGGTGGCGCGAATGTCGTTGGCCACGTCTTGGGCATATTCGCCACTGGTGGCGTTTTGCAAACGGGCCAGACGTGCCAGCGTGCGATCAGCTGCATCTGCTGGCAATGGCTTATGGGTTTTGTGCTTTTGGTGGAACTCCACAATATGGTTGCCTGCGGCTTTGCCAAACACCAACAGGTCAAGCAAAGAGTTGGTACCCAAGCGGTTGGCGCCATGCACCGACACGCAAGAGCATTCGCCGACGGCGTACAAACCGTTGACCACCGCATTGTGGTCAGTCGATGTTTGGGTCACCACTTGACCATGGATGTTGGTGGGGATGCCGCCCATTTGGTAGTGGATGGTGGGCACCACAGGGATGGGCTCTTTGGTGATATCGACGTTGGCAAAGTTATGGCCAATCTCATAGACAGATGGCAAGCGTTTCATGATGGTCTCGGCACCCAGGTGATCGAGCTTCAAGTGCACATAGTCTTTGTTGGGACCGCAACCGCGGCCTTCCTTGATCTCTTGGTCCATGCAGCGCGAGACAAAATCGCGCGGTGCCAAGTCTTTCAACGTAGGTGCATAGCGCTCCATGAAACGCTCGCCGTTGCTGTTGAGCAAAATCGCCCCTTCTCCCCGGCAACCTTCGGTGAGCAACACGCCTGCACCCGCCACGCCGGTGGGGTGGAATTGCCAAAACTCCATGTCTTCTAAAGGGATGCCTGCACGTGCAGCCATGCCCAAGCCATCACCGGTGTTGATGAAGGCATTGGTGGACGCCGCAAAAATGCGGCCTGCACCGCCGGTGGCCAAGAGCACGGTTTTGGCTTCCAAAATATGCACATCGCCGGTTTCCATCTCTAAGGCGGTCACGCCCACCACATCGCCCTCGGCATCGCGGATGATGTCTTGTGCCATCCATTCCACAAAGAAGTTGGTGTGGGACTGCACATTTTGTTGGTAAAGCGTGTGCAACATGGCGTGGCCGGTACGGTCCGCAGCTGCGCATGCGCGTTGCACCGATTTTTCACCGTAATTGGCGGTGTGGCCACCAAAGGGACGTTGGTAAATCGTGCCATCGGCATTGCGGTCAAACGGCATTCCCATATGCTCAAGTTCATACACCACTTTGGGCGCTTCACGGCACATGTATTCGATCGCGTCTTGGTCGCCCAACCAGTCCGAACCTTTGACGGTGTCATAAAAGTGGAAATGCCAGTTGTCTTCAGACATATTGCCCAGCGAAGCACCGATGCCGCCTTGGGCAGCAACCGTGTGTGAACGTGTGGGAAAGACTTTGGAGAGTACAGCCACATTCAGGCCAGCACGAGACAGTTGCAGCGAGGCGCGCATGCCCGAGCCACCAGCACCGACGATGACCACATCAAAGCGGCGACGGGGAAGAGAAGAGCGTGTCATCAATCAAAGTCTCCAAAGAACCTGAACTGCCCAGCCCATGCAGGACAGCAACCAAACCATGGTGAAAATTTGCAAACCAAGGCGCATGCCGACAGGTTTGATGTAGTCCATCCAAATGTCGCGCATGCCCACCCACACGTGGTAGGTGAGGGCCAGGATGACAGTGAAGGTGAGTGCGCGCATCCATTGCGGACTGAAGATGCCAGCCCATTTGTCGTAACCGATGGGGCCACGCGAAAGAATCAACTGCGCCAAAACCAATACAGTGAATAAAGCCATCAAAGTGGCTGTGATGCGTTGGGCTAGCCAGTCGCGCAAACCGTAATGCGCACCCACCACCAAACGCTTAGAACCGATCGAATCTGTCATGGTGTGTTCCTGAAATCAATAAACGCCAAACAACTTGGCACCCAGCAGCACAGTCAGGCCCAAGCTCAGCGCCAATGTGAAAACAGCGCTGCGATGGCTGAATGCTTTGTCAACGCTGTGGGTGGCGTCCATGTACAAATGGCGCATACCCGCAATCAAATGGTGCAAATACGCCCAAACCAAAGCCAAAGTCACCAAACTGATAAACCAAGCGGGGTAAATGCCCACGCCAATGTTGAACGCAGCCTTGAACTTGGCAAAAGAGAACTCGGAGGAGACCGATTTGTCAAACAGCCAAATAATGAAAGGCAGCAGCAAAAACATCAGCGCACCGCTGATGCGATGCAAGATGGAAACCCATCCCGCAGCCGGCAGACGGTAAGAGGGCAAGTCGGCAAAGGCGTTGATATTGCGGAACTCAGGCCTGTGTTGTACGGGGTCTGTCATACGTGAGGACTTTCTGACTTTCGTTGATGCGCTGATGGCGTGTGTCGTTGTTGAAGAGGCGTCTGTTGAATTTCATTCTATTGCAATGCACAAAAATGAATGCCAACACAGGCTGACAAAGGGCTTCAGTTCAATTCATTGTCGTAATAGTGTGTGTCAGTTCTGTAAAGACCGCGGCGCCATTCCATAGGGGTGTCGTGGTAAGTGAAAGCCAGACGCTCCACACTCAACAAGGGCATGGGGCTTTTCAATTGAAGCAATTGGGCTTCTTCATCGCTGGGATTGACTGCTCTGAGGCGTTCTTGAGCCCTGACCATGCGGATACCAAATTCGGCTTCAAACAGCGCATACATAGGCCCTTGGTCGGCGCTCAAGCGCTCGGCGGTCAAACCTTTGAAGGGGCCACCAGGCAACCATATTTCTTCCAAAATGGTAGGAACAGCGCCAAAAGACAGCACACGTCGAAGTTGCAACACTGCATCACCGCCGCGCAGTCTTAAGGCCTTGGCCACTTCAACGCTGGCGCGGGTGCGTTTGCAGTCGATGATCAGGCGTTGCGCAGGCCCTTGGCTGTTAAGGTCGCCGTCGTCGGGCTTGAGTTTCAAAAACCGGTACTGAACGTGTTGCTCGGCGTGGGTGGCCACAAACGTTCCTTTGCCTTGGCGGCGTATCAGTAAATTGTCTTGGGCTAACTCATCAATGGCTTTGCGCACGGTACCTTGGCTGACCTTGTAGCGGGCCGCCAATTCAAATTCACTGGGAATGGTCTCGCCTGGCTTCCATTCGCCACTTTGCAAGCTTTGTAAAACCAGACTTTTAATCTGCTGATAAAGTGGACTGAAGGCAGGCGCATTCCCTGCCAATGAGGCTGAAGGTGCGAGGCTGGTTTCAGTGGTCATGGGGCGCTTAGGTGACTGTTGTCAGGCAATTGTTAGAGACTTGACGCTATCATATCTTCTATAAGACACATGTCTTGAAATTCACACCATCAAATTCGTATATTTTTGTTTTAATTTACCTCGGAGATTGTCATGAGTAAAAAACCCGTACGCGTCGCTGTCACTGGCGCAGCAGGTCAAATTGGTTACGCATTGTTGTTCCGTATCGCCTCTGGCGAGATGTTGGGTAAAGACCAGCCCGTGATCTTGCAATTGCTTGAAATTCCTGACGAAAAAGCCCAAAAAGCCCTCAAAGGCGTGATGATGGAGTTGGAAGACTGTGCGTTCCCCTTGCTGGCTGGCATGGAGGCCCATGCCGACCCCATGACCGCATTCAAAGACACCGATTACGCTTTGTTGGTCGGTTCACGCCCCCGTGGCCCTGGCATGGAGCGTGCAGAACTGTTGGCCATCAATGGCGCCATCTTCACTGCCCAAGGCAAGGCTTTGAATGCTGTGGCGTCACGCAACGTGAAAGTACTGGTGGTTGGCAACCCTGCCAACACCAATGCCTACATCGCCATGAAATCCGCACCTGATTTAAAGCCTGGCAATTTCACCGCCATGCTGCGTTTGGACCACAACCGTGCCTTAAGCCAAATTGCTGCCAAGACGGGCAAACCTGTGGCCAGTATTCACAAGTTGTGCGTGTGGGGCAACCATTCCCCCACCATGTACGCCGATTACCGTTTCGCCACCATCGACGGAGCATCCGTCAAAGACATGATCAACGATCACGTATGGAATGAAACTGTGTTTTTGCCGACGGTGGGCAAACGCGGTGCGGCCATCATTGAAGCGCGTGGACTTTCCTCTGCGGCTTCAGCAGCCAATGCCGCCATCGACCACATGCGCGATTGGGCCTTGGGAACCCATGGTCAATGGGTCACCATGGGCATTCCTTCACAAGGTTGGTATGGCATTCCCAAAGATGTGATGTTTGGTTTCCCTGTCACTTGCGACAACGGTGAGTACAAAGTGGTTGAAGGTTTGGCCATTGATGCGTTCAGCCAAACTTGTATTGACAAAACCCTTAAAGAGCTGACCGATGAGCAAGCGGGCGTGGCCCATTTGCTCTAACACCTCAGACTTGATGCACAGATGAAACACCCGCGTGACGTCTTGCTAGGTGCGCAAGCCGCCGCGCTGGTGCTGCCTGTGTGTGACCACTACAGCGGGGTAGAGGTGCGGATGCGCAAAAGCCTGCAGTTGCAGGCCGAGTTACACCAAGAATTTGGCGTAGGCGTGATGGACGTTACCCTCGATTGCGAGGACGGTGCGCCGGTAGGTGGTGAGCATGCACACGCGGAATTGGTAGCCCATCTGGCTGACAGTGCACACCCTTCTGCCCGTGTGGCCGTTCGTGTGCATGCCGTGGACCACCCCGCTTTCGAACAAGATGTTGCTATCTTGGTAGGGCAAGCAAGTTCGAAGTGGTGTCACATCATGTTGCCCAAGGTGGAGTCGGTGAACGACATTCACCAAGCCATGCTGGCCATTGATGCAGCGGGTGGCGCGCATCTGCCGTTGCATGCGCTGATTGAGTCGCCCCTAGCGGTGCATAACGCTTTCGACATTGCGGCACACCCTCGTGTTCAATCCTTGAGCTTTGGTTTGATGGACTTTGTGTCTGCCCACGCAGGCGCGGTTCCTGCCTCTGCCATGGGTGTGTCAGGCCAATTCAGCCATCCTATGGTGGTGCATGCCAAACTTGCCATAGCCAGCGCTTGTCACGCTCACGGCAAAACACCTTCGCATTGCGTTGTCACAGAATTCAACGATGCAAATGCTATGCAAAATGCCGCAAGCCGCGCAGCCCACGAATTTGGTTTTACCCGTATGTGGAGCATTCACCCCAGCCAAGTGCGTCCTATCTTGGCCGCGTTTTCCCCAGCTACCGATGAGGTGGCGCAAGCAGCAGATATTTTGCAAGCGGCCGTTGAAGCCGACTGGGCACCCATACAACAGGGCGGACAGTTGCATGACCGCGCCAGTTACCGTTTTTTTTGGTCCGTGTTAGAAAGAGCACATGCCACAGGGCAAGTTTTGCCTGCGCATGCTTTGGGGTATTTCCAACCATGAACAAAGGGGCTTGTGATGAAGAAGTTTTTGCTCAACACGGTTGCTGCAGGTATGGGTTTGTTGTTGGCGTCTGCGCCCACAGCTGCGCAAGAAGTGACAGATGAATGGCTGGCCATTGCTGCCAAAGTCCACACAGGGGCACTGATGTGTGAGGGCAGACAGATGATCACCTTGTGGCCTGACAAAAGTGCAGTTGGACGCTTTGTATTGAAAATGAACAAAAGCGTTTACCGCTTGACACCTGTGCCCACGGAATCGGGTGCGGTGCGACTGGAGGACGAGCAAACCGGCGCTGTATGGATTCAAACATGGGAGAAATCCATGTTGTTGGATTCTCGCCGCTCCAAGCGTCTGGCCGACGAGTGCCAAAGCCCTGCGCAAAAAACCGCAGCCCAACAAACCCCCGCTTCTGGCAAAACCGATTTGCTAGAAGCCCATTCGAATGACCGTTAATTTTTTTGGAGCTTGCAATGTTGAAAACCTACCGTGACCATGTGGCCGAGCGCGCTGCCTTGGGCATTCCTCCCTTGCCTTTGAGCGCCAAGCAAACCGGCGAACTCATCGAGTTGTTGAAAAACCCGCCCAAGGGCGAAGAAGCCACTTTGGTGGACCTCATCACCCACCGCGTGCCCGCGGGTGTGGACGATGCGGCCAAGGTCAAGGCCAGCTATTTGGCGGCCGTGGCCCATGGCACAGAAAAATGCGCCTTGCTCAGCCCCGAAAAAGCCACTGAATTGTTGGGCACCATGTTGGGTGGCTACAACCTCACGCCATTGATCGATTTGCTCGACAACAAAACCTGCGCACCCATTGCCGCTGAAGGTTTGAAGAAAACCCTGTTGATGTTCGACCAATTTCACGACGTCAAAGAAAAAGCCGACAAAGGCAATGCCTTGGCCAAAGCGGTGGTGCAATCGTGGGCCGATGCCGAGTGGTTCACCAGCCGCCCTGAAGTGCCCCACAGCATCACGCTGTCGGTGCTCAAGGTCACCGGCGAGACCAATACCGACGACTTATCTCCCGCTCCCGATGCCTGGAGCCGCCCCGACATTCCTTTGCATGCCTTGGCCATGCTGAAAAACAAGCGCGATGGCATCACACCCGAAGAAGATGGCAAACGCGGCCCCATCAAATTCATTGAAGACCTGCGCGCCCGTGGCCATTTGGTGGCCTATGTGGGTGACGTGGTGGGCACAGGTTCCAGCCGAAAATCGGCCACCAACAGTGTGTTGTGGTTCACCGGCGAAGACATTCCGTTTGTACCCAACAAGCGTTTTGGTGGTGTGTGTTTGGGCAGCAAAATCGCCCCGATTTTTTACAACACCATGGAAGACGCCGGTGCGCTGCCCATCGAGTTGGATGTGAGCCAAATGAACATGGGCGACGTGATCGAGTTACGCCCCTACGAAGGCAAGGCCTTCAAAGACGGCAAAGAAATCGCCAGCTTCACTGTCAAGAGCGATGTGTTGTTCGACGAGGTGCGTGCCGGTGGTCGTATTCCGTTGATCATTGGCCGCGGTCTCACCGCCAAAGCGCGTGAGGCCTTGGGTCTGCCACCCTCGACATTGTTCCGCTTACCTGCAGTCCCCAAAGGCCACGGCAAAGGTTTCACCTTGGCTCAAAAAATGGTCGGCCGTGCCTGTGGTTTGCCCGAAGGTCAAGGCGTGTTGCCCGGCACCTATTGCGAGCCGCGCATGACCTCGGTGGGCTCACAAGACACCACCGGCCCCATGACGCGTGACGAGTTGAAAGATTTGGCGTGCTTGGGCTTTAGCGCTGATTTGGTGATGCAGTCCTTCTGCCACACCGCCGCCTACCCCAAGCCTGTCGACGTGAAGATGCACCACGAGTTGCCCGAGTTCATCAGCAACCGTGGCGGCATCAGCTTGAAGCCTGGCGACGGCATCATCCACTCCTGGCTCAACCGCATGTTGTTACCCGACACCGTGGGCACGGGCGGCGACAGCCACACCCGCTTTCCTGTGGGCATCAGCTTCCCCGCCGGTTCGGGTTTGGTCGCATTTGCCGCTGCCACCGGCGTGATGCCTTTGGACATGCCCGAGAGCGTGCTGGTGCGCTTCAAAGGCCAGATGCAACCAGGGGTCACCCTGCGTGATTTGGTGCACGCCATTCCCTTGTACGCGATCAAAAAAGGTTTGCTCACAGTCGAGAAAAAAGGCAAGAAAAACATTTTCTCGGGCCGCATTTTGGAAATCGAAGGCCTGCCCAATTTGAAAGTGGAGCAAGCCTTTGAGTTGTCCGACGCCTCTGCCGAGCGCAGCGCCGCCGGTTGCACGGTACACCTGAACAAAGAGCCCATCATTGAATACATCAACAGCAACATCGTGTTGTTGAAAAACATGATCGCCCAAGGCTATGCCGATGCGCGCACCATTGGGCGCCGCATCCAGGCGATGGAAGCTTGGTTGGCCAACCCGCAGCTTTTGCAAGCCGACAAAGACGCCGAGTACACCGAGGTCATCGAGATCGATTTGAACGAGATCAAAGAGCCCATCGTGTGCTGCCCCAACGACCCCGATGACGCCAAAACCCTCAGCGATGTGGCTGGTGCCAAGATCGACGAGGTGTTTATTGGTTCGTGCATGACCAACATCGGCCACTTCCGCGCCGCGTCCAAATTGCTCGAAGGCAAGCGTGATATTCCTGTGAAGTTGTGGATGGCACCCCCCACCAAAATGGACGCGCAGCAACTCACCGAAGAAGGCCATTACGGCGTGTTTGGCAATGCCGGTGCGCGCATGGAAATGCCCGGTTGCAGCCTGTGCATGGGCAACCAAGCGCAGGTGAAAGAGGGCGCGACGGTGATGTCCACCAGCACCCGAAACTTCCCCAACCGTTTGGGCAAAAACACCAATGTGTACTTGGGCTCGGCCGAGTTGTCAGCGATTTGTTCCAAGTTGGGTCGCATTCCGACCCAGGCCGAGTACTTGGCCGACATGGGCGTGATCAACGCCGATGGCAGCAAGATTTACAAGTACATGAACTTCGACCAAATCGACGAGTTTGTGGAAACCGCAAAGGGCGTGACGGCCTAAGCTTTTCTGTAAGGCTGTCGCACTTGGTTTTTACCTAGGCTGGGGTAATGTTTGACATTCAAGGTGTAAAGGCAGGCATGCTTATGCAGTGCCGTCGCCGCAATCAGCGCATCATTCAAGCCTAGGCCGTTAGATTTGCCCATGTCACGGCGAATCAAGCCGCCAATTTGAGCGATGTCCCGATTGAGATCAATGACTTCCAAGGTGTCCAACAAGTCCGATAAAGCTTGCGTTTCAGCGCCGTCCCGAACGCCTGCGTACAACTCGGCCACGCTGATGCTGCTGATGGCCACGTCATTGGGCAACTTGGACACAAAGGCAACATGGCCGTGCTCAAAATGAACGCGCTTCAGAGCGGAGTTCGTCCAAGGAAGGACGTGCTGCTTTCGCATCCCAAGTCCCTGCTGAGCGTAACCGCTTGACCAGTCGTTCTTGGGGATGGTGGATCTGCAAAAAATCGTCAATGGCGGTGCGGATCAAGGCGCTGCTGCTGCAGCCTTGTTGTTTGGCCAACAGGCTCAATTGCTGTTGCTGCTGTGCGGTTAAGTAGATTTGGGTTCTGGCCAATTCGGATGGAAGCGCCATGTGACAACCTCGCGTGTTGTATATGAGTGATGTGTGTTAGCTGAAGCGGGCGCTTTTGTGTGTGACGCATGACAACGCTTCGTGGTGTTTTGTTCATGTGCGAAGTTATTCGGTTGGTTTGACCGATGCAGCGGCGTCTTCGTCCAAAATAAATTCAACGCAATTGACTTCACCCGAAGGCCCTGCGCGGTCCACCACCAAAAAATCGCCATCGTTCAAAGCCAACAAAGGATGGTGCCAAGTCCCTTTGGCATAGTTCACGCCTTGCTGTGCAGTCGCTGAGAAGCATGTCAGTGTGGTCATGTCTGGTGTGTCGCCACCCAAGGCCACGACCACCAAGTAAGCATCGCCCGACAAGGGCATGAAGGCTTGCGAACCCAAAGGGTGCTTCTCCAGCACGCTGAGTTGCAAGGGCAGGGGGCGAGCCTTGGCTTTGAAAATGCTGATGGCCGGTTGACCGCCGTCTTGGGTCACGTCCACATGGGCGAGTTGGTGAAACCGCTCGGCAAAGCCTTGGTTGATGGTGAAGTGCTGCGCGTTGTCGTTGGCCTCGATCACATCGCCAAAGGGCGTGAATGCCTCGGCGGTGAGCGGCTCCACGGACACCGGCTGACCTGCCCAAAGTACCTCAAGGCCTGACGCGCTCATCAAAACGCCTGTACCTGACCACGCGGTACAAAACGCCCCAAGCCTTCACGGCCCTTCCACGCTTTGCCGTCCACGATCAAGTGGCCGCGCAAAAACACTTTCTCCACGCGGCCCTGCAAGGTTCGGCCTTCGAGCAGCGTGTAGTCCACGTTGCTGTGCAAATCTTGGGCGCGTATGGTTTGCGTGACGGCTGGGTTGAACAGCACCACATCGGCGTCGCTGCCCACGGCAATCGTGCCTTTTTTCGGAAACAGGCCAAACAACTTGGCCGGTGAGGTGGCGGTCAGTTCCACAAAACGGTTGAGTGAGAACTTGCCCTTCATGACGCCAATGTCAAACAAACTCACCAAGCGGGTTTCAATGCCGGGTGCACCGTTGGGGATCATAGAAAAGTCGTCACGACCCATTTGCTTTTGTTTTTGGTAGCCCAGGTGGCCTTCCTTCATGCAAAACGGACAGTGGTCGGTGGCAATCACTTGAAGGTCGTCATAACGCAAAGCGCGCCACAAATGTTTTTGGTCTTCGTTGGTGCGCAAGGGTGGCGTCATCACGTACTTGGCAATCTCGAAATCATCTGAGCTGTAAACAGATTTGTCGAACAACAAATAGTGCGGACAGGTTTCAGCAAATACCGGAATGCCTTCGG
>DAIQOH010000053.1:0-11176 GCA_036787995.1 Limnohabitans sp. | reverse complement strand
GTTCACCATGGGCGGGGCGCACCAGGGCAATGAGTTGCTGTGCATGCGCGTTGCTGTCGTTCACGCCGTCCAACATGCAGTACTCGAAAGTGATGAAGTCACGCGGCGCATGGGCCAGGTAGTCGCGGCAGCTTTGCAGCAACTCGGCCAAGGGGTATTTGCGATTCAGGGGCACCAGCTCGTCGCGAAGGGTGTCGTTGGGCGCATGCAAGGACACCGCCAAGGCCACGGGGCAATCTTGGCTCAAGCGCTCTATCGTGGGCACCACGCCAGAGGTGGACACGGTCAAGCGGCGGCGCGACAGGCCATAGCCATGGTCGTCCAACATGGTTTTGAGTGCAGGCACCAAGGCGCTGTAATTTTGCAAGGGCTCACCCATGCCCATCATCACCACGTTGGAAATAACCCGCTCGTCCACACCACGCTCTTGGCGCAAGGTGCGTTCAGCGAACCACAGTTGGGCGATGATTTCGGCGGTACGCAGGTTGCGGCTGAAGCCTTGGGCGCCTGTCGAGCAAAACGGACACCCCACGGCGCAACCGGCTTGGGAGGACACGCACAAAGTGCCTCGGTCGGTTTCGGGGATGAACACGGTTTCAATCGCATTGCCCTGCCCCACGTCAAACATCCATTTGATGGTGCCGTCGGCGGAATCGTGTCGACTGACCACTGGGAGAGGTGTGATGCAGGCTTGGGCTTGCAGCTTGTGGCGCAGACTCTGGGCCAGGTCGCTCATTTGCGCAAAGTCAGACACGCCTTTGTGGTGTATCCAGCGAAACAGCTGGACCGCACGGAATTTTTTCTCACCTTGGCTCAAACACCATGCGACCAACCCATCCAGATCAAAATCAAGCAGGTTGGTCTTCATGGTGGTGCGGCGAGAACCGCTTTCAGTGGCCGTAAACGTTCATTCCGGCGAAGAAGAAACCGATTTCGTGGGCGGCTGTGTCGGGGCCGTCTGAGCCGTGCACTGCGTTGGCGTCGATGCTATCAGCGAAATCAGCGCGGATGGTTCCTTTGTCGGCCTTTTTGGGGTCGGTGGCGCCCATGAGGTCGCGGTTTTTCAGGATGGCGTTTTCGCCCTCGAGCACCTGGATCATCACTGGGCCAGAGATCATGAAGTCGACCAAGTCTTTGAAGAAAGGACGTGCTTTGTGCACGCCGTAAAAGGCTTCGGCTTCACCACGGCTCAGGTGGGCCATACGCGCGGCAATGACTTTGAGGCCAGCGCCTTCAAAGCGTGAATAAATTTGGCCGATGACGTTCTTTGCCACTGCGTCGGGTTTGATGATGGAGAGGGTGCGTTCGATAGCCATGGTGGAGTTTCCAAAAGTTGTCAAAAAGAGGGCGTTTATGCCCGAAAAAGTCGATTTTAGCCTTTACGGGAACGTGTTTTGGCCCTGGCGGCTGCTGTTTTTTGGTCGCGCCGCTGCCTTGCCAAGCTGTCAGCCCCAATCAAAAGCGCTTTGGTGCCAGCACTTGGGCCGCTTTTGGGTGATTTAACCGGCGCAGTTCTGGGAAAGGCAGGCTTGGCGGTACCGAGCTGAGGTGCGCCTGCGCTGCGGGTAAGTTGGTCAATATCGTGGGCGTCCAATTCCATCCAGTCCCCGCGCTTCAAGCCACGCGGCAACACCATCCTGCCATAACGAATACGAATAAGACGACTCACCGCATGACCCACCGCCTCGAACATACGGCGAACTTCACGGTTTCGCCCTTCTTGGATGGTGACGCGGTACCAACAATTGGCCCCCTCGCCGCCGCCGTCTTCCAGGCTACCAAATCGGGCCATGCCGTCTTCCAAGTTGACACCCGACAGCAGTTTTTCTTTTTCGATATGGCTAAGTGCACCCAGTACGCGTACCGCGTATTCACGCTCCAACCCAAAGCGCGGGTGCATGAGTTTGTTGGCTAATTCCCCCGAACTGGTAAACAACAGCAAGCCCTCGGTGTTGAGGTCAAGACGTCCTACAGCCTGCCATTTGCCTTGGTAGAGACGAGGTAATTTGCGAAAAACAGTAGGACGGTTTTGTGGATCGTCACGGCTGACGATTTCACCCACCGGCTTGTGGTAAGCCAACACACGCACAGGCAAGGCTTGTATGCGCACGGGCAACGATCTGCCGTTGACCTTGATGCGGTCGCCAAATTGCACACGCTGGCCGACATGGGCAAGTTCGTCATTCACCGTGATTCGGCCTTCAGTGATGAGGCGCTCCATTTCCAGACGCGAACCCAACCCAGATTGGGCCAATACTTTGTGTAGTTTGGGGCTGTCGTCGCTCACGCAGGATTCTCGCCAGCGGCGGGCTCTTCCAAAGCCATGGGCATTTGGGCAGGATCGACTTCTTCCTCCAATGCGGCATTGAAAAACCCAGTAACGCCGCCTGGCGACTCCAACGGAGGTAATTGGTCCAATGAAGCCACCCCCAAATCGTCCAAAAACTGCTTGGTGGTGGCGTAAAGCATGGGGCGACCCACCGTTTCGCGGTGGCCAATGACTTCCACCCAACCACGGTCCTCGAGTTGCTTGAGCACCAAGGAGTTGATGGTCACGCCACGGATGTCTTCCATGTCGCCGCGGGTTACGGGCTGACGGTAGGCAATGATGGCCAAAGTTTCCATGGCCGCACGAGAGTATTTGGGGGGCTTTTCAGGGTGTAAGCGGTCAAGGTAGTCGCGCATTTCGGGGCGACTTTGCATACGCCAGCCACTGGCGACTTGGACCAGTTCGATGCCGCGCTGCGTCCAATCGTTTTGAACGTCTTGCAAAAGGGTTTTGAGCGTGTCGGCGCCCAGCTCATCGTTAAACAGCTGGCGCAGCTCGCGCACCGACAAAGGTTGTGCGGCGCATAGCAGAGCGGTTTCGAGGACACGCTTGGCATCCAAGGTGTTCATAGCAGGTATTCCGAGGGCAGTTCAACGTTCATTCTAACTGAGCACCTCCGACAGACCCCAATCGGACAAGGCCTGTTGCATGTCGCTGGGAAGCGGCCGGTGAAATTGCAAGGACTCTCCCGTCATGGGGTGGATAAAACCCAGTTTGTATGCATGCAGGGCTTGTCGCTGAAGGTTTGCCGCATGGCTGCCACCGTACAAGGTGTCAGCCAACAAGGGATGGCCAATGGAAGACATATGCACACGAATTTGGTGGGTGCGGCCAGTGTGCAACGTACAGTGAACCAAACAGCCCAACTCTTGGCTGTCTAGACAGCGCAAACTGGTGTGCGCCGTTTTGCCGGACTGTTTGGCCAAATCCACCACGGCCATGCGCAAGCGCTGACGAGGATCTCGTCCTATGGGGGCATCCACCTCCCGCAACAGTGCACCGCGCCATGGGCGGTGCGCAATCGCCAAGTACTCGCGGTGCACTTGCCGCGCCGCAATCATGTGCACCAAAGCATCCATGCTTGGGCGGGTACGTGCGGTAACCATCAAACCGCTGGTGTCTTTGTCCAATCGATGCACAATGCCCGCTCGGGGAATCAGTTTGAGTCCGGCATCCAAATACAGCAAGCCATTCAGCAAAGTACCGCTCCAATTACCGGGTGCAGGGTGAACCACCATGCCCACGGGTTTATGGATGACACGCAAATGCGCATCTTCATAAACCACATCCAAAGGCATGTCTTGTGGCACAAAGGCCTGCGACATATCCGTAGGCTGTAAACGCACCTGACAAGTGTCAAAGGCTTTGACCAAATGGGCGACTTTGGTCACTACCTGATCGCCAAGACTGACACACCCCTCTTCGATCATGTGCTTTAGGTGGTTGCGGGAAAACTCGGGAAGCAAAGCCACCAGAGCACGGTCCAAGCGTTGTCTGTGCAACTCGGTGGGCATAGAAAGTTCTCGGACTTCAAGCTCGACAGCGAGTTCATCGCTTTCAAGTTCAGCCAATGTCGCAAGGGCTGGCGGTGCTTTGTGGTTAGGGCTCATCGTTGATAATGCATGCCATTCAAAGCCTAAAGGTTGACTGTGTTGAGATTTCTTTCATTATCGGTGGTGTTAGCAACGCTAGTGCTCTTCGGCTGTGCTGTTGAGGAAAAAGACAAAACCCTCAAGATGAAGCCCGAGGAAATCTACGAAGAAGCCCGTGACAATATGAATGGCAATTTGTACGACAAGGCTATCGCTTTGTACGACAAACTCGAAGGGCGTGCTGCAGGCACAGTTTTGGCACAGCAAGCACAATTGGACAAAGCTTATGCCCAATACAAAAACGGTGACCGCGCCACTGCCATCGTGACGCTTGACCGGTTCATCAAACTCAACCCAGCCAGCCCTGCGCTTGACTATGCGCTTTACTTGAAAGGCACCGTCAATTTCAATGACGACCTTGGTCTGCTTTCTAAATGGTTCAAACAAGATTTGGCCGAACGCGACCAAATGGCTGCGCGCGAATCGTTTGAAGCTTATAAAGAACTGGTCACACGCTTTCCCAACTCCCAATACACCCCTGACGCCACCTTGCGTATGCGTCACATCGTGAATTTGCTGGCGCAATCTGAAATCAAAGTGGCCAGGCACTATTACAAAAAAGGGGCTTATGTGGCAGCCATCAACCGCGCCCAAACCACTTTGAATGATTACCAAAACATTGCGGCTGTTGAAGAGGCCTTGATCATTCTCATTGAATCCTACGAAGCTTTGGGCTTAACCCAACTCAAAGATGACACCATCCGCGTATTGGAAATCTCTTATCCGAAAAGCCATTACTTCACAGACAAAGCACCACCCCCTGCGCCTACAAAGAGTTGGTACAAGTTTTGGCAATAAGCGCCAAGGCACTTAACAGCTCTGGCAAGGTTTGTACCCTTTGCATAGGTGGCAAATTTGCTAACAATCGCCGACCATAACCCGTACTGACCAAACGGTTGTCGCACACCACCAAAGCGCCTCGGTCGCTTTCGCGGCGAATCAATCGTCCCGCACCTTGTTTCAGCGAGACAGCCGCTTCGGGTAAAAAGTAATCATTGAATGAACTGCGCCCTTGCGCCTCCAAGCGTTGACCGCGGGCCTCCACCACAGGATCGTTGGGTGGGGGAAAAGGCAGCTTGTCTATCACCACCGCTTGAAGCGCATCGCCTGGGACATCAAAGCCCTCCCAAAAACTGGCTGTTGCCACCAAAACACAGCCTTGTTTGCCGGGCTCTATGGCTTGTCGAAAGCGCTGCATCAACTGTCGCTTAGGGCTTTCGCCTTGCACCAAAACCTCTATCTCGCTTGATTCGCCCAAGGCAGCTTGCAACTGCGTGCCGATTGCACGCAATGCCCGAGAGGTGGTGGTTAAAACCAGCGTGCGTCCACCCAAGGCACGCGCCACTTGCAGCGCCACCTCGCCTACGGCAACGCTGTGTTGTGCGTCTTTGGGAGACACCATATCGCGTGGCACATACAGCCAAGCTTGTGCCGCATAGTCAAAAGGGCTCTCTACTCTTAACACTTGAGCCTGCGATAAACCACAGGGTTCGGTAAACCATGACAAACGCTCATCGTCCCCCAGTGTGGCCGAGGTGAATACCCAACTGCGCGGCAAGTCCACCGCTTGCCCTTGCGCATCGGGAACCGTGACCACGGTTTGCAGCAATCGACTTTGCATCGCATCGGCAATGTCCAAAGGTGCTTCCATGCAACGTGCTTGCGCACCCACCTCTAACCAGCGCACAGAGCCCTCTGGGCAGGGGTGGGCAAAGTGGGCGATCAATCCAATGATGTTGCTGACGCGTTCATGCAACCGAACAAATTCAGGCGCTGCATCCACCACCATTTCCAACGAAGCCAAGACCGCTTGCGAACGCTGCGTCAGCAACAGCATGGCATCTCCCCAATCTTGGGGATGGATGCCTTGAGGATAACCATTTAGCCATCGCAAACGGGTGTTGGGTGGGTGCTTGCCAATGAGCAAACGCAGATCACGCACAGACTTTTCATACTCACCCACCACGCCCTGCCAATCGGCCAAGCCCTTGGCCAATTGCAAGCCGCAGGCCAGTATGTCGCGGGCCAAATCGAGCATTTGCCCCAGTCCCCATTGCTGGCCCAAAAACTGTATGCCCGTTTCGTTGAGTTGATGGGCTTCATCCAACACCACCACCCGCACACTGGGCAACAATTCGGCCATGCCACCCTCGCGCATGGCCAAGTCGGCAAAAAACAAATGGTGGTTGATCACCACCACATCGGCGGCCATGGCTTCTTTGCGAGCCGTATTCACATGGCAGTCTTTCCAAAAACTGCAAGTGGAGCCCAAACAGTTGTCACGGTTAGATGTGATCAAGGGGATCAAAGGCGAGCGTTCATCCAAGGTAGGCATTTCCGCCAAATCGCCGGTTCGAGTGGTACTGGCCCAAGTCTGCACTTGTGCCAAGGTTTTGACAGAAGCTCGATCAGGCAAAGTCGCTGCTTGCTGCGCCATGGCCAAGCGTTGCTGGCAGACATAACTGCCACGGCCCTTGAGCATCGCCAAGCGCAATGGCAAACCCAAGGCGGCCAGCAAATCGGGAATGTCTCTGGCAAACAGTTGGTCCTGCAAGGTTTTGGTGGCCGTGGATAGCAACACACGCTCACCACTTAAGAGAGCTGGCACCAGATAAGCAAAGGTTTTGCCAACACCCGTCCCTGCTTCAACCACCAAAGAACCGCCCTGCGCCAACGTATCAGCCACCGCCATGGCCATTTGGGTTTGACCCTTACGGGGTTTGAAGTGGGGACTCGATCGGGCCAAAGGCCCTAAAGGACCAAATACTTCCTTGACAGCGTCCGACAAGGGGTTTGTCAAGGCAAATCCATCATGGCTTGTCCAGCGGTTGAACCGGTAAAGGGGCTGCCCCAGGGGTGCCGCGCTGAACGCGGTTGCGCTCTACTTGCTCACGGTGCTCTTGGGCTGCTTGTAATTTTTGCAAATGCTTTTCACGTTCAAGATTGGCCGCATTCACTTTGTCTTGGTGGGCGCGTTGGCGTTCACTCAATTCTTTTTGCCGTTGGGTATTTTTTTCTAAGTTTTCAGCTTCACGGGCTTCTTTGTCTAAACGCTCTTGGTTTTTTTCCAAATTGCTCTCTAGCTTGTCGAGGTGCTGCTTGCTACTTCTTGCTCTGCGCTCAGCAGATTCCGTTTGGTTTTCCAAGCTGTTTTTATCTTCAATGCTTTGCAATGCGGCGGCGCTGCGTTGCTTGCGTTCTTGATCGTTGAGAACCCGTTCTTGGGCCTTGAGTACGTTAGACTTTTGCAAACGTGTTTTGTAAGCATCATCTTTGCAGGCATTGACATTCAATTTTTGGTAGCAAGCACGCAAGGTATTGCTGTACTCTGCCTCCATCTGGCTGCGCTCTGCCTTGATGCGATCGCGCTCGGTATGGATGTCTAAGCCCTGTGCCAAATTGTCTTGCGCATACAGATTGCTTACTAAGCAAAATAAGAAGGACAGTAGCAGAAAAAATCTTTGAAGATAGGTCATGTCAACGAAGTATCCACCATGCGCCGCCCTAAGGCCAAAAAAGCACCCGATTGCATTTCACGAAGCCTGGACGCTGTTCGCGGGAACTCGTGCGACATAGGTCCTTCGGTGTACAAATCTTCAGGTTCCACATCGGCCATCATGACCAGTTTGACACGCCGGTCATAAAGCACATCAATCAACCATGTGAAGCGCCGGGCTTCTGAAGCCATACGCACTTCCATTTTGGGCACACCGCTTAAAAAAACGGTATGAAATTGGCTGGCAATTTCCAAAAAGTCATTTTGCGAGCGTGGGCCGCCACACAATACCTTGAAATCAAACCACACCATACCGCCAGCGCGTCGTTTCGCCCAAATTTTGCGGGACTCGATCAACAACAAGCCGTCTTGGTCAGGGGACTCTGCCAATCGGTCAAACGTCTGGTGCATCAATGCTTCGTTGGTCTCGTTGCAAGGCTTCAAATACAACTGCGCTTGCTCCAGCATGCGACCACGGTAATCCGTGCCGTTGTCCACATTAACCACTTGCATGCTGGCATTCAATAAATCAATGGCCGGCAACATGCGGTCACGGTGTAGGCCATCGGGATACAACTCGTCGGGCTTGAAATTAGAGGTGGTCACAAATCCAATCCCATTGGCTTGCATGGCCACCAGTAAACGGTGCAAGATCATGGCGTCAGTGATGTCTGCGATGTGAAACTCATCGAAGCAAATCAGCTTGAAGCGCTTGGCCATGCGCCGGCCCAATTCATCCAATGGGTTAACCGTGCCTTGCAGTTCATGCAGTTCTCGGTGCACCTCACGCATGAACTCATGGAAATGCAAACGGGTTTTGCGCTCGATAGGCACTGCTTGGTAGAAGCAGTCCATCAAAAAGCTTTTTCCTCTGCCCACACCGCCAAACAGGTAAACCCCTTGCGGAATATCGGGATGGTTAATCAGTTTCTTCAGCGTGTTTGCCCGCTTGTGCTTGTAACCTGACCAAGCTTTGGCACAGTCGTCCAGTGCTTCAACAGCGCGCAGTTGGGCAGGATCGCTGTGAAAGCCACGCGCTTTCAACTCCTGCTGATAAATCTGGTAAACCGACATGCAGTGATGCGTTTATTTGGCAAACAGCCGTGTGGGGTCGGCGAAAGCCTTGAATTCCAGTGCGTTGCCACACGGGTCGTACAAAAACATGGTGGCTTGCTTACCCACTTCACCCTTGAAACGTATGCAAGGCTCAATGGCAAACTGAATACCCGCGTTGGTAAGCCTGTCAGCCAAAGACTGCCACTGCGCCATGCTGAGCACCATCCCAAAGTGCCGAACTGGTACGTTATGGCCATCAACAGCACTGGTGTGGTTCAGACGGGCTTCTTCTGGGCTAAGGTGGGCCACAATTTGGTTACCATAAAAATCAAAATCTACCCAGTCCGGTGAAGATCGCCCCTCTGGACAACCCAAAAGCTCGCCGTAAAAGGCGCGTGCTTTTTCTAGCGAGGTGACTGGAAAGGCCAAGTGAAAAGCTTGCATCGTTTCAGTATACAAAGTCTGCTAAAACCGTACCCTTCAACGCAAAGGATGCCACCGATGCCAACTGCCATTCTCCATTCGCATGAAATCCAGCATTACCTTGAAAAAGGGTATGTGATACCCCGCTTTAGCCTACCCCCAGAAATGGTGAAGGACCTGCAAACCACTTTGGAAGCATTGATTCACGCCAACCCTGATGTCAGACCCGAAAAACTGGTCAGTGCCCATATTGAGGGTCAACAAAAAGGTAAAAACGACGATGGGGTTGCGGGTAGCCGACAATTTTTGGAGCTGGCCATGTACCCGCCATTGGTGGACATGGTCTCACAAGTCATTGGACCCGATGTGGCGCTGTGGGGCTGTCAGGTGTTTTGTAAACCCGCTGAACACGGCTTTGAAACACCGTGGCACCAAGATGGTCAATACTGGCCCATGCGCCCTCTAGCGACTTGCACCGTATGGATTGCTATAGAGCCCAGTTTGAAAACCAATGGGTGTTTACGCGTGATTCCGGGCTCGCACAAAGCCCGCGTACTTCATCCCCATTTGCATGAAGACAGAAGCGATTTGGTTTTAAACCAGCGCATGGCCGATGACACCTTCAACGAAGAAGAGGCCGTTGACTTGGAATTGCAACCTGGTCAAATGTCGCTACATGATGTCTACATGATCCATGGCGCCAAGGCCAACACCTCGGGCTTGCGGCGCACGGGTGTAGCGATTCGCTACATGCCCACCACCTCGCACTTTGACCGCAGCTTGCACCCGGAGGCAGGCAAAACAGGGTTAACCTTGAATTTTGCAACACGACCTATTTGGTTACTCAAAGGCAAAGACGCCTGTGGTTTGAACGATTTCAACATAGGTCATTGATGAAAAATACATTGCACAAAATTGTGATTGTGGGCGGCGGCGCTGGCGGGCTTGAACTGGCCACCCGATTGGGCAAAACCTTGGGACGTCAGCACAAAGCACTGGTGACCTTGGTGGACAAAAACCGAACCCATATTTGGAAACCCAAGTTGCATGAAATAGCGTCTGGCAGCATGGACTTTGGCGACCATGAGGTGGACTACATGGCTCACGCCCACTGGAACCACTTCACTTTTCGCATAGGCGAACTCAACGGTCTGAACCGGGACAACAAAACCATTGCTTTGGCGCCTTATGTTGACATGGATGGCGTGCCTGTGACCCCCGTTCAACAAATCGCCTATGACACCCTGGTTATTTGCATTGGTAGTTTAAGCAACGACTTTGGTACACAAGGCGTGAAAGACTATGCACTCCGTCTTGAAAACCAGCATGACGCCAAACAGTTTCATTCCAAAATGGTCAATGCCTGTATTCGCGCGCACAATCAAACAGAGGCCATCAACAAACGGCAGTTGCATGTGGCCATCATTGGTGCAGGTGCCACAGGGGTAGAACTGGCTGCCGAGCTGCACAGAACCACACGGGAAGTGGTTGCTTTTGGACTGGACCGCATAGACGCGGACAAAGACATCAAGGTGAGTCTGATCGAAGCAGCCGATCGCATACTTCCCGCATTGCCACCGCAGTTATCCAAAGCCACCGAGCAATTGATTCAATCCTTGGGCGTACAAGTCTTGACCAGCTCCAAGGTGACAGAGGTATTGCCCACGGGCATCATGCTCAACGATGGCCGAATGATCGAATCCGAACTGGTGGTATGGGCTGCTGGGGTCAAAGCACCTGATTTGCTCAAAGACATAGGCGGTCTAGAAACCAACCGTATCCATCAATTGCTGGTGCTGGATACGCTTCAAACCACGCGAGACAAAGATATTTTTGCCTTAGGCGATTGCGCTGCTTGTCCTTTTATCGATGGACAAGGCGGTCAATCGTCTCTGGTTCCGCCCCGTGCGCAAGCAGCGCATCAGCAGGCTTCGCATTTGTACCAACAAATCTTGCGCAGGTTTGCTGGCAAACCACTTAAGCCCTACCACTACAAAGATTTTGGCTCATTGGTGTCACTGGGGAAATTCAGCACAGTGGGCAATATGATGGGTGGCCTTATAGGCAAAAATTTAATGGTTGAAGGCTATTTTGCAAAACTCATGTACTTGTCGCTCTACAAGTTACATGAGTTAGCCATCCATGGTTTTTTGAAAACCGCTCTCTACACTTTGGCAAGAATGATCACCAAGCAAACCAACCCAACGGTCAAACTCCATT
>DAIQOH010000052.1:0-11179 GCA_036787995.1 Limnohabitans sp. | reverse complement strand
TGGGCGTAATGCCCCAGTGCGATGCCATCGTCCGATTCGGATGAGGCATGCAAATCCATAGCAGGTGTATCACTCATAAGCTTTAAACATCAATTTCAATGGCGTCGCCATGCAACTCCATCAGTTCACGTCGCGCCGCAGCCTCGCCCTTGCCCATCAGCTGGGTGATCAGGCCTTCGGTTTGGGCAAAGTCCAAAACGCCCAATTGCACCGGCAACAAGCGCCGCGTGTCGGGGTTCAAGGTGGTGTCCCACAACTGCTCGGCGTTCATCTCGCCCAAACCTTTGAAGCGGGAGATGCTGCATTTCTCACGCGGCACGCCTTCTTTGGCGCTTTTATCCAGAATGGCTGTCAACTCGCCCTCGTCCAATGCATAGGCTTTGCTCGCGGGTTTTTTGCCCCGCGCTGGCACATCCACTCTGAACAGCGGAGGACGTGCCACATACACATGGCCGGCTTCAATCAGCTTGGGGAAATGCCTGAAGAAAAGCGTCAACAACAGCACCTGAATGTGCGAGCCGTCCACGTCGGCGTCGCTCAAGATGCACACCTTGCCGTAGCGCAGGCCGCTCAGGTCGGGAGAGTCGTTGGGGCCATGCGGGTCCACGCCAATCGCCACGGCGATGTCGTGCACCTCGTTGTTGGCAAACAAGCGGTCGCGCTCGACCTCCCAGGTGTTGAGCACCTTGCCGCGCAGGGGCAGGATGGCTTGGCTTTCTTTGTCGCGGCCCATCTTGGCGCTGCCACCGGCGCTGTCGCCCTCGACCAAAAAGATTTCGTTGTGCGCCAGATCGCGGCTTTCGCAATCGGTGAGCTTGCCCGGCAACACCGCCACACCCGAGCCTTTGCGCTTTTCCACTTTTTGGCCGGCTTTTTGGCGCAGTTGCGCCGCGCGGATGACCAACTCGGCGAGTTTCTTGCCGAACTCCACATGGGCGTTGAGCCACAAGTCCAAAGCGGGTTTGACAAAGCTCGACACCAAACGCACCGCATCGCGTGAATTGAGCCGCTCTTTGATCTGACCTTGAAACTGCGGGTCCAGCACCTTGGCGCTCAAAATGAAACTGGCGCGGGCAAACACATCTTCGGGCAGCAGCTTCACACCCTTGGGCAGCAAAGCGTGCAGGTCGATGAAGCTTTTCACCGCGTTGAACAGGCCATCGCGCAAACCGCTCTCGTGGGTGCCGCCTGCGCTGGTGGGGATGAGGTTGACGTAACTTTCACGCACGGGCGAGCCGTCCTCGGTGAAGGCCAAACACCAAGCCGCGCCCTCGCCTTCGGCAAAACTCTCGTGGCCGCCATCGGCAAAGCCCTCGCCTTCAAACAAAGGGATGAAGGGGTCGTGGCTCAGGGTTTGCGTCAAATAGTCGCTAAGGCCGCCTTTGTACAGCCAGGTTTGGCTGTCTTTGGCTTTTTCTTGCACCAAGGTGACGCTCACGCCCGGCATCAACACCGCTTTGCTGCGCAAGAGGTGAATCAACTCTTGCAAAGGCAGGTGAGACGACTCGAAATATTTGGCATCCGGCCAGACCCGCACCACCGTGCCTTGGCGGCGGTCGCCGGCTTCGGCTTTACGGAGTTTGAGTTTTTCCACCACATCGCCGCCTGAGAACACCAGGTGCGCCACTTGACCTTCGCGGTAGGAGGTGACCTCCATGCGCTTGGCCAAGGCATTGGTGACGCTCACGCCCACGCCGTGCAAACCGCCCGAGAAGCTGTAAGCACCACCTTGGCCTTTGTCGAACTTGCCCCCCGCGTGCAGGCGGGTGAACACCAGTTCAATCACCGGCGCTTTTTCTTCGGGGTGCATGCCAAAGGGAATGCCGCGACCATCGTCTTCGATGCTGACCGAGCCATCGCTGTGCAATTGCACCGTGATTTTTTTGCCGTGCCCGGCCAGCGCTTCGTCGGCGGCGTTGTCGATCACCTCTTGGATGATGTGCAGCGGGTTATCGGTGCGGGTGTACATGCCCGGGCGCTGCTTGACTGGCTCCAAGCCTTTCAAGACGCGGATCGAGCCTTCGGAATATTCGGGTTGTTTGCTTGCCATGGGGCGCGATTGTAGACAAGACCTGCGACACTACTGGATAGAACCACAGTTAAGCAAGTTAACCAACCTTGCTCCAAACCAAAATCGTTACAGTAAAGCCATGACACAAACACCCAAAACCTTGCCCATCTGGCAAGTCTTGCTATGCGGCGCGTTCATTGTGAGCATTGCCATGGGCATTCGACATGGCTTTGGCCTTTGGATGCAACCCATGACCCAAACCATGGGTTGGGGGCGAGAAGACTTTGCCATGGCCATCGCGGTTCAAAACATCAGTTGGGGTTTGGTCGGTGTTTTCTCAGGCATGCTGGCAGATCGGTTTGGGGCGTTCAGAGTCATCATCGCTGGGGGCTTGATATATGCGCTGGGCTTGTTTGGTATGGCGCATGCGGCTTCGCCCACGGCTCTTGTGCTTTTTGCGGGTGTGATGGTGGGTGCGGCCCAAGCAGGCACCACGTTTGCCGTGGTGTTTGGCGTGATAGGGCGCAATATTCCCATGGAACGCCGTTCTTGGGCCATGGGCGTGGTATCAGCCGCTGGTTCTTTTGGCCAATTTTTGATGGTGCCTACCGAGTCCATGCTGATCAGCCATTGGGGCTGGGACACCGCCTTGGTTTTTTTGTCTATCGGTATTTTGGTGATCTTGCCCCTGAGTTGGGGTCTGCGTGAGCCAGGTTTTGCTGCGGGGCAAGCGCCTGTACGTAACCAAAGCATTCTTCAAGCTTTGCGTGAAGCATTTGCTTACCGCAGTTTTCAATTGCTGATGGCGGGCTATTTTGTCTGTGGTTTCCAAGTGGTGTTCATTGGTGTGCACTTGCCCAGTTTCTTGAAAGACCAAGGCATGTCACCCCAACTGGCCAGCACGGCTTTGGCATTGATTGGTTTATTCAATATCCTAGGTACCTATGTAGCGGGCAGTTTGGGGCAAGTGCTGGCAAAAAACAAAATTCTCTCCGGCATTTACCTTGCACGTGGCATCATCATTGCCATTTTTATCAGCCTGCCCGTGACAACCTTGAGTGTTTATATTTTTGCCGCCTCCATGGGCTTGTTATGGCTATCTACCGTTCCGGTGACCAATGCTGTGATTGCACAAATTTTTGGCGTCTCGCATTTGTCCATGCTCAGCGGATTTGTCTTTTTAAGCCACCAAGTCGGTAGCTTTTTAGGCGTTTGGCTAGGCGGCATGATTTACGACAAAACGGGTAGCTACGACCAAGTGTGGTTCATCACCATCGCGCTCAGTGCTTTTGCGACTTTGATCAACCTCCCTGTGCGCGAAGCAGCCATTGTGCGTGCACCCCAAGCCGCATGAAGCGCACACTTCCCCTCTGGACTTGGCTGCTTACCAGTTGTGCTTTGGCATGGGTCTTCAGCCTTTATCTGCAACCCGGCTTTGCGCAGCACATGGCCGATCAACTGTGGATGTGTTTTTAAATGCCCAACATCATCATCACCGGCGCATCGGATGGCATAGGCGCAGAGCTGGCGCGTCAACTGGCGAGACGGCATGGTCTGCAAGCCATGCTGGTATTGGCAGCGCGTAACGCCTCACGTTTGCAAGCGGTCGCCGCCGACTGCATGGCCATGGGGGCGCGTACCCTCATCATGCCCACCGACATCACCGATGCCCAGCAATGCCGTCATTTGGTGGAAACCACTGTCAGTCAATTGGGCAGTCTGGATATTCTGATCAACAATGCAGGTGTCTCGGCACATGCCTTGTTTGAAGAGGTTCCCACTGACCATTTGGGATGGTACGAAGAGCTGATGCGAGTCAATTTATGGGGCGCAGTGTGTTGCACCCATGCTGCTTTGCCTTATCTGAAACAAAGCCATGGCCGTATCGTGGCTGTGTCCTCTTTGGCTGGTTTGGTAGGTGTTCCGGGACGCACCGCTTACAGCGCCAGCAAATTTGCGATGGCTGGTTTTTTTGAAGCGCTTCGTGCGGAGGTCAAGGACGCAGGCGTCAGCGTCACCATTGCCTACCCTGGCGTGGTGGCCACCAATATCCGTGTGAATGGTCTCAACGCCAAAGGAGAAAACGCTGGGGTCAGCGGCTTGGTAGAAGACAAAGCCATGCCCGTCAAAGAATGTGCACGTTTGATCATTTACGCCATGGTCAGACGTCGCCGTGAGGTCGTGATGACCGCACAAGGAAAGGTGGGCCGTTGGCTCAAACTGATTGCACCTTGGTTGGTAGATCACATGGCTATGCGGGCTGTGAAAAAAGAATTTCGTCCTTCAGTCTATTGATGCATACCGAATTGTCTGCGCCCTCACCTTGGCTGGTGCGATGGTCTCACTTGATTCCTGCGCAAGCATCGGTATTGGACTTGGCTTGCGGTACGGGACGTCACATGCAATGGCTACAAAGCCAAGGGTGTTCGGTATTGGGCGTTGACCGCGATGAAGCAGCGCTTCACATAGCCCAACAGTTTGGAGAGATTGTGTGTGCCGATGTAGAAAACACAGCTTGGCCACTGGCAAATCATCAATTTGATGCGGTGGTGGTGTTTAACTACCTTTGGCGCCCCACATGGCCCCACATGTTGGCATGTCTGAAACCCAACGGGGTTTTGATTTACGAAACTTTTGCATCAGGTAATGAAAGCGTCGGTAAGCCTTCTCGCCCAGACTTTTTATTGAACCGTGCAGAGCTTTTGCAACGGTGCACCGATTTGCGCGTTGTGGCTTATGAAGATGTGTTTCTTAGTAGCCCAGACAGGTATGTGCAACGCATTGTGGCGGTAAAGTCGAACAGCCATCTTGAACGCTTTGCTGGTAGCGGCTTGTGAGCGCAGAAAAGCTAGAATATGGGTCTTTGTTTATATAGACACCGTCCTACATGAAACCCATACGCGCAAGCATCGTTGCTTTGATCACGCCAATGCATGAAGACGGTAGCATCGACTATTCAGCACTTCGGCGGTTGATTGATTGGCACATTGCGCAAGGTACTGACTGCATAGGCGTGGTAGGTACCACTGGCGAGTCACCCACGGTATCGGTGGAGGAACACTGCGAAATCATCCGCGTGTCGGTGGAACAAGCCGCAGGACGCGTTCCCATCATGGCGGGCTGCGGTGCCAACTCCACGGCTGAAGCCATTGAACTGACCCGATTTGCCAAACAAGTCGGAGCAGATTGTCAACTGCAGGTCGTCCCCTACTACAACAAACCTACGCAGGAAGGTCAGTACCAACACTTTCGCACCATTGCAGAGGCGGTTGACTTACCCATGGTGCTGTACAACGTACCTGGTCGTACCGTGGCGGATATGCAGCACGACACGGTGATGCGTTTGGCACAAATCGACGGCATCATCGGTATCAAAGAAGCCACAGGCAATATTGAGCGAGCTCAGTGGTTGATCCATGATGCGCCAAAGGGGTTTTCAGTCTACTCAGGTGACGACGGCACGGCCGTGGCCTTGATGTTGTGTGGTGGCCATGGCAATGTCAGTGTGACGGCCAATATCGCGCCCCAACTGATGCATGATCTCTGCGTTGCTGCTATTGCAGGCCAAGCGCAACAAGCCATGGCAATTCAACGCCAATTGCTGAATTTACATAAAAACATGTTCACCGAATCCAACCCCATCCCCGTGAAGTGGGCTGCACAGCGCATGGGACTGTGTGGGCCGACCATGCGCCTGCCATTGACACCGCTTAGCTCACACTTGCAACCCGCATTGGAAAAAGCCATGCAAAGCTGTGGTGTGATTTGAATCCCCCAAAGGAAAGTCAGATGTATCAATTGAAACCTGTCCTTTTGTTGCGATCAGGGCTGATGCTTTTTATCAGCACTTTGGTGGCGTGTGGCTCCATCATGGACTCTGACAAAGTCAATTACAAAACCCAAACCGAGGCACCACCGCCAAGCGCTTTGGAAGTTCCGCCAGACCTGAGCAAAATCACCCGTAATAAACGCTTTGATGTCCCCGGTGGCACCATCAGCGCCAACGAACTCAGTGGCGTCAAAACCGACGCTGGCCCATTGACCAGTCCCTTGGCCTTGGCTGATATCCAAGTCAAACGGGCTGGCAACCAAATGTGGCTTGACATCGCAAGACCGCCAGAAGATTTATGGATTCCCGTGCGTGATTTTTGGAAAGAATCTGGCTTTTCGTTGGTGCGTGATGAACAAGGCATTGGTTTGATGGAAACCGAATGGGCTGAGAATCGCGCCAAAATTCCGCAAGACTTTATTCGCCGCAACCTTGGCAAAGTCTTAGACGGTTTGTATTCCACGGGCGAGCGTGACAAGTTTCGAATCCGCTTAGACCGTACCGACAACAACCATACCGAATTGTTTGTGGTTCACAAAGGCATGGTTGAAGTCTATGCAGATAAATTGTCTAAAAGCACTGTCTGGCAACCACGGGCCAATGACCCCGAGTTGGAGAAAGAATTTCTGCGTCGCTTGATGCTCAAATTAGGCCCTAACACTGCATCAGCAGATAACACCAAAGCCTTTGAAGGCGCTAGCGCCAAAAGCGCCAGCCAACTGATCAGCGTAGACGGTAAACCCACCGTGGTCTTTAACCAAGGATTTGATATCGCGTGGCGTCGCGTCGGCGTGGTCCTTGACCGCAATGGCTTTACCGTAGAAGACCGCGATCGAAAACAAGGTATTTACTTTGTACGCTATGTAGACACACCTGACGACGCCGAAGAAGGCTTTTTCAGCAAGCTATTTAGCTCCTCGAAAAACAGCAAAGGCCCTGAGCAGTACCGCTTGAAAATCCAAAGCGCTGCGGACAACAGCAGTTCAACCATTTCGATTTTGAATACATCTGGACAAGCAGACGGCTCTGCGATTGCACAAAAAATCGCCCAGTTGCTGGTCAAAGAATTGCAGTAAACACCCTGTGCTGCGATTTAAAAACCTGGGCAGTGGCAGTGCAGGCAACGCCACTGTGGTCGAAGCGCGTTGTGGTGTACAGGTCACTCGTTTGTTAATTGACTGTGGCTTGAGTGTCAAAGAATTGACCAAGCGGTTGGCGCAAGCCCAATTGCAATTGGAAGACCTTGATGCCGTATTTGTGACACATGAACACGCAGACCACATCGGTCATACCCAGCAATTGGCCAAGCGAACTGCAATACCGGTTTGGATGAGCCGAGGTACGGCACTGGCAAGCGGGGTTTTGGATTGGGGCATGCCCAGTGAGCAATTGCAGTTTGTCAAAGATGGACAGGTACTGGAATTAGGGGCCTTGCAACTCCAACCATTCACCGTTCCGCATGATGCCAGAGAACCTTTGCAACTGCGTTGCAGCGATGGTGCTAACAGCTTAGGTGTGTTGACAGATTTGGGGCATGGAAGCGAACATGTAATACAAGCTTTACAGGCCTGCCAAGCTTTGCTGCTCGAATGCAATCATGACAGCGAGTTGCTGGCTCAATCGGCTTACCCCCCCTTTTTGAAAAAACGTATCTCAGGACCACTGGGTCATTTGTCCAATGCCGAGTCCGCAAAATTGGCCACTGCGCTTCGCCACAGTGGATTGAAACTGCTGGTAGCCGCTCATTTAAGCGAGCGCAACAACCGTCCCGATATGGCTCAAGCGGTTTTATCGCATGCGCTGGGCTGTGCTGCCAACGATATTCCCGTGGCAGATCCTTTAGAGGGAACCTGTTGGTATACGGTTCACTGAACCACTTTGGGAAGACTGGCTTTAAGCGTACAACTGCCTGAGTTCGCGTTTGAGCAATTTACCGCTGGGATTTTTAGGTAAGGTATCAGTGAAGATAACCCGCTTTGGGCATTTGAACCCTGCCATGTGCTGCTGACAATGCGCTATCACATCGCTTTCAGCCAGGCTGTGCCCTGACTTCAGCACAATGACTGCAGTTACCGCTTCTACCCATTTGGGATCTGGCAACCCAATCACCGCCACTTCGCTCACAGCTGTTAAGCGGTAAACCATTTCTTCGACCTCGCGACTCGCCACGTTTTCACCGCCAGTTTTGATCATGTCTTTTTTGCGATCAACCACGGTGATGAAACCCTCGTCATCGATGGTGGCTAAGTCACCGCTGTGAAACCAGCCTCCCTCAAAAGCCATGCGAGTGCGCTCTTCATCCCGGTAATAGCCCAACATCAGGTGCGGTGAGCGATGCACGATTTCACCTATCTCGCCACCCGCTTTCACATCATTCATGTTGTCATCCACCACACGGGTTTCCACATGTATGACAGCGCGACCACAGGAACCGGGTTTTCTCAACTGGTCTTCAGGACCTAGCAATGTGGCCAATGGGGCTATTTCCGTTTGACCATACAAATTCCATAAGCGGACCTGAGGCAAGCGCGCAGACAATTCACGCAATACCTCAACAGGCATGATGGACGCACCGTAATAGCCTTTGGCCAAAGCTGTCAGATTGTTGGCGTCCAACAAAGGAGAGCGCAACAAGGCAATCCAAACGGTGGGTGGTGCAAAAAAACTGGTAATGCCAAAGCGCTCCATCAGCGCAAGCAAATTGTCAGGAGTAGGCTTGGCCGTGATGATATTGGTACTACCCACATAGACCGCCGGGCCAAAAAACACATCTAATTGCGCACAGTGGTAAAGCGGTAGCGAATGCAAAGCCACGTCATCCACGTGAATATCGGCATTGATGACACAACTCACGTACTGCCACAACACAGCATCATGGGTCAACATCGCCCCTTTAGGGCTGGACTCGGTGCCACTGGTATAGACAATTTGAGCCACGTCGGTACCAGCAAAAGACAGGGGTGGCAGTAGCCCTTCCGCAGCAGACAAGGTGTCAAAGTGATGCATGCCAACACTGGCAAGGGTTGAATCTTCGGAGGGTATCCAAATGAACTCAGCCACTTGGGTGTCCAACGCAGCAGCCTCTCTGGCCAAAGATGTGAGCTCTGTATCGGTTACCAGTACTTTGGCTTGGGCATGCCTCAAGATATAGGCCACCTCGTCGGCTTTGAGCATGAAATTGATAGGAACCAACACAGCACCCATGCGAGCCAAAGCAAAACGCATCGCAGCGAACCCATGGGAGTTGCGCGCCAACATGCCCACCGTATCGCCACTTTGTATGCCCATGGTCACCAAACCAAAAGCCAAGCGATTGACCAAGGTATCAAACTGGGCATAGGTCCATTGGGTTTGTCCACAAATGATGGCGGTTTTTTGGGGAAGTCTTTGCGCAGTGCGGCGCAGTACATCACCCAAGGTTTGTCTGCGGGCCAATGCAATGGCAGCGCTTGAATGGTTGGCAGTTGAAACAGTCATAGCTAAATCTTAGGATAAAAAAAAGCCACCCTAAGGTGGCTTTTGTCGAAGCAGAAAAAATTACTTCTTCTCGCCTTCGGCAGCAGGTGCGGGAGCAGCAGGTGCAGGAGCAGCAGCAGGTGCGGGAGCTTCAGCAGCAGGTGCGGGAGCAGCAGCAGGTGCGGGAGGAGCTTCTTTTTTACCGCAAGCGACCAAAGCAGCAGCCAACAAAGTTGCCAAGAGGAGTGATTTTTTCATGGGGGTTCCTTAAAGATAGTTTCGAAAAATTTCGAGGGATGCCACATGCTTTGGTCTAAACCTCTACATGCAACCGAGCCGTTGGACTCAAGCTCCTACAACTCAGCCTCTCATTATAGGTGATTTCCCGTATGGCTTATTCGAGGTGAAATTGGGATTAATTTAACTGTTTAAAGCATGCAACCAACCTGCTTGCATCCATTCACGTAACAATTCAACAAGGCTTTCACTACATCGTTGAATTTGCTGGTTATTTAGTAACCTTTTATCAGCCAATACACGCAGTGTCCGTGCATCTGCACCGGCGCAATGCCAACTTTCTCCGTTGATGTAAATACACCGCTGGTCATAAAGCATCTTGGTTTTTCGATCCAAGACAACCCCTGCTTTCAGGTCTGAACTGTGTTGGGAGTCAAACCATACATGCGCTTTGGGTTCACTCAACCATTCGCCTAAAGCGGTATCGACCGCATATTTTTGTTGCACAGCCTTTTCAATGGCTTGCTGGGCAAATACCTGCAACTGTTCGGGGATACAAGCAGGATGTTCGGTTGAGGATTGTTTATGGTCTCGGTAGCGAGCAGATACGTTGGTGGTATCGGTGTCTGCCAAACGAGGTAACAACTGCTGCGCTAATGCTTGAGGTGTTTCGGCTTTGAATCCTATGGAATAAGTCATGCATTCGCCCAAGGCAACACCTTCGTGTGCGCAATGGGGGGGCAAATACAGCATATCCCCGGGATTGAGCACCCATGATTCTTCAGGTTTGAAATGTTGTAACACCTTCAAAGGCGTATCGTCGCGCAAGCTTAAATCGTGTTGTTGACTGATACGCCATCGGCGCTGACCCTGTACTTGCAACAAAAAAACATCATAGCTGTCAAAGTGTGGGCCTACCCCACCTTGGTCGGTGGCATAGCTGATCATCACATCATCTAATCGAGCGTCAGGGATGAAACGGAATTGGTCTCTGAGTTGTGCGACACGGTCATCGTGTAAATCGACGCCTTGCACCAGCAGCGTCCAGTGGCTTTGCGATAAACGAGGAAAACTGCGTCGCCCCATAGGCCCTGACTTCAAACGCCATTCACCGGTGGCTGCATTTTGTATGACCAAGCGAGATTCCACTTCTTCAGACTCGGCCAAGGCAAATAACTGCTGCCTGCTCAGCATGGGTTGCATACCAGGTACCGCTTGGCGAATCAGCAAAGGTTTTTTTTGCCAATAGCGGCGCATGAAAACCTCGGCGCTAAAGTTACCCAATAAGGGGTGAGGCAAGGACTTTTTCAAAGCGTTTCTCCAAACTGCGACAATTCTGCCCCATGAACATAACACCAGACTGCGTTGTTGCCCTGACTTGGGTGCTCAAAGATGCCCAAGGGCATATCTTGGACGAACTCGATGACCCCGTGGAGTTTTACTTGGGTGGGCACGATTTGCTCGACAAAATCCAAGTGGCTTTACATGACCACCAAGTAGGTGATCAATTGGATTTGCATCTTGAACCCGAAGAGGCTTTCGGCGATTTTGACGAGGAGCTGATTTTTTTAGAACCACGTCACGCTTTTCCGCCCGAGTTAGAAGAAGGCATGACGATTGAGGGTCATGCCCTCCCCCCCGATTGC
>DAIQOH010000051.1:0-11361 GCA_036787995.1 Limnohabitans sp. | reverse complement strand
CTCAGGCGCAACCTGGGTTTGGCTTCTACAGCGCCCTCCTTGCACATGAGTTTCACGGGGAACCCGGGAACGGGCAAAACCACGGTTGCCATGCGTATGGCCCAAATTCTGCATAACTTAGGCTATGTGCGCAGCGGCCATTTGGTGGCGGTTACGCGTGACGATTTGGTGGGTCAGTACATTGGCCATACCGCACCCAAAACCAAAGAGGTGCTGAAAAAAGCCATGGGCGGTGTGCTGTTCATCGATGAGGCCTATTACCTGTATCGCCCTGAAAACGAGCGTGATTATGGTCAAGAGGCCATTGAGATTTTGCTGCAGGTGATGGAAAACCAGCGTGACGATTTGGTGGTGATCTTGGCGGGTTACAAAGACCGCATGGACACTTTCTTCCAGTCCAACCCAGGAATGAATTCCCGCATTGCCCACCACATTGCGTTTCCCGATTACGCGCCTGCAGAGTTATCGTTTATTGCCGAAAAAATGCTGACCCAGCAGCACTACAGCATGGATTCAGGCGCCCATGCCGCCTTCCAAAAATACATACAGCTGCGCATGCAGCAACCGCATTTCGCTAACGCACGCAGCATTCGTAATGCCTTAGAGCGTGCACGTCTTCGCCAAGCCAGTCGCTTGTTTTCTCAACCCGATAAGGTGTTAACTGCCGCTGACTTGAGCACCTTGTGCGCTGAAGATATATTGGCCAGCCGTGTTTTTCAAAATCCAAAGGCCCAAGCATGAGCACATTGCAAGCAGTGATTTTTGATGTGGACGGCACCTTGGCCGACACCGAAAGCGCGCATTTGGCGGCTTTTAACCATGCCTTTGCCGAGCAAGGTTTGGACTGGCATTGGGATGAAGCCCTGTATACCCGCTTGCTGGAAATTTCTGGTGGCAAAGAACGCATGACGCATTACTGGCGTCAAGTTCACCCCGATATGAAAGACATCGATGGGTCGGGCTTGACCGATACCATCGATCACCTTCACGCATTGAAAACAGCCGCTTATGAAAGTGCTGTGCAAAACGGTGCCGTGGCTTTGCGTCCTGGTGTTTTAGACCTGATTCACAGCGCGCACCAGCAGGGGTTGCGCTTGGCCATTGCCACCACCACCTCACCCGTCAATATTGCGGTGTTGCTTCGAAATGCCATTGGCCCTGATTGGAAAGACTTGTTTGTGGTGATAGAGGACGCATCCACCGCGCCCAAGAAAAAACCCCATCCTCAGGTGTATGTGCAAACACTGGCCCGACTGGGTTTGCCCTCGACCGATTGTTTAGCGATTGAAGACTCTTCCAATGGCTTGCGTTCGGCCGTATCGGCTGGATTGAAAACCATCATCACACCCAACCAATTTACCGCGCACCATGATTTCGCTGGCGCCTTGAAGATCTTGCCCGATCTCTCAGGCGTGCACGTAGAGCAACTTCGCGCTTGGCACCAACAATAAAAATGCAAGGAGGCTTTATGCCCTTACGTCAACGCACCACCCTGACCCAATACCTGATTGAAGAGCGCAGACGCTTTCCCAGCTCTAAGGGCGAGTTCAATGCGCTGATTTTGGATGTGGCTTTGGCTTGTAAAGCGATTGCACGTGCAGTCGCCATGGGCGAGCTCGGTGGTTTGTATGGTGACCATGCAGCCCAAGAAGGCGGCGCCATCAATGTGCAAGGCGAAACCCAGAAAAAACTCGATGTGCTTAGCAATGACTTGTTTATTCGTGTGAATGAATGGGCGGGCCATTTGGCGGGTATGGCGTCAGAGGAAATGACCGACCCCTACCAAATTCCCGGCAAATACCCGCGTGGCAAATACCTGTTGGTGTTTGACCCCTTGGATGGGTCAAGCAACATCGACGTGAATGTCTCGGTCGGCAGTATTTTCTCCATACTGCGGGCGCCGCAAGATGCCATCGACAGCGGCCGTGATTTGGTCGAAGCCGATTTTTTACAACCTGGCGCTACCCAGTTGGCTGCAGGCTATGCCTTGTATGGACCCACCACCATGCTGGTGTTGACGGTAGGTAACGGTGTGTCTGCCTTCACTTTGGATCCCAATTTGGGTGAGTTCATGCTGACCCACGCCAAACTCAAAGTGCCAGAGGATACCCAAGAGTTTGCGATCAATGCCTCTAACAGCCGTTTTTGGGAGCCACCCATCAAGCGCTATGTGGATGAGTGCTTGGCGGGCAAATCGGGTGCGCGTGGCAAAGACTTCAATATGCGCTGGATCGCCTCTATGGTGGCTGAAGCGCACCGCATCTTGATGCGCGGCGGTGTGTTCATGTACCCACGCGACACCAAGGACCCCACTAAACCAGGTCGTTTGCGCTTGCTTTACGAGGCCAACCCGATTGGCATGATCATGGAGCAAGCTGGTGGTCGCGCCAGCACCGGACGTGAGCCCATGCTCAGTGTCCAACCGAATGGTTTGCACCAGCGCATTGGCTTGGTGTTTGGTTCTAAAAACGAGGTGGAGCGCATTGAGCGTTACCACAGCGAACCCACACCCCGCGAAGTTGACAATCCCTTGTTTGCAGAGCGTACCCTCTTCAGGGTCTAGCTCTGGTCTCGATTGAAAGATAACCATGTCTGTTAAACACCCCATCATTGCTATCACGGGTTCTTCTGGTGCCGGCACCACATCGGTCACACGCACTTTTGAAAACATTTTTCGTCGTGAAGGCGTGCAAGCTGCCATCATCGAAGGCGACAGCTTTCACCGTTACGACCGTTTGGAGATGCGCAAAAAAGCCGCCGAAGCTGAAAAGCAAGGCGACAAAAACTTCAGCCACTTTGGCCCGACCACCAATTTGTTTTCCGAGCTAGAAACCTTGTTCAGAACCTACGGTGAAACTGGCACGGGTAAGCGTCGCAAGTACCTGCACGACAACGAAGAAGCTGCGCCTTACAAGCAAGACCCTGGCACCTTCACCCCATGGGAAGATGTGCCCAGTGGCACCGATTTGTTGTTTTATGAAGGTCTGCATGGCGCGGTGGTAACCCCTGAAGTCAATATTGCGCAACACCCTGATTTGCTGATTGGTGTGGTGCCTGTCATCAACCTGGAATGGATACAAAAACTCTGGCGCGACAAATCCAAGCGTGGCTACAGCACCGAAGCGGTCACCGACACGATTTTGCGACGCATGCCCGACTATGTGAACTACATCTGCCCGCAGTTTGCCCACACCCATGTGAACTTCCAGCGTGTGCCTTGTGTTGACACCTCCAACCCTTTCATTGCGCGTGAAATTCCTGCACCCGATGAAAGCTTTGTGGTGATTCGCTTTGCCAATCCCAAGGGCATCGATTTCCCCTACTTGCTCAACATGATCCACGACTCTTTCATGTCCCGCGCCAACACCGTGGTGGTGCCGGGTGGCAAGATGGAACTCGCGATGCAACTCATCTTCACGCCTTTTGTGTGGCGCATGATGGAACGCAAGAAAAAGGCCTGAGGCCATCCCCCTAATTTTTTAACTGGAGAATTTCATGGCTCTCGTATCCCTGCGCCAAGTGTTAGACCATGCTGCCGAGCATGGCTATGGCATACCTGCATTCAACGTCAACAACCTCGAACAAGTGCAAGCCATCATGGAAGCTGCGCAAGAGACCGACAGCCCCGTCATCTTGCAAGCCTCAGCAGGTGCGCGCAAATACGCTGGCGAAGCCTATTTGCGCCATTTGGTGCTGGCTGCCATTGAAACCCATCCCGACATTCCCGTGGTGATGCACCAAGACCATGGCGTCTCGCCTGCGGTATGCCAACAGTCCATACGCTCGGGTTTTTCCAGCGTGATGATGGACGGCTCGCTGATGCAAGACGGCAAGACACCTTCTTCTTATGAATACAACATCGACGTCACTCGCCGCGTCTGCGAGATGGCGCATGCGGTAGGCGTGTCTGTCGAGGGTGAATTGGGTTGTTTGGGTTCTTTGGAAACCGGCGAAGCCGGTGAAGAAGACGGCGTGGGTGCAGTGGGCAAACTTACCCACGACATGCTGCTGACCGACCCCGTACAAGCCAAAGACTTTGTTGAGCGCACCGGTGTGGATGCTTTGGCGATTGCCATTGGTACCAGCCATGGCGCATACAAATTCACCCGCAAGCCCACAGGTGACATTTTGGCCATGGACCAAATCGTGGCCATCCACCAATCCATCCCCAACACCCATTTGGTCATGCACGGTTCATCCAGCGTTCCCCAAGAGTGGTTGGCCATCATCCGTGAGTTTGGTGGCGACATCAAAGAAACCTATGGCGTGCCTGTTGAAGAAATCCAGCGCGGCATTCGCTCGGGTGTGCGCAAGGTCAACATCGACACCGACATCCGTTTGGCCATGACCGGTGCCATGCGGCAAGCGTTTGCGCAAGACCGCAGCGAATTCGATCCACGCAAAGCCTTGATCGCTGCACGCAAAGCTGCCAAGGGCATTTGCAAGGCCCGCTTTGAAGCGTTTGGCTGTGCTGGCAAAGCAGCCAGCATCAAAGTCGTGTCACTGGATGCCATGGTCAGTCGCTACCATTGATCTTTTAACCCGCTTTCTTGGGAAGGCACATGCACCATATTGTGTTTCTGGACAGGCAATCGTTAAAGGCCGAGGTTCGCAAACCGGGTTTTGCCCATACCTGGGTGGAGCATGTGCAAACCCATCCCCATGAAGTTGCAGAACGTTTGAGAGGCGCTACGGTTGCCATCACCAACAAAGTGCCTATTCGGCGTGACACACTGGCGCAACTGCCCGACCTGAAATGGATTGCCGTTGCCGCCACTGGCTACGACGTGATCGATGTGGACGCATGCCGAGAACGTGGTGTGGCTGTGACCAATATTCGCAACTATGCGGTTCACACCGTGCCTGAGCATGCGTTCGCCTTGATTTTTGCCCTACGCCGCAACCTGATGGCTTACCGTGAGGATGTGCTCCACGGCCGCTGGCAAAAAGAAACACAGTTTTGTTTTTTCGATTACCCCATACGCGATTTGCATGGCAGCACCTTGGGTATTTTTGGTGAAGGTGTGTTGGGGCAAGCCACTGCGCAGATTGCACGTGCGTTGGGTATGAAGGTGTTATTTGCCGACCATGCACCTCCCAAGGCGACCGGCGTGGATTTTGTGCCACCCGAGCAGGTGTTCGCTGAATCCGACATCATCAGTTTGCACTGTCCACTCACACCTGCCTCAAGGCATTTCATCGGCAAGCGGCAGTTGCAGCAAATGAAGCGCAGCGCTTTGCTGGTCAACACCTCACGCGGGGGTTTGGTTGATGAAACTGCTTTGAAAGAGGCCTTGGAGAACGGCGTGATTGCGGGTGCAGGCTTTGACGTGCTCAGCCAAGAGCCACCCATCAACGGCAACCCTTTGCTGGACATTCGTACACCGAACTTCATTTTGACACCGCATGTGGCCTGGGCTTCTGATCAGGCCATGCAATTTTTGGCTGATCAGCTGATTGACAACATAGAAGCCTTGGTTGCCAACAAGCCGCAAAACCTGGTGATCTGAACCTCAGTCATTGCCTGGTGTCGGTTTTTTTTGCAAGGCCCATGCATACAACGCATTGCGAGGCGCACCACTGATATCAGCAGCGAGTTTGACAGCGGTTTTCACGGGCAGCTCCGTCAATAACAAGTCCAGCACCCGCTCGGCCTCTGCCAAGCCCGTGTTCTCTAGCGCCAAGGGATGCAACACCATGGCAAATTCACCTTTGGCGCGGTGTGGGTGGGTCTCTAACCATTCCATGAATGCTTGTGCGGGCATGCGCGCAACTTCTTCAAATTGTTTGCTGAGTTCTCGCCCGACGCTGAGTTCTCGCTCGCCCAATGCTTGCAAGTCTTTGGCCAAGGCTTGGATGCGGTGGGGTGCCTCTAAAAAAACCTGCGTTCGCGGCTCGTTCGACAAGCGTTGTACCGCCTTTTGTCGCTCGGTGGATTTGCTGGGCAAAAACCCCAGAAACACAAAACTCCCGTCACCCTCGCAGCCGCTGACGCTGAGCATGGCTGTCACGCTGCTAGCACCTGGAATAGGGATAACTCTGAAGCCCGCCGTTTGTACCAAGGCCACCAATTTGGCACCCGGATCGCTGATGGCGGGTGTACCTGCGTCACTCAAATAAACCACCCGTTGACCGCTTTGCAGTCGCACAATCACTTGCGCTGCTGCGCTTGTTTCATTGTGTTGGTGCAGTGCTAAAAAAGCACTTGAAGGTTTGTCTATGCCATAACCTCGCAACAGCGTCTGGCTGTGGCGCGTGTCTTCGCAGGCCAATACATCTGCCAGTGTCAGCACATGCAAAGCCCTTAAACCGATGTCTGCCAAATTGCCTATGGGCGTGGCCAGCACATACAAGCAAGCCGCTGGGTGGTCTTGGGCGGCGCTTGCATCGTGTGCTGCGCTCAAGGCTGAATCAAAACGTGAAACCACTGAACACCTCTCTCCCTGTACCCAACACCAAGCAACGCGGCGATGCAGCTGAGCTGCGTGCATGGCGTCATTTGCATGACCAAGGCATGACCTTGATCGTGCGCAACTACCGAACACCTGGGCGGGGTGGCGGCGAAATAGACCTGATTGTGCGCGACCGCGATGGCACTTTGGTGTTTGTCGAGGTCAGAGCGCGCGCTAGCGACCATTGTGGCGGTGCGGCTGCCAGTATCAGCGCGGCCAAGCGCAGGCGCATTGTCTATGCCGCCAAATATTTTTTGCGCAGGTACAACTCACCACCGGCTTGTCGCTTTGATGTGGTTTTGCTTCAGGCGGAAGACTTGATCTGGCTCAAAGCCGCGTTTGAAGAGTGAAGCCCGCTGCAACGGTGCAAAGGTATGATTCATCCATGTTAGAGCAACGCATAGAGCAGCAATTCATCGACAGCGCTGACCTGAAATACCAAGCAGCCCAGGTTTTAAGCAAACCCATTGCCGCTGCGGTAGGCGCTATGTTGATGTGTGTCACCGGTGGTGGCAAGGTATTGGCTTGTGGCAATGGTGGCTCAGCCGCTGACGCGCAACATTTCGCCGCTGAATTTGTGGGGCGTTTCGAGCGCGAACGCCCCGAGTTGGGTGCAATTGCTTTGTCGACAGACAGCTCCATCTTGACGGCCATTGCCAACGACTACCACTTCGACCATATTTTTTCCAAACAAGTGCGCGCCTTGGGTCAACCTGGCGATGTCTTGCTGGCCATCTCGACCAGCGGCAATTCGCGCAATGTATTGGCCGCTATCGAAGCAGCGCACGAGCGCGATTTGATTGTGGTGGCACTCACGGGCAAAGGGGGCGGCAAGATAGCCCAGGTGCTGCGTGAAACCGATGTGCATATTTGCGTTCCCCACGACCGCACCGCCAGAATTCAAGAGGTCCATTTGTTGGTATTGCACTGTTTGTGCGATGGGGTGGACAGTCAGTTATTAGGTGAACAGGAGAGCACACCATGAACACATCCTTTGTTGTCAAAGCCCTTGGCGCTTTGTTGCTGGCAAGCACCTTGGGTGCTTGCGCCCCCTTGATGTTTGCCGGTGTCGCAGGTACGGCCATGGTGGCCAGTGACCGACGCACCTCGGGCGCTCAACTGGAAGACGAGGCAATTGAGTTGCGCGCGCAGGCGCGTATTCGCGATAACTTGGGCGAGCGTGTGCATGTGAATGTCGTCAGCTTTAACCGACAGGTCTTGCTCACGGGTGAGGTGACTGCCGAGAAAGACCGGCAAGGTGTGTTGCAGTTGGTCGAGCGCATTGAAAACGTCAAGTCGGTGGTGAACGAGTTATCCGTCATGCCCTTGTCTACACTGTCAGAGCGCTCCAATGATTTGCTGGTCACGGCCAAGGTGAAAGCCAGTTTTGTCGACAGCAAAGATTTGTTTGCCAATGCCTTTAAAGTGGTGACAGAGCGCGGCACGGTGTATTTGATGGGCCGCGTCACACAGCGTGAAGCCAACAGCGCCACCCATCTGACCCGCAACATAGGTGGTGTCAACAAGGTGGTGCGTTTGTTTGAAACCATCACCGAAGAAGAGTTGCGCAACCTGTTGCCACCGCCGGCTGCACCTGCCAAATAAATGCTTTAGCGCAGCCGTTTGATCAGGCTTGAGGTGTCAAAGCGGTTACCACCCATGGCTTGTACATCCGCGTAAAACTGGTCTACCAGCGCCGTGACAGGCACGCGTGCCCCGTTGCGTTTGGCCTCATCCATGACCAGCCCCAAGTCTTTGCGCATCCAGTCCACCGCAAAGCCAAAATCAAACTTATCGGCGACCATGGTTTTGCCGCGGTTGTCCATTTGCCAGCTTTGCGCTGCACCTTTGCCAATCACCTCCAACACCTGCGCCATGTCCAGGCCGGCTTTCATGCCAAAAGCTATACCCTCAGACAAGCCTTGAACCAAACCGGCAATGCAAATTTGGTTGACCATTTTGGTGAGTTGACCGGCACCGCTGTCGCCCATCAAGGTAAAGGCTTTGGAGAAGGCCATGCCCACAGGCTTGGCGCGGTCAAAAGCCGCAGACTCGCCACCGCACATGACGGTGAGCATGCCGTTGATGGCACCGGCTTCGCCACCAGAGACGGGGGCATCCACAAAATGCACGCCCTTGGCTTTGGCAGCAGCAAACAATTCACGCGCCACATTGGCCGAAGCGGTGGTGTGGTCGATCAGCAGGGCACCGGCTTGGGTGCCGGCCAAGGCGCCATCGGCCCCCAACATGACGGCGCGTAAATCGTTGTCGTTACCGACACAACAAAACACCATGTCTGCGCCCAGGGCTGCTTCACGAGGTGTGGCTGCACTGGCATGGCCAGGAAATTCAGCGCACCAGTCTTTGGCCTTGGCGGGGTTGCGGTTGTAGACCGTGACATGGTGACCGGCCAACGCCAAATGACCGGCCATGGGGTAGCCCATCACGCCCAAGCCAATGAAAGCCACTTTGGTGGGTGTACAGGATTCGTAGGTTTTAGGGTTGGTGCGCGCCATGGGACATCACTTTCTGAAAATGCAATGCAGCTATCTTAGCTAGCCAGCGTGGCGTGCCAACTCGTTTGCCGAAATCACGCCTTGGGTTTGCAGTTGCGCGAGGCTTTGCGCCAAGGTCTGCATGCCAAACTGTGACCCGGTTTGCAAGGCATTGGGCAGCTGGGCAGCCTTGTTGTCGCGGACCATTTGCCGCACAGCCGGTGTGGCGTACAGCACTTCGTGGGCAGCCACACGGCGACGGCCATCAGCGCTTTTGCACAAGACTTGGTGCACCACACCCAGCAAAGACAGGCTGAGTTGCTGACGAATCAAAGCCTTTTCTTCCCCCGGAAAAACGTCGACCAAGCGCTCAATCGCTTGGGTGGCGCTGCGCGTGTGCAGCGTGGCCAGCACCAGGTGCCCGGTTTCTGCGGCGCGCAAAGCCAGTTGTATGGTTTCAAGGTCGCGCAACTCGCCCACCAAAATCACATCAGGGTCTTGGCGCAACGCAGCGCGTAAGGCCGTGGCAAAGTCAGCGCTGTGGCCTGGCACATTGCGTTGTTGTACCAAGCTGCGTTGGTTTGTGTGGACAAACTCGATGGGGTCTTCTAGCGTGAGGATGTGCAAAGGCTGGGTCTGGTTGAGGTGGGCCAGCAAGGCGGCCAAGGTGGTGGATTTGCCAGACCCCGTGGCACCTGTGACCAGCAGCAAGCCATGGGGGTGTTGCAACCACTGTGGCAAGCAGGTGGGAAGGTGTAATGCCTGCACAGAGGGAATGTGCTCGGGGATGCAACGCCACACGCTGGACCACCCCCGCGCTTGCGCAAACACATTCACCCGAAAACGCCCCACACCTTCGATGGCGACAGCGCTGTCATGGTCTTCGTGGCCCAACCATTCAGGCAGCAGTGTTTGCAATGCTTGCGCCAAGGCGTCGCTGTTGATCGGGGCGGCGTCCAGTGTTTGCAGTTCCCCCAGCACCCTGGCCATGGGAGATGCCCCCGCGCTTAAATGCAAGTCAGAGCCTCCCCAAGCCAGGGTATGTGTCAGCCAATGGTGCAGGGTGTGGTTCACAGGGTGTCGCTTGTTACAGTCTCATCATGGATGAACTGAGTCGTCGTTATCAAGCCGTATGTGAACGCATCACACAAGCCCAGGTCCAATCGGGACGGCAAGCCCACAGCGTGCAATTGCTGGCTGTCTCCAAAACCTTTCCTGCCAAGCAAGTTGCTGCTGTCGCCGCCTTGGGCCAGCGCGACTTTGGCGAAAACTATGTGCAAGAAGGCGTGGACAAAATCGCCGCCCTCCAAGGCGTGGCGGGTTTGGTGTGGCATTGCATAGGCCCCCTGCAAAGCAACAAAACCCGTTTGGTGGCCGAACACTTTGACTGGGTGCACAGCGTGGACCGTTTGAAAATCGCCCAGCGCCTGAGCGAGCAACGCCCGGTGCATTTGCCCCCGTTGCAAGTGTGTTTGCAAGTCAATATCGACGGTGGACCCACCAAAGCCGGTGTGGCGCCTGCGGATGCGTTGGCTTTGGCCCAAGCGGTGGCGGCCTTGCCGCGACTGGCCTTGCGAGGCCTCATGACCATCCCCGATCCGGTGACGGGCTTTGACGCTCAGGCAGCGGTGCATGCCCAAGCCAAACGCTTGTTTGATGAACTGCAAGCCGCCTTGGGCTTGCCGAACTTTGATACCTTGTCCATGGGCATGAGCGCAGACCTGGAAGCCGCGGTGCAAGCCGGCAGCACCCTGGTGCGGGTGGGGACAGCGGTGTTTGGGGCGAGGTAACAGACGGCATGGCGCAAGCTCAATGCGTTGCGCTGTCTCTTCCATCTGCAGTGAGATAAACCGCGTTGCCGTCACGCCGACCGACGGCAACGACCACCACCAGCACCTCTTGGTCGCGTACTTCATAAACCAGGCGATAACCCAAGGCTCGCAATTTGATTTTGTAACGGTCAGGGTGCCCACGCAATTGGGCTGAGGCCACCCGTGGCATCCCTAGGCGTTCGATCAGCCGGGCCTTGAAAAGCTGACGCGTGTGAGGGTCGAGCTTCTTCCATTCCTTGAGGGCCTGTGGCACAAAGGCCAATGAATAGGCCAGCTCAGAGCTCATCGAGCGTGACCTTGATCACGGGTTCACTTGCACGGGCATCGGCAATGGCATTGAGTTCCATGTCCTCCAAACGGTCGATCAATGCCTCATACGCACCCGCAGGCACGCAATAAAAAGCGGGTGCATTGCGGTTGAGGATGGCCACCGTCTGGCCCTGCCCCGCTGACACCGTTCCCATGGGGTTTTTCTTGAGCTCAGAGACGCTGGCCGTGACCGTGGCATAAATCAAATGTGACATGAGCAACCTCAAAAGACCTGTTTAAGGTGCTTATTTTCATACTCTAATGCAGTCACGT
>DAIQOH010000050.1:0-11408 GCA_036787995.1 Limnohabitans sp. | reverse complement strand
GGGGCTGGGCAATGTAGATGTGGCCGCGCTCGACCAACTCGGGCATTTGGCGGTAAAAGAAGGTCAAGAGCAGCGTGCGAATGTGCGCGCCATCCACATCCGCATCGGTCATGATGATGATGCGGTGATAGCGGAGTTTGTCGATGTTGAAATCATCCGTCCCCGACTTGCCCGATTCGGCGCTCACCTTGCCAATGCCGGTGCCCAACGCGGTGATCAGCGTCAAAATTTCATTGCTGGTTAAAAGCTTTTCGTAACGCGCTTTTTCCACATTCAAAATCTTGCCGCGCAGGGGAAGAATCGCTTGGAACTTGCGGTCGCGGCCTTGCTTGGCCGAGCCGCCGGCGGAGTCACCCTCAACGATGTAAATCTCGCACAGCGCCGGGTCTTTCTCTTGGCAATCGGCCAGCTTGCCAGGCAAGCCCATGCCATCGAGCACGCCTTTGCGCCGTGTCATCTCACGCGCTTTGCGCGCCGCTTCACGGGCACGGGCCGCGTCGATGATCTTGCCGCAAATCATCTTGGCGTCGTTGGGACGCTCTTGCAAATAATCGCCAAGCACCTTACCTACGATGTCTTCCACCGGCGCGCGCACTTCACTGGACACCAGCTTGTCTTTGGTTTGGCTGGAAAACTTCGGCTCGGGTACTTTCACCGACAACACACAACACAAGCCTTCGCGCATGTCATCGCCCGTCACTTCGACCTTGGCTTTTTTCGCCAAGTCGTTTTCTTCGATGTATTTGTTGATGACTCGCGTCATGGCGGCGCGCAAACCGGTGAGATGGGTACCACCATCGCGTTGTGGGATGTTGTTCGTGAAACAAAGCACACTCTCGTTGTAACTCTCGTTCCATTGCATGGCCACTTCCACGCCTATGTGGGTGCCAGGAATACCCCCATAACTTTCAGCGGGACGCTCACCCTCGGCGTAAAACGCATTGGGATGCAACACTTTTTTGCCCGCGTTGATGAACTGCACAAAACCCGCCACCCCGCCCGCACCCGAATAGTCGTCGCTTTTGCCCGTTCGCTCGTCCATCAAACGGATGCGCACGCCATTGTTCAAATAACTGAGTTCGCGCAAACGCTTGCTCAAAATCTCGTAGTGAAACTCGTGGTTTTGAACAAAGATGTCGGTGTCGGGCAAAAAGTGCACCTCGGTACCTCGCTTGTCGGTATCTCCCGTGATACGCATGGGAGAGACTTCCACGCCATCGACAGTTTCGAGCAAACGGTTTTGCACAAAGCCTTTGGCAAACTCAATGGTGTGCACCTTGCCATCACGACGCACCACCAAACGCAACCATTTGGACAATGCATTCACACAAGAGACGCCCACACCATGCAATCCACCGGACACTTTGTAACTGTTCTGGTTGAATTTGCCACCCGCATGCAATTCGGTCAAAGCGATTTCTGCGGCGCTGCGTCGAGGTTCATGCTTATCGTCCATCTTCACGCCCGTGGGGATGCCACGGCCGTTGTCGGTCACACTGATGGAGTTGTCCGAATGTATGGTCACCACGATGTCATCGCAGTGTCCGGCCAAAGCCTCGTCAATCGAGTTGTCCACCACTTCGAATACCAAGTGGTGCAAACCCGTGCCATCAGACGTGTCGCCGATGTACATGCCTGGGCGTTTGCGAACGGCTTCCAATCCTTCAAGTATTTGGATTGAACTTTCACCATACGCTTGGTCAGCCAAAGCTTGAAAAGGCAGCGCACCTTCTTCAGGTAATTCTTGTGAGGGATTCATAACTCAATTCACTGTGCACACGGCACAAAAAGTCAAAACATTAAATGCGCATGGGCATCACGACATACTTGAAGCTGGGATTTTCAGCCATGGTTACCAATACGGAGCTGTTTGAATCTGCTAAATCCATGCGAACCATGTCTTGCGTCATATTGGTTAAAACATCAATGAGGTAAGTGACGTTAAAACCAATTTCAATGCTGTCACCGTTGTAATCGATTTCAATTTCATCTACAGCTTCTTCTTGCTCAGCGTTACTGGCCGCTACACGCAACATGCCTGTTTCAAGATTGATGCGCACGCCTTTGAATTTATCGCTGGTCAAAATAGCCGTTCGTTGCAAGGTACTCAACAAATTCGTGCGACCCAAGGTCACCGTATTTTTATGGTTTTTCGGAATCACACGGTTGTAGTCAGGAAATTTACCCTCTACCAATTTGGTGACAAATTCTTTGCCTTCAAATTTGAATTTGGCTTGGTTATTGGCAAATTGCATATCAATCATGCCGTCTTTGTCACTGAGCAAGCGCAACATTTCCAATACCGTTTTACGTGGCAATATCACTTCTTGCTTAGGTACTTCAACCTCTAAAGTCGCAGATGTATATGCCAGGCGGTGGCCATCCGTAGCCACCAAACTGAGCTGCTTGCCTTCAGCCACAAACAAAATGCCATTCAGGTAATAACGTATGTCATGAACTGCCATGGCAAATGACACTTGTTGCAAAAGTGCTTTAAGTGTCTTTTGAGGAATACTGAACAAAGGTCCATAGTTGGGCGACTCTTGCACCAAAGGAAAATCTTCTGCTGGCAAGGTTTGAAGCGTAAAGCGGCTTTTGCCGCTTTTAAGAATCAATTTATTTTGTTGTGACTCCAAACTGACCATCTGATCGCTAGGCATGGAACGCAAAATATCCATCAGCTTTCGCGCACCTACCGTGGTTGTGAAGTTGGACTTGTCACCACCCAAGTCTGCGTCAGTACGAATTTGAATCTCTAGGTCACTGCTGGTCAATTGAACCGACTGCGGTGTTTTATGAATCATCACATTGGCCAAGATGGGCAATGTGTGACGACGTTCAACAATACCAACTACCGATTGCAAAGCAGCAACGATGTTTTCTTGACTCGCTTTCAAAACAATCATGTCATCCTCTTCTTTAATGTCTTTATATCTCAATAGTGGTAGTAGTAAGGGGCATCACCCAATGTGGAAAAGTGTATTTTCCACTTTTATTTCAACTACTTGATGACCATCAAACCATGTGTGAAACACCCCAGCAGATTCGAAGTTTGAATAGGATAACTTTGAAATGAAGCCATGGCCTGTGGATAACCCAGGGGTTATGCCAGATTTGTTCACAGGGTTTTCAAGATAAGCCAATGGTTTTATCCTTTAAGGGTTTGTTCAAGTACATGCAGTTGTTGGTTCAAATCACTTAAGGTTTGACGTTCTGCTGAAATTTTTCTAACTGCATGCAATACCGTGGTGTGATCGCGTCCGCCAAACAATTCCCCAATTTCAGGCAAGCTTTTTTGGGTTAACTCTTTGGCCAAGTACATGGCAATTTGTCGCGGCCGTGCGATAGAAGCGGGTCGCTTTTTCGAATACATGTCGGCGACTTTGATTTTGTAATAGTCAGCAACGGTTTTTTGGATATTTTCAACAGAAATTTGTCTGTTTTGTATGGACAGCAAGTCTCTTAAGGCATCTCTTGCCAGTTGAATAGACACGTCTTTTTGGTTAAAGCGCGAGTATGCCAAGATTTTTCTAAGAGCACCTTCCAGTTCTCTCACATTAGAGCGAACATTTTTCGCAACAAAGAAAGCCACTTCTTCAGGCATTTCTGAGCCCTCGCTGCGTGCTTTGGCAATCAGAATGGCTACACGCATCTCAAGTTCTGGTGGCTCAATGGCAACCGTCAAGCCCGAATCAAAACGCGAAACCAAGCGCTCATGTATATCCGTAAGACCTTTGGGATAGGTATCGCTGGTCATCACGATATGGGATTTTTTGGTCAGTAGCGCTTCAAATGCGTTGAAAAACTCCTCTTGTGTTCGGTCTTTATTGGCAAAAAACTGAACGTCATCGATCAGCAAAAGATCTAGCGAATGGTAATACTGCTTGAATTCATCAAACGTTTTTCTCTGATAGGCCTTCACCACATCAGAGACGAACTGTTCCGCATGGATATACAAAACTTTGGCGTCCGGCCGATTGAGCAGCAATTGGTTGCCAACGGCATGCATTAAATGGGTTTTGCCTAAACCAACGCCACCGTATATGAACAAGGGGTTGTAGAGTTGACCGGGTACATTCGCCACATGCATGGCTGCAGCACGTCCCATGCGATTGGCTGTGCCTTCGACCAAGTTATCAAAACACAAGCTGGTATTGATACGGTTTTTAAACGCTTGCATGCCTGTATCGCTACCTGTACCAAGCGCGGTTGGGAGATCTTCCGCTTCGTGCATAACTCTTGCAACAGGAAAGCGCTGAGGCGCCTCTTTGGGAGCCAAAGAAAAATCGATTTGAATAACCTGCCCATACAACTGCAACAGTAAAGCCGACAAGCGGCCAGCATATTGCGCGCGAATCCAATCTAATTTGAAACGGTTGGCGACTTCAATCTGAATACGAGAAAAGTCTTCAGAAAACTTGGCATTTAGGGGGCGAATCCAGGTATTAAACTGTTGTTCGGGTAGTTCTTGTGCCAATTGATCTACGCACGCTTGCCACAAAGCTTCTCCAGCATCAGCAGAAGCGCCAGCATGTAATGGGGGAAGCAATGAATCGTTCAAAATGAAATCAATCTGTGGATAAATGTTATTTTAAGCGCTAATTCAGAGGCCTTATCAAAAATTTATCCACAGAAAACTAAAAACATGAAACGAATGCATTCAAACTTCAGAAATCGCCTTAAGAAAACTTGGTGACTTGTTTGAATTGAGAGATAATGCAAGGTTTCCTCATCGAATAGCATTTTCAAAATGAAACGTACTTACCAACCTTCTAAAACACGTCGCGCCCGCACCCATGGTTTTTTGGTTCGCATGAAAACTCGCGGAGGACGCGCCGTCATCAATGCGCGCCGTGCGAAAGGCCGTAAACGCCTGGCTGTTTAATCTCTTGCTGTCAGGTTTGTCAGCCACTTGCATTGTCTCGTGGACAAACTGAAGTTGCGGTCAGAGTTTGATGCTGTTATGGCCGCTGGTATTGTGGCCGTCACATCACATTTTGCACTACATCAACAAAACAACCCCATATCAAGTCGCATAGGCGCGGTCGTTCCTAAACGTTGGGCACGCAAGTCGGTGACAAGGAATTTGATTAAACGTCAAATTTATGCACTGAGCATTGAAGAATTGGCGACGCTACCACAAGCAGACAGGGTGATTCGTTTGCGCAAAACATTTGATACCCATCAATTCTGCAGCGCCAGTTCTGAGAACTTGAAAAAAGCAGTGCGAGACGAATTACAACAACTCATTCAAACGGCCCTTTCTACATGATTCAAACAGCATTAATAACATCTGTCAAAGCCTATCGCTTGCTGTTGAGCCCTTGGCTAGGGACCGCCTGTCGATTTGAGCCAACGTGCTCTGTATATGCCATTGAGGCATTAGAAAAACACGGCAGTGCTAAAGGCGGTTATCTGACGCTTCATCGATTAGCGCGCTGTCACCCTTGGTGTGACGCAGGCCATGACCCCGTTCCTTCGCTGTTTTCACTCATGAAAAAAACAGAAGTCATTTCAACTTCGACAAAGATTGCAGAAACACAATGAACGATATTCGCCGCACTATTCTTTGGGTTGTTTTTGGTTTTTCGGTGATCATGCTATGGGACCAATGGCAAATTCACAACGGAAAAAAGCCAACATTTTTCCCAAGCGTAAATCCTGTTGCAACAAATGTTGCCACGCAAACACCCAATACCCCTCCGACCGCTGTCGTTCAGGAGTCCATGCCAAGTTTGCCTTCAGAAACAAACAATGCAACGACCCACGATACGGCATCTGCACTTGAAATTGAAACAGATGTTTTGAAATTGCGATTCGATCATTTAGGTGCTAATGTGACTCGCGCCGAATTGATCCAGCATAAAGATGCGCACCACCAAGACAGCAACGTTGTATTGATGGACAACAGCAAAGAACGTGTTTATTTGGCTCAAACGGGCTTGGTTGGCGCCCCAGTTGGGACCGCATGGCCGACACATAAAACAGCGATGCGACTTGTGTCGCCAAGCCGTTTCAAAGATGGTGAAGACAGTTTGGTTTTGCGATTTGAATCAGATGTAATGGGTGGCGTCAAACTGATCAAATCCTATACGCTTCACAAGAAAAGCTATGTGATTGGTGTCCAACATGAAATTTTGAACCAATCAGGCCAATCAATTACACCGCAAATTTATGTGCAATTGGTCAGAGACGGCAATAAACCAGAAGGGGAGTCCTCGTTTTATTCAACTTTCACTGGACCTGCGGTTTATACCAGTGCGAAAAAATACCAAAAAGTTGAATTTGCAGACATTGAAAAAAATAAAGCAGACTTTGAAAAGAAATCAGACATAGGCTATGTGGCCATGGTGCAACATTATTTTGCATCCGCATGGTTAATGGATGACGCACAAACCCGTGATATTTATGCTCGCAAAATCGACAACAATTTGTATTCTGTAGGCATGGTTGTGCCACTTCCAACGCAAGCCAATGAGAGTCAGTCGATACACCAAGCCAAATTGTTTGTGGGTCCTCAAGAGGAAAAACTGCTTGAGAATTTATACCCTGGTTTGGAGTTAGTCAAAGACTATGGGTGGCTGACGATTTTGGCTAAACCACTTTATTGGTTATTAGATAAATTATTTGGTTTCATTGGTAACTGGGGTTGGTCCATCGTTGCCTTGGTCGTTTTATTGAAAATAGCTTTCTACTGGTTGAATTCACAAGCCTATAAAAGCATGGGAAAGATGAAAGCGATTAATCCCAAGATCATGGAAATGCGTGAGCGCTTAAAAGACAACCCGCAACAAATGCAAATGGAGATGATGAAAATATACAGAGAGGAAAAAGTCAATCCTTTGGGGGGTTGCTTGCCGATTGCGGTACAAATTCCTTTCTTTATTGCGCTTTATTGGGTTTTGCTTTCATCTGTAGAAATGCGCAATGCACCGTGGGTGGGTTGGGTTCACGATTTGGCCGCACCCGACCCTTGGTTTATTTTGCCTTTGCTCATGACGGCAACCTCTTTGCTTCAAACATGGTTAAACCCAACGCCTCCAGACCCTGTCCAAGCAAAAATGATGTGGATCATGCCATTGGCTTTCAGTGTGATGTTCTTCTTTTTTCCTGCGGGCTTGGTCTTGTATTGGTTGTCGAATAATATTTTGTCGATCGCCCAACAATGGATGATCAACAAACAGTTAGGTGTTTTGAAATAAACCATGCTGAGTGAGCGCGATGCACCTATCATCGCCATAGCCACGCCATCGGGTAAAGGAGCGGTGGGCGTGGTGCGTATCAGTGGCAAAAATTTGCACGCATATGCAAACGCACTTTGCCAACACCATTTACAACCTAGACACGCACATTTGGTTTGGATAACCGATGCACAAGGTACTAGACTTGATCAAGTCTTGGCTTTGTTTTTTCAGGCACCACACAGTTACACCGGAGAAGATGTACTGGAACTGCAAGGCCATGGAGGCCCTGCCGTTATGTCTATGGTTGTCGATCGATGCTTGGCTTTTTCCGTTAATGGCGCAGTGAAATTGGACGGCTTACGACGAGCCATGCCGGGTGAATTTACACAACGCGCATTTCTAAATAACAAATTAGACTTGGCGCAAGCAGAAGCCGTTTCAGACTTGATTGATGCACAAACCCAGGCTGCGGCACGTGGTGCGGGGCAGTCTTTCATAGGGGTATTTTCAAAAGAGGTCGATAAGCTCCAGGATCGATTGACACACATGCGTATGTTGGTTGAGGCTTGTTTAGATTTTCCAGAAGAAGACATTGACTTTGTGGAAAAAGCCGATGTGGCTTCTGAATTAACGGATGTTTTGTCAGAAATCCACAAGTTATTAAGCCAAGCGCGTCAAGGTGTTTTGCTGCGCGACGGTATAAAGCTGGTGATTGCTGGTCAGCCCAATGCTGGAAAAAGTTCTTTGTTGAATGCGTTAACAGGCGAAGAGACGGCAATTGTGACGCCTATTGCGGGCACAACAAGAGATGTTTTAAGCCAAACCATTCATATTGAGGGCGTGCCACTGCATGTCATGGATACGGCCGGCTTGCGTGATATGGAGAGTGCTGATGAGGTCGAAAAAATAGGCATTTCACGCGCATGGTCACAAGTCAGCCAAGCTGATGTGGTTTTGCTTTTGTATGACTTGGGTCTAATGCAAGATGATGGCTATATAAAAAACCAGCAAAACTTAGAAGCCGAAATAAATCAGAAAAAAAACAAAGAAGCACCATTGCTGCATGTTTTTAACAAAGCTGATTTGCTGAGTCAAGCGCAAAATCAGGCAGTTAAGCCGTATCAAATTTATATATCCGCCAAAACAGGGCAAGGTATCGACGAATTGCGTTTATTTTTACTTCAAAGTGTCGGTTGGGAACTCAATTACCAACAAGGGGCTTTTACAGCACGAGCCAGGCATGTCCAAGCCCTAGAGAAAGTTCAAGAACATACAAAACAAGCCTTGAGTCATGTGAAACACAGGCCTGCACCACTTGACTTGATGGCCGAAGAATTGAGGTACGGACAAGCACAGCTCTCATTATTGACAGGCCATATGACTGCCGATGATTTGCTGGGTGAGATTTTTTCTCGCTTTTGCATAGGCAAATAAGCCACTGCATAATCGCCGTTATGAACGACTTCACCATCGATCAATCAGAAAAAATGTTGGCTTTGGCCGCCGAGGTGCTGACCATAGAAGCCGAAGCAATATTGGCTTTGAAAACCCACTTGGGTTCAGATTTTGTTTTAGCCGTTCAGGCCTTACTCCATGTCAAGGGCCGTGTGGTTGTTATGGGTATGGGAAAAAGCGGCCACATTGGAAGAAAAATTGCAGCTACCCTCGCATCCACGGGGACGCCTGCTTTTTTTGTTCATCCAGCTGAAGCCAGTCATGGTGATCTTGGAATGGTTACCAGAGACGACGTCGTTCTTGCGCTTTCTAACAGCGGTGAAAGCGAAGAGTTGTCCGCTATTTTGCCAATGATCAAACGCGAAGGTATTGTTCTGATTGCAATCACTGGCAATATACATTCGACGCTTGCAGAACATGCACACATGGTGTTGATCAGTGAGGTCAAAAGAGAGGCGTGTCCAATGAATTTGGCGCCTACAGCCAGTACAACGGCGCAGTTGGCATTAGGAGATGCATTGGCTGTTTCTGTTTTGGATGCCAGGGGCTTCAAAGCAACTGACTTTGCACGCTCGCATCCCGGTGGCTCTTTAGGGCGTCGATTGTTAACCCTTGTTAGCGATGTCATGCGCATTGAAGACGCTGTGCCTAGCGTAAAAGGGGATGCTAACTTTTTGGATTTGATGAAGGTGATGAGTCAAAAAGGGCTGGGGGCATCTGCCATCGTGGACGATGAGGGTTACGTCGTGGGAATTTTCACGGATGGTGACTTGCGTCGCTTGATTGAAAAAGGGGTGGATGTACGCCAGTTAACAGCGAAGGATGTCATGAAATCGCAGCCAACCACCATTCGCAAAGAAGCATTAGCTGCAGAGGCCGCTCAGTTGATGGAACAAAGGCAAATTACCAGTTTATTGGTTGTGGATCAGAACCAGCACTTATGTGGGGCGCTCAACAGCAATGATTTGATGCGAGCCAAGGTCATTTGATGTCACAGCGCAAAACCATATCGCCAGACGTGCTTGACAAAGCGCAATCCGTTCAGCTTTTGTTGCTAGATGTAGATGGTGTATTGACTGAAGGTGGTTTGCTCTATACCCATGATGGTGAACAAACCAAGTGTTTTAATACCTTGGATGGTCACGGCATCAAATTATTGCAAACAAGCGGAATCAAGGTCGCTGTTATTTCTGGGCGCGATAGCCAAGCGTTGCGTCAAAGATTGGCTGACTTGGGTATTGAAAATATCCAAGCGGGCGTCATGAATAAAAAACTGGCGGCAGAACAAGTCTTGCAACAACTCAAACTTTCTTGGGCGCAAGTTGCTGCTATGGGCGATGACTGGCCAGACTTACCCATGCTCATACCCTCGGTTTTTTCATGTGCCCCTCCCAATGCACATCATGAGGTTTTGAGACGCGTTGACTGGATAACACAACAAGTCGCAGGTCATGGCGCTGTAAGAGAAGTATGTGATTTGCTGTTACATGCAAGCGGTAAATATGATCATTTATTACAAGATGCCTTGAAATGAACCGTTTGCCTCGTTTGTCATCTGTATCCAAGACTTCCGTTTGGCGTGTGCATTTAGAAACGGCGCTTGCTTGGTTACCCATGGCATTGTTGGTCATGTTGCTGTGTGTAAGCGTGTGGTTGGTTCGAAATGCCCCTCAAGCCTTGATGCCGGGATTTGCAGTGCCACCTTCACACGAGCCAGACTACTTTGCTCGCAGTTTTACTTTAAAAGTTTATTCTTTAGATGGGCAACTCAAGTCCTTTTTACAGGGTGAATCATCCGTTCATTACCCAGACACGCTGACCAATTTGGTAGAAAAGCCAGTGGTTTATGCGGTTTCTCATTCTGGGCGTTTAACCACGGCTGTCGCTAAGCGCTCTTTATCGAATGAAGACGGTTCCGAAATACAACTCATTGGGGAAGCCGTCGTTCATAAAGAGGGGGCTGGAACTCTTGACCCCCCGATCACGCTACGCAGCGAATTCATTCATTTGTTTGCCAATACTGACAGTGTATTAACTTATGCGCCCGTCAAAATTGAAAGAGGTGAGAATCGTTTTTCTGCCAATGACCTGAAGGCCGATAATTTAAATCAGCATTTTCAATTGCAAGGCCGAGTTAAAGCTGTTTTGGTGCCTCACAAAAGACCATGAAAAAGGGCTTGGAAAACCAAGCCCTTTTTTCGCTTTTAATCAGTCACGTATGAATCAATACTCGTTACGACCTGAGGAACCATTGTTTTGTCTGGAACCGCCGCCATAGGGGCTGCGAAAATTCCCATCATTGCCACCGCCAGCGCCTTCACGACGACCACCGCCGCCATAACCACCGCCGCCTTCACGACGACCGCCGCCGCCGCCGTAACCGCCTTCGCGGCCACCACCACCATAGCCACCACCACCACCACCGCCGTAGCCGCCGCCACTGCGTGGTGGTCGAGGCTCCATGGGTCTGGCTTCATTCACAACCAGGCTACGACCACCTAGAGGCTGACCATTCATCCCATTGATAGCGGCTTGTGCTTCTGCGTCACTGGCCATTTCAACAAAGCCAAAGCCTTTAGAGCGACCTGTGTCGCGCTCCATCATGACTTTGGCGCTGGTGACTGTGCCAAATTGACCAAAAGATTGTTCCAAATCGCCATCGCGAACGGAATATGGCAGATTGCCGACGTACAGTTTGTTGCCCATTCAGGGACTCCATAAAAACGAATAAAAAAGCGATGGAGTCCCGATTGCACCTGTCCACGAAAG
>DAIQOH010000049.1:0-11412 GCA_036787995.1 Limnohabitans sp. | reverse complement strand
TGATGGACCCCGCGCTCAACAAAAAGAAGCCCGAGATCTACTGGAACATGCTGCAAACCGCCGAACAAGTGGCCAAGCGCTACCACATCGGCCGCGATGCGATGGACGAGTACGGTGCGGCCAGCCAGCAAAAAGCCTGTGCGGCCCAAGCGGCGGGCAAGTTCAACGATGAAATTGCCGCTATCACGGTGCAAGCTGGTGTGGTCGACAAGGTCATGGGCATGATGACCAAGCAAGTCACCGTCAGCGCCGATGAGGGGTTGCGCGAAGGCACCACCGTCGAAGGTATCTCGGGCATCAAACCCGCCATGCCCGGTGGCGTGGTGTCTGCGGGCAACGCCTCGCAGTTTTCCGATGGCGCAGGTGCTTGCGTGGTGACCAGCGAAGACTATGCGGTCAAACACAATTTGAAACCCTTGGGTCGCTTCTTGGGCTTTGCCGTCGCCGGTTGCGAGCCCGATGAAATGGGCATTGGTCCGGTCTATGCCATTCCCAAGGTGTTGAAACGCCTGGGCCTGAGCATCCAAGACATCGACCTGTGGGAATTGAACGAAGCTTTTGCGGTGCAGGTGCTGTACTGCCGTGACAAGCTGGGTATTCCCCCCGAGTTGCTCAATGTCAACGGCGGTGCGATTGCCGTAGGCCACCCTTATGGTGTCAGCGGTCAACGTTTGACTGGCCACGCCTTGATCGAGGGCAAACGCCGGGGTGCCAAGCGCGTTTGCGTGACCATGTGCATTGGCGGTGGCATGGGTGCGGCGGGTATCTTTGAGGTGCTTTAAGGCATGTCACTTCGCCCCACGGTTGATTTTTTGTTATACGACTGGCTACAGACAGAACAACTGAATCAGCGGGGGCGTTTTGCCGATCACTCGCGCGAGACCTTTGACGCGGTGCTCGAAACCTGCGAGCGCATTGCCCGTGACAAATACGCGCCATTCAACCGCACGGTAGACATTCAAGAACCCGCTTTTGATGGCGAAAAGGTCATCTTGCCCGCCTGCACCCAAGATGCGCATGACGCCTATGTGCAAAGCGGCATGTTGAGTGCGGCGCAAGACTTTGACATCGGCGGCATGCAACTGCCTTACACCGTGGAAGCAGCCGCGAATGCGTTTTTCGCTTGTGCATCTGTCAGCATCGGTGGCGGGATGTTGACCGTGGGCAACGCCAATTTGCTGATGAAACACGGCACAGACTTGCAAAAACAGGTGTTTGCGCTGAACGAGTTCAACGGCCGATTTGCCGGCACCATGTGCTTGAGTGAACCGCAAGCGGGGTCTTCCTTGTCGGATGTGGCCACCCGCGCCACGCCCGATGGTGATGACCACGCACAAGACCCACTGGGACCGCGCTATCGCCTCAAAGGCAACAAAATGTGGATCTCCACCGGCGACCACGAGTTGACCGAGAACATCATTCATTTGGTGTTGGCCAAAATCCCTGGCCCAGATGGCCAAACCATACCTGGCACCAAAGGTATTTCGCTGTTCATCGTGCCCAAGAAATTGGTGGATACACAAGGTCAACTCACCGGTGAGCGTAACGACGTGGCGCTGGCTGGTCTAAACCACAAACTGGGTTGGCGCGGCACAGTCAACACCTTGCTGAACTTTGGCGAAGGAAAGTATCCTGTGCGCGGTTCATCAGGCGCAGTGGGCTATTTGGTGGGTGAAGCGGGCAAAGGCTTGGCATGCATGTTCCACATGATGAACGAGGCCCGCATTGGCGTGGGCCTGGCCGCCACCATGCTGGGCTTGGCTGGTTACTACGCCTCTCTCGAATACGCCCAAACCCGCACCCAGGGCCGGCCTGTGGGGCCCGCAGGCAAAGACCCGTCGCAACCACCGGTGCGCTTGATAGCACACGCCGACATCAAACGCATGTTGTTGGCGCAAAAAGCCTATGGCGAGGGCGCATTGGCGCTGGGTTTGTACTGCGCCCGTTGGGTGGACGAACTCCACACGGGTGATGAAAAGCAGCGCAGTGATGCGCAATGGTTGCTCGAGGTGCTGACACCGATTGTGAAAAGCTGGCCCAGCGAGTGGTGCTTGGAAGGCAACAGCTTGGCCATCCAAATCCACGGAGGCTATGGCTACACCCGCGACTTCTCCGTGGAGCAATACTGGCGCGATCAGCGCTTGAACATGATCCACGAGGGCACGCATGGCATACAAGCCATGGATTTGTTGGGCCGCAAAGTGCTGCTTGACAAAGGCAAAGGCCTGCAAATGCTAGGCGAGCGCATCCAAGCCACCATTGATCTTGCTTTAGATGACCGTCATCGTGAGCGAAGCCAAGCGCTCTCCCTGCAACCCCATGCCCACGCCTTGAAACAAGCATGGGAAGCTGTGGTGCAAGCTACCCACGCCGCTTGGCAAGGCGATGACCCCGCCTTGTCATTGGCCAATGCCGTGCCCTATATGCAAGCCTTTGGCCACACCGTCATCGCATGGGTGTGGCTTCAAGTTGCCCTGGCTTCCCAGGGAGAGGGCGACGCCAACCTGGGTCGTCGACAAGCCTGCCAATTTTTCTTCCATTACGAGTTGCCCAAAATCGGCGCTTGGCTGAGCGTGGTGAACAGCCGCGACAGCACCTGCGCCGACATGCCCGAGGCGGCTTTTTAAATCAACGCCAAGAACAGAGCCCAGACATGACACGCACTGTGAACCAACTTTTCGATTTATCTGGCAAAAACGTCTTGGTCACAGGGGGGTCGCGTGGCTTAGGTTTGCAAATGGCTTTTGCCCTTGGCGAGGCAGGGGCCAGAGTCATGTTGAGTGCCCGCAAAGCCAACGAATTGGAACAGGCCGTGGCAGAACTCAAGGCTGCTGGCATTGATGCGCATTGCATGGCGGCGAACTGTGCTGACCCCGATGATTTGCAAAAACTCGGCACCTACACGCTGGAAAAATTCGGTCATGTCGATGTGTTGCTCAACAATGCGGGAGCTGCTTGGGGTGCGCCTGCCGAAGACCATCCTTTGGAGGCTTGGGACAAGGTGATGAACCTGAATGTCCGCGGTTATTTCATCCTGAGCCAATACATTGGCAAGCACAGCATGATCCCCCGACGCAGCGGCAGCATCATCAATGTGGCTTCCATCACCGGTTTGGGTGGCAACCCCACTGGCATCAACACCATCGCCTATAACACCTCCAAAGCAGCGGTGATCAATTTTTCTTGCGCTTTGGCCTGCGAATGGGGTGTGCATCGTATTCGTGTCAATTCGATTTGCCCGGGGTTTTTCCCCAGCAAGATGACCGCAGGCACTTTTGAAACCTATGGCGAAGAAGAATTGAAGTCCCATGCGCCTTTGCGCCGTTTGGGAGACAACGAAGATTTGAAAGGCGTCACGGTGCTGTTCGCATCAGACGCTGGAAAACACATCACCGGCCAATGGCTGGCGGTAGACGGCGGCGTGAGCTGCATCACTAGCTGACAACACAGGAGACTTATATGCCACAAAACCCCCAAATCCATTTGGTCAGCCGCCCCACCGGCGAACCCACAGCGGATAACTTCAAATTGCTCACCTTGGAAACCCCTGCGCTTCAAGACAAGCAAGTGCTGGTCAAGCACGAGTACATGAGTCTTGACCCCTATATGCGCGGGCGCATGAATGACAGCAAGAGCTATACAGCACCCCAGCCTTTGAACGCGGTCATGGTGGCAGGTACCGTGGGCGAGGTGGTGGAGAGCCGCCACCCCCAATTCGCGGTGGGCGACAAAGTGGTAGGCATGGGCGGCTGGCAAACCTATAGCGTGGTGGATGCGGATATGCCCGCCGCACTTCGCAAGATCGACACCACCCATGTGCCTATCAGTCACTTCTTAGGTGCAGTAGGTATGCCAGGCGTGACCGCTTGGCATGGTTTGGTTCGCATCATCAACCCCAAAGCAGGTCAGACCTTGACCGTCAGCGCGGCCAGTGGCGCGGTAGGCAGTGCATTTGGTGCCTTAGCCAAAGCCCGTGGCTGCCGTGTGGTGGGTTTTGCGGGCGGCAAAGACAAATGTGATTACGCCGTGAATGAACTCGGTTTTGATGCTTGCATCGATTACAAAGCGCACGGCGACTATTTGTCACTGTCCAAAGCCTTGAAAGATGCTTGTCCTGACGGCATCGACGGCCACTTCGAAAACGTGGGCGGCATGGTGCTTGATGCGGTGATGTTGCGAATGAACGAGTTCGGCAGCATTGCGGTATGCGGCATGATTGCGGGCTACAACGGCAAACCCATCCCTATGACCAACCCTTCTTTGATTTTGATGAGCCGCTTGAAAGTGCAAGGCTTTATCGTCAGCGAACACCCTGCTGATTGGCCTGAAGCTTTGAAAGAATTGGGCGCGCTGGTGGGCAGTGGCAAATTCAAACCCCGCGAAACCGTGGCCCATGGTTTGGCCAATGCACCCGAGGCGTTTTTCGGTTTGCTCAAAGGCAAAAACTTTGGCAAGCAAGTGGTGAAACTCTGATGTCCTCCCTGATTCTTCACCACTACCCCACATCGCCTTTCGCTGAAAAAGTGCGATTGATTTTGGGCTATAAAAAACTGTCGTGGCAAGGTGTCACCATTCCCATGGTCATGCCCAAGCCCGACCTCCTGCCTTTGACAGGTGGCTACCGCCGTACGCCGGTCTTGCAAATCGGGGCCGATGTTTATTGCGACACCAGCCTGATTTGCAATGTACTGGACCAACTGCAACCCGAACCTTCGCTGTATGGCAAACACCCCAAGGGCCTGGTGCGTACCGTGGCGCAATGGGCAGACAACATTGTGTTTCCTGCTGCCATGGGTTACAACTTTCAACCAGCAGGCGCAGCCCATGTGTTTGCCAGCTTAGATCCCGAGGTAGTGAAAGTATTTCCCCAAGATCGGCAAGCCATGCGAGGTGGGGCAGCACGTATGCCAGCCGGTGATGCCACCAGCGCTTATAAAAATTACCTGCGCCGTGTTTCCAGCATGTTGGAGGGTCAAGATTTTGTGCTGGGTAGCCAGCCCACTTTGGCCGACTTTTCCATTTACCACTCTGTGTGGTTCACGGTAGTCAAAGTGCCTTTGCTGGCAGGCATTTTGGACGCTACCCCCTTGGTGAAAGCATGGGTTATGCGAATGCAAGCTTTTGGCCACGGCAACAGCATCGAACTCAGTGCGGCCGATGCACTCAAGACCGCCCATGACGCCACGCCCTTGGATGTCAGCCATGAGGTGTTTCAAGATGAACATGGCATTCCTTTGGGTGCTCAGGTCATTGTTCATGCCGATAGCTTTGGCACAGAACCTACCCAAGGTGAGTTGATTGCCGCCACCCGCACACGCTACAGCCTGCGTCGTACAGATCCGCGTGCTGGCACCGTGCATGTGCATTTCCCCCGCAATGGCTTCATCATGAAAAGGGCAGAGGCATGATTTCTGATTTCAAAGGCAAAACCGCGGTACTGACGGGCGGGGCTTCAGGCTTTGGTTTGGAATCTGCTCGCGTGGGTGCCTCGTTAGGTATGAATGTGGTGCTGGTTGATGTGCAAAAAGACGCTTTAAAGGCGGCACACGATGAAATCAAAGCCATGGGCGCTCAGGTGATGGCCAAACGGGTAGATGTATCGAACGCTGAAGACATGCAAGAACTGGCTACAGCCGTATTTGACCGCTTTGGAGCGCCACATTTTGTGTTCAACAATGCCGGTGTAGGTGCAGGCGGCTTGGTTTGGGAAAATTCGGTCAAAGATTGGGAATGGTTGCTGGGTGTCAACCTGTGGGGTGTTATCCACGGCGTACGTTTGTTCACTCCCATGATGCTGGAAGCCGCCAAGCAAGACCCTTCCTACCAAGGCCATATGGTTAACACCGCCAGCATGGCCGGCCTACTGACGCCGCCCAATATGGGGATTTATAACGTCACCAAACACGCGGTGGTGGCTTTGACCGAAACCCTTTACCAAGATTTGAAATTGGTAACAGAACAAATCAGCGCCAGTGTGTTGTGCCCATATTTCGTTCCCACAGGTATCAACCAAAGTGATCGCAACCGCCCAGCCCATTTGCCGCCTGTGCCACCCACCAAAAGCCAGCTGATTGGCCAAGCCATGAGCGACAAAGCAGTAAGCAGTGGAAAAGTCAGTGCCGCACAAGTGGCCCACATGGTGTTTGATGCCATCAAAGCGGATCAGTTTTACATCTACAGCCATCCCAAGGCCTTGGGTAACGCCCAAACCCGTTTTGACGCGATTGTTCATGGCACCAACCCGCCAGACCCTTTTGCTGAGCGCCCTGATATTGGTATAACACTAAGGAATTCATTAAAAGAATAATTGTTTATAATGTATTCATTTTATTTTAATTTTTAATGAAATGAATACATTTAGTAAATACACAGATATCTCATCGAAAACAGCAAATTTGCTGTTTTTTTCGGTTGTGCTGCTGTTTGTTTTGAGCGCATTGCCTTTCATCAACCCTGTTACGCCTCGTCTCAATTCAGATCTGATGGCTTTTGGGGGGCTGGGCCTGTTCGGTTTGGTGACGTGTTACGCCTTGCCACCTGAGGCCACACGTTTCGGCTTGACTTCCTTGGGCATGTTGTGCGGAACATGGATGCTGGTGGCGTTTATTCAGTACATCGCGGGCATCAACACAGCCTATTTCAGTGGTTTATTGGTCAGCGCATCCTATCTACTGGCTGTGGTGTTGCTCAGCGCTTGGGTAAAAATGTGGGTTCAAGCTGGCCAAGGGCGCTTGCTTGCAGACACAGTCATGGCCTGTGTGTTGATTGCTGGGTTGTTACAAGCAGCTGGTATTTGGCTTCAAATGTTTCAGTTAGAAACTTGGCTTAACCCTTGGTTAAACAAATCTGCATCGTTTCCCCGCCAAGGTGGCTTTTTAAGCCAGCCCAATTTATGCGCGAGTCTGATGGTCAGTGCCATGGTGAGCTTGGTGTTTCTTAAGCCAGACAAGGGCGATGAAAATGCTCGCCCTGTACCTTGGCGTTTGTTTGCCATGGGCTTCTTGATGTTGGCCATATATGCCACAAGCTCGCGCACGGGTTATGCAGAGGTGCTGTTGATCAGCGTTGTATTGTTTCTCACACGCCAGCATCTGAAGATGTCCTGGGTATGGGTAGCCTTGATTGTGTGGCAATTGGTGGCCATCGTTTTGGGTGAGGTATTGGCCAGTTTGGGTTGGTTGTCAGGTCAAATGCTGCAAGAGTCTCGTCTGGCAGTCGAAGCCTCGGGTGCACATCGTTTGCGAATACTCAGCGATGTATGGTTATTGATCCAACAACACCCTTGGATGGGGGTAGGTTGGCGACAGTTGCAAGTCACCGAGGTCATGACACCGGGTATCGATGAACCGGTTGACCACGCCCACAACCTTCTGGCTCACATTCAAGTTGAATTAGGCGTTTGCGGTTCCCTGTGCTTGTGGGTATTCATTGCTTACTGGCTCATCAAGAAAAAGCCTTGGCAACAAGCCAATGGCGCAGAGTTGGCCATGGTTTGTGTGGTCATGGTTTTAGGGTTTCACAGTCTGCTGGAATACCCTTTGTGGCATGCCTTGTTTTTATTTTTGTTTGGTTTTGCCTTCAGCTTGCTACCGGAAGATACGTATCCAGTGCATTTACCTCTGTGGGTATCCAAAGCGCTGGGACTGCTTTTGTTATTTTGCACCGCTTGGTTTTACATCGACCACACCAAAGCCGTATCTGCGTATGAGCGTTTCTCGCAAAACCGATCCCAAAATGAACTCATCGACGCCAATAAATTCGTGTGGTGGAACCAACTGCTGTATGAAAGTATTTTCATGATCAACACCGCCGTCACAGACAACACGCGTCCTGTGCTTCGCCGAATTGCCAAGGAGAATGCCAATGTGTTTTCGCAAACAGCCTTCATCAATTTGCCTTTGCTGAAAATCAAAATACAAGACGGCGAAACCGATGTAGCCAACCAATTGGCCAAACGGATGTGCTTGGCGGTATCACAGGAAAATTGGACAGCGATTCAAATACACTTGTTGTCTTTAGAAGATCCTCGATTTAAAACGTGGCTAGACCATTTACCCCCCTCTATTTTGAAGTGCAAAAACTGACATCGGTACTGCCATGAGGGCGCTGCGTATTTACGCAGGTCCTTTGGCCCGCCAACACATTGCCGATAAAGGTTTGCTCCCCCAACACATCAGCGTGGTACCAGGCGCTGCAGGCGGTCCCAAAGGTTTGGTACTGGGTCCCATAGACCGTTTTTTATTTGGCCATTGGTTGCCTCGTAGCGATCAACCCATTGACTTGGTGGGCGCCTCTATCGGTGCATGGCGATTAGCCACAGCTTGCTTATCTCAGCCAGAAAAAGAATTGCTGGCCTTAGAAGAGGCCTACATCCACCAGCACTACGAATTGGCACCGGGTCAACGCAGACCCACACCCCGTCAAGTCAGCACCGATTTCGCAGCCAATTTGCACCGCTTTTACGATGGGCGAGTCCACCAAGTTATTCATCACCCACGCTATCGACTGCATGTCATGACGTCGCGTGGATTGGGTGTACTGGCTGAGGACAATGCATGGCGTACCCCGCTGGGATACGCCGCTGCTTACATCAGCAATGTTTTCAGTCGACCCGCCATGGGACGTTGGCTGGAGCGTGTCGTGTTTTCCAGCCCCTTCATGGGACAACCCCATCCTTTGCCTTTTGCCACAAACGACTATCCCTCGCGACAACTGGCTCTGAGTGAAGACAACTTCATGGACGCTGTACAAGCCAGTTGCTCTATTCCCTTTGTATTGGAAGCTGTTAAAGCCATACACGGCGCACCGGCAGGCGCTTATTGGGATGGCGGCATCACCGATTACCACTTGCACTTGGATTACCGTCAAGCCAAAGGCTTAACGCTGTACCCGCATTTTCAAAAGGCAGTGGTACCAGGCTGGTTAGATAAAAAATTAAGCCATCGACATCATGCAACCGCTTTTTTAGACAACACTGTTTTGCTGGCACCCGACCCCGATTGGGTGCGCAAGCTTCCCAATGGCAAACTGCCTGACCGCACTGACTTCAGCACCTACGGACAAGACTTGGGGAGTCGTGTCAAGGTATGGCAACAAGCGGTGAGTGAGGCGCAGCGCTTGGCAGATGAGTTGGCTGAATGGCTGTTACAGCCTGACTTTGGCAGGGTAGAAGCGCTCTGATTCCTAAGCTCACAAAGCGCAAACCATCGCAATATGCGCCATATTGGCTTCCATGAACACCTCGCCTTGCCGACGAAAGCCTTGACGACGGTAAAAGTTCTCGGCACTGCATTGGGCATGTAACAGGATTTGCTGATCGCCACGTTGCCGTGCTGTATCCATCAAGGCCGACAAAATTTGATCGCCTAAGCGTTGGCCGCGTAGCACACGCTTCACCGCCATGCGGCCAATTTTGGCAACCCCATTCTCCGAGGGCAACAAACGCCCTGTGGCCACAGGCAAGCCCAAACGATTGCATAACACCGCATGAACACAATGCTCATCGCGTGAATCCCACTCTAGGGCTTGGTCTACGCCTTGTTCGTTGACAAACACCTCGGTACGCAAGGGGCCGGTGAGCGGTTTCAATTCTGCCCAAGTGCCCAGCTTCAAAGAGGTCATGGACTCGCCTTGTTCAAAACCCAGCAAGGTGTCACGCAAATTTGGAGGAACAGGTTGGGATGTTTGCGTCTGTGGGTCGGCATACACATACACCAACTCACCTTTGACCAACATTTGCTCACCACGAAACACCACGCCCTCAAACACCATGGACGAATTACCAATACGCGAACAGCGCATGCCTATGTGCAGCAAGTCGTCGTAGACCGCCGAGGCTTTGTATTCCAAGGTGGACTTGACCACAAACAAATCGCCGCCCATGCCATGCAAGCTTTCCTCATAGGGCAGGGCCAAGGCGCGCCAGTAGTCGGCCACCGCGGTGTCAAGGTACATGAGGTAGTGTCCATTAAAGACGATTTTTTGCATATCGACCTCAACCCAGCGCACCCGCAGGGTATGGAAAAAGCGAAAGTCTTGGCGGTTCATAGCGGTGGTTTTGTCCGTTAAAGTGGGGGGCATCCTACAACGAGCTGAGCGAAAAAACACCATGGCCAGTATTTTTTACATCACCCAAGTCCATATTGAATTCGGCGCTTTGCAGCGCTTGACCGAAGAGTGCCAACGCATAGGCATTGTTCGTCCCCTGATCGTGACCGATGCGGGCATCAAAGCTGCAGGTTTGCTGCAGCAAGCTTTAGATGCGCTCAAAGGCGTGTCAGTCACGGTCTATGACACCACACCATCCAACCCCACCGAGGCCGCTGTTCGCCAAGCAACCGCACTGTGCCAACAACACCAGTGCGATGGCTTGATTGCTTTTGGTGGGGGGTCTTCGATTGACTGCGCCAAGGGCGTCGCCATTGCCGCCACCCACGCGGGGCCACTCACCACCTACGCCACCATCGAGGGCGGTTCACCGCGCATTACGGACAAAGTTTTGCCGCTGATCGCCATACCCACCACGGCAGGGACGGGTAGCGAAGTAGCCCGAGGTGCCATCCTCATCGTCGACGATGGGCGCAAACTGGGTTTTCATTCTTGGCATTTGGTACCCAAAGTGGCCTTATTGGACCCTGCATTGACACTGGGTTTGCCACCGTTGATGACCGCAGCCACCGGCATGGACGCCATTGCACATTGCATGGAAACCTTCATGTCCTCGGCTTTCAACCCGCCCGCAGACGGCATTGCTTTGGACGGTTTAGCCCGAGGTTGGGCGAACATAGAAAGGGCCACTCGGGACGGCAGCGACCGTGATGCCCGCCTCAACATGATGAGTGCCTCTATGCAGGGCGCGATGGCGTTTCAAAAAGGCTTGGGCTGTGTGCATTCGCTCAGCCACAGCTTGGGCGGTATCAACCCCAAGTTACACCACGGCACCTTGAACGCCATGTTTCTGCCTGCTGTTATTGCCTTCAACGCACAAGCTCCCGTCATGCAAAAAGAACTTCGCTTGGCGCGCATGGCCAAAGCCATGGGTTTGCCTGAAAGCGCCAAACCCGCTCAAGCCATTGGTGACGCCATCCACGCCATGAACGCCCGTTTAGGTTTGCCCAGTGGTTTGGCTTCTATGGGGGTGAGCGCATTGCAGTTTGATGACATCATCCAAGGCGCTATTGCTGACCATTCACACAAAACCAATCCCCGTGAAGCCTCTGCAGACGACTACCGCGTGATGCTTCAAGCGTCGATGTAACTTGATCAGTTATTCAGGACGCGGATCGAAATACCGAACCACCGAAGGGCCGGTGACATATGGTCCCACAACAGCGCCAAAGCCGGAGGTTTTTCGCCATTCGCGGTATCTTTCGTTATGCGCCTTGGATTTCCATTTTTCGATGATCAAAACGG
>DAIQOH010000048.1:0-11944 GCA_036787995.1 Limnohabitans sp. | reverse complement strand
CTGCAACGGTTTTACTCCTGCGTGATGCAGACCACGGCATTGAAGTGTTGATGACGCGTCGCTCTCTCACAGCCAGCTTTGCGCCTGGCGCTTATGTGTTTCCGGGGGGCGGTATAGACAATGCAGATGCCAACAGCCACCATTTGGCCAACCGTCGACCTTCACAAAACGACCTGCGATTGACACAAGCCATCGCAGCCATACGTGAAAGTTTTGAAGAGTTAGGCGTGCTCTTGGCCAGACACGCAGATGGCAGACCCGTATCCGCCCAAACCCAAGCAGCCATGTCGCGGCAAGACGATTTTGCAGGGCAATGTGCCGCCCATGACCTGAAAATCTGCGCTGACGAGGTCTATGTGTTGGCGCATTGGGTCACTGACCGCGATCTTCCCAAACGCTTTGATGTGCCCTTTTTGGCAGCACGAATGCCCCATGGACAAGAGCCAGTCGCTGATGAAAAAGAGCAATTCGAGCCAGTATGGGTGAAGCCATCCGTGGCACTTGAGCGTCATTCGGCTGGCGAATTTTTCATCATCTTTCCAACGATACGAACCTTAGAAAGGCTGCAAGGCTTTACAAGCGTTGACAGTGTTTTGGCTGCTTGTGCCAATGAGCAACCGTGGTTTCACAGTTGCCCACGAGCGGGTTTGATGGATGGCAAAGAAGCGCGATTCATGGAGCACGAACCGCCTTTTGGTGAACTGACGCTGACTTGCCCTGATGGTCAGATTGTTCACTCCTTAGATTGGCAATCACAGACACCCGTCCCCTTGCTTGCCCATGTTCATCGATTGACGGCCCCCAATCCCAGCATGATGACGGGGCCAGGTACCAACAGTTATCTGATTGGTGATGTTAAGAGTGGCTATGTCGTGATAGACCCAGGACCTCCAGATGCAGCCCATGTAGAACGGCTATGGCAAGCATGCGAGGGGGATATTCGGGCCATTATCTGTACCCACTCACACCCAGACCATTCACCTGCGGCTTGGTTGCTTAAAGCCAAGTGCGCACAGCATGGACGGCATGTGCAGGTCATGGGTTTACCCTCTTCAGCACATGCACGTGAACACAGCGAATTTATTCCAGACAAAGTATTGCATGACGGTGAAACAGTGGTGTTGAGCAGTGCAGAAGAAACGCACACATTGCAAGTGATACACACCCCCGGTCATGCGGCAAATCACCTGTGCTTGATTTTGCAAGAGGATGGTTTGCTATTTAGCGGCGACCATGTTTTGAATGGCAGCACAACCATCGTCGACCCGCCTGATGGCCACATGGGAGACTACCTGGCGTCTTTAGACAAGTTGGTGTTGGCAAGTCAGCAGTGGGAGGTGCCATTTATCTTGCCAGCCCATGGCTATGTACTGGGCAATCTTTGGGGCGAACCTTATAGCGCAGTTGACTGTATACAGCGCTTAAAAGCACATCGCTTAAAACGAGAAAACAAAGTGCGTCTGGCCATGCAAGCCCTGCCTCAAGGGTCTTTACAAGACTGGCTGCCGTTGGCCTACGACGATGTGCCACAAGCACTTTGGCCGGTGGCAATGCGGTCATTGCTCGCGCATGTAGAGCATTTGGCTTCCTAAGAATGACTCAGCATCAAGACACAGGTGCCTGCAGGTAATTTTTCTTGGATAGGCGCAAGAAAATTTCGATGCCCACCACGTATAAAGTTATAAATAGAGTTCACGAATCTTGGTAATTTTGGCCAAGGGTACAAGTCATTGGTTAAAAAATAAAACATTGCCTTTAGTTTGGCCTCAGTAAAAAAAACAGGAACGAGTGCATCCTTGTTCCAATTTTCAAAAATGACCATCACTTGAAAATCTGCAGGAATAGCTTTTGCGAGGGCTTTCAACACCAAGGACTCAAAACCCTCTACATCAATTTTGACAATCCCTTTTTTCAAACCTTTTGCATTCATCGTTGAAAAAAGACTGGAAAGTACTTCTTGAGCAGACTCGACTTTTACCTCATGTGCTTGGTATTGATTGGGATCAAAGCTTTTAAATCCTTCTTTATGGGCCAATATCTCAGGAGAATATTCGTTGTCAGTTGAAGCGATGAAAGCGCCTCCCCAATTATCAAAAGGTACCATCAAGGTTAAAGTTGCCTTTTCTGCGCCCAGTGCATAAGGGTGTAGTTCAAACTCTTGATGATGCAGCACAGATTTCAGGTTGATTTGGAGCAAACTCAAGCAATCGGGATTGGGTTCAAATACATGAATATGCTTGAATAAATAACCTACTTGGCAAGATATCAAACCGATATTGGCACCGATATCGAGAAAAAAATCTGACAATCCGTTCCCAACCCCATGCTGAATCAATTCAACAACTTCAGGTTCATAATGACCCAAAGCCATCGGTTGAATACTGATCAAATCTCCACCACGCACAAAAACCGGCATGGCATTTCGGGTGAGTTTTTTAAACAAGCTGTAGCGTAGCTTTGCAACTCTTCGATGCCAAGGGTTATGTTTGGACAGAAAAAAGGTTTGCATTTGCGTTATCGAGCCTGACTAGGGGGACGCAATGCCAATAAACAAGCCGCCAAATACACCAAGCACTCTCCCATTCCAGCCCCGAAATAAGGGCAATTCATTAAACCCATCACTGCTGCAATCGTAGTGATCGTCCATAAAGCTTGTTTGGCGTTGCTAGTTAAAACCCGTGCATCTCTGTAGTGAGAAAACAAAATCCCCACAAAAAGCAATAAACCCAGTCCCCCAGCTTCTACAGCCCAAAGTAAATACTGCTCATGCGGATTGGACGGTGGGTTGGCTTGCAACCCTCCCAGCCTTTCATAGTTCAGGCGCCAACTTCCCACGCCATGACCCAAGACAGGTTTTTCTGCCAAAGCCAATACCGAGCGGTGCCAATAATCTAAGCGTTGCGCCTGTGAAGTTTCAATACTACCCATCCGATAGCTTTTCACATCGCTGTTGATCTCATGGGTGCGCTGATTAAACCTGGGCGATACAACCATCAATAAAGCGGCTAAAACAAAGGGCACGCCTATTGCTGTCCAACGCCATTTGAGAGGTAATTTCCACCATACCGCCAAAAAAATAAAAGTCAGCATAACCAAGAAACCACTTCGTCCCGTCATCACAAAAAATACATTGGTCACAGTCAGTAGCAATATGCTGATGGGTATCCAACGCCAGCGCCCTTGAGGCCATTGGTCACGCATAAACCACAAGACAACGGCTAACAAGGTAAGTAATATGGGCTGCTCTAAAGTACTGCCATGAACAATACCAAGTGAAGGCACTTCTTTTGCGGTTGCCCATGGCACAGGCCACCCAGCAACCAAAGCCCAAGACGACAGCAGCATAAAAGTCATACCCGCCACAAACCATTTCAGAGTCAACATGGCTTGATTTGGTTTTCTGAGCAAATAGAACACTGCCAGGAACCAGAGAATACGGCTGTGACGACCCCATCCAGCCCATGCATCAGAGGTGCTAGCCTCTGACCAAAAACCAGTCAAACTCATCCAAAGCATGGCCAGAACAATCCACCAAGTTGTATGAGGCCAACAGCTGAAAGCAGGCAAGCTACGATTTTTGAGATCTAAAAAAAGTTGCCCCAAAACAGCGACCAAAAGCAGCACTTTGGCAATCGACACCACGGCAACCCCAAGGCTTACAGACACGGCCAACAATGAAACAGCGAATACATTGAAACGCTGCCATCGATACTGCCATTCAGAATTGTTTGTGTGCATTTCCATTCAATTCAAAGTGTGAAGCCCGCCGATACGCCGGATTCTGTGCATGACGGTTTCCCGCCACGTGACCGTCATTCCTCTGGGCCGAGGGTCACCCACTCGGCTCGGTGCTACCTACCCGCCAACTCAGCGAACCGCCTCAACGTTGGCCTACTTGGTATTGCTGCGCGTAGAGATTGCCCGTTTCACCCACCTTGTGTAAGCGTTCCTAGGGCTTTCGCCTTCGGTGCTGCACCCAAGCTGACTCGTCTCTGTTGCTCTGATCCTCACCTCACGGTGGAGAGGTGTTACCTCCTACGCTGTCCTGTGCAGTCCGGACGTTCCTCCAGTGCGACATTTCTGCCCTTGCACCAGCGACGGCCTAGCGAGCTTCACCAAGTGATTATCCATCGGTCTATGATTCGGGCTTGACACATCCCCAGATGCCATTTCAAGAAGAAGTGAGGCGCCGTTATTTCGCAGCAAGACCCTGATTACAGACCCGATATTGATGGCTTGCGAGCCATAGCGGTACTGATTGTTGTTTTATTTCATGCGTTTCCCGACTACCTCAGCGGCGGCTTTGTCGGTGTGGATGTTTTTTTTGTTATTTCCGGCTACCTCATCACGGGCTTGATCTTGCGCGACCTGCGTGAGCAACGCTTTAGTCTGGCTCACTTTTATGCCAGACGTGTGCGACGTATTTTTCCTGCACTGTCGGTGGTTTTGGCTTTTGGCTTGATGGCGGGCTGGGTATGTCTGAACTTTATTGAATACAAACAGCTGGCCAAGCACACCGGCAGTAGCGCTATCTTTTTGACCAACTTTATGTTGCTAAGAGAAGCCGGTTATTTTGACAACGCGGCTGACACCAAACCTATGCTGCACTTATGGTCTCTCGCGATTGAAGAGCAGTTTTATTTGCTATGGCCTTTGTTGCTGCTCTTGTTCAAGCGCATACCCCGATGGTCCTTGCATTTGCTATTGCTTTTGATAGCTTCATCCATCGGCTATAGCTTTTGGCTGGTTTTTACAGGGGATTTAGCGCGTGATTTTTATTCGCCTCTGAGTCGCAGTTGGGAATTGTTGTTGGGCGCATCGCTGGCCATTGCCTTGATGAACAACCCACGCCTGGCAAGGGCTTGGCGCAACCCCGCGGGTTGGTGGGGATTGACCTTGGTTTTAGGGGCTGCTTTTTTCTTTGATAAAGACATGGCTTTTCCAGGCTATTGGGCCATCATTCCTGTGACAGGTACAGTCTTGGTTTTGCTGGCCGGTATGAACAGTGGCCTCAATAGCGTTTGGCTGGCTTCCCGACCTTTGGTTGTCATTGGCTTGATCAGCTATCCCCTGTATTTGTGGCACTGGCCCTTGCTTTCATTTGCCCGTATCCTGGCTTCCCAAACGCCCTCGGCAGAAGTACGCATAGCTTTGCTAGCTTTGAGCTTTGTGATGGCTTACCTCACGTACCGCTTTGTGGAAAAACCCATTCGCTTTGGTCAACGCTACCCGCATGCGGTGATATGGTTGAGTGCATGGATGGTCGCAGTTGTACTGATGTCGCACGCCATCAACCGTTTGGATGGATTGAAGTTCAGACACCAAGGTATGCTGAACGCCGATCCCTCCACTTTGGTGGTTGGCGCAGAGCGGGGCACTCTAACGCCCAGCTGCACTTTACCTGCTGAACAGCAGCAACTGATGATGTGGTGCTTTCAAGATGGGAAAATCCAACCACCCACCCATTTGCTGCTGGGTGACAGCAAAGGTGAAGCGCTGGTTTACAGCTTGATAAGGTCTTCTGCGCCAACGCAGAGTTGGGCCATGATGGGGCCAGTGAATCTGCTCTCCGGTGAAAACTCACCTGTCAACCAAGCTGCATACGCTGCCATTGATGCCAACCCGAATTTGAAAGTGGTGGTTTTAGCCAATGCATTGAGAGGTATGTTCAGGCTGGATGCACAAACCGGCTTGATTGCCCAACACAGCACGGTTGAAGACATAGACAGCTATGTCGCTGGCTATTCACGCATGGTCAAACATTGGCAAGGTTTGGGAAAGGCTGTGGTCTTTGTGGTTGATAACCCCACTTTGCCAGACCCCAACAGTTGCATCAGCGGTGGCTTGACAGGCTTTGATACGTTAAATACGGTATTGCGACGACAACAAAATCCTGCCTGCCAGCTGCGCTTTACTGATCATCTCAAGGGTACGGCCGCTTACCAAGAATTCATCACCAAGCTAAAACACGACAACCCCGAGTTGATGGTTTATGACCCGCTGCCCTTGCTGTGCGACATACCTGCTGACCTATGCACCATCTCTAAAGAGGGCAAGTTTTTGTACAGCCATGCCGACCATATTTCAGACCATGCTGGCATGTTGATGGCCAAAGACATGCTGCCCTTGATAGACGCCATGCGACCATGATTCGCCTGTCTGAACTCAAGCTGCCCTTGGACGACGCGTTCAATCCCTCTGACGCGGTTTCAGAGCCGCCCCTGTACCCGTCCACTTTGGCACCCATGGTGGCGCGTACGCTAGGGGTTCACTTGGATGACATCGCACACTGGCATGTGTTCAAACGCAGTTTTGATGCGCGACAAAAGTTACTGGTGGTGTACATCGTTGATGTGCAACTTCACGATGCAAACTTAGAACAGAAGCTGCTTGAGAAGCATACTCAGCATCCGCATATACAGCCCACACCCGATATGCAATGGCACTCACCTGTACAGGCACCTGCTGACTGGGCAAACTCCAACACAGTACGCCCTGTGGTGGTTGGCTTTGGTCCATGCGGCATTTTTGCAGCACTGGTATTGGCGCAAATGGGCTTAAAGCCTATCGTGATTGAACGCGGTCAACCGGTGAGGCAACGTACCCAAGATACTTGGGGACTGTGGCGTAAATCTGTTTTGAAACCCGAGAGCAATGTGCAATTTGGCGAGGGTGGTGCGGGTACGTTTTCAGACGGCAAGCTTTACAGTCAAATCAAAGACCCCAGACATTTGGGGCGCAAGGTCATGGGTGAATTTGTGCGTTTTGGTGCACCGGAAGACATTTTGTGGGCGGCGCATCCACACATTGGTACCTTCAAATTGGTCAAGGTCGTGGAAGGCTTGCGAACCGAAATCATTCGCTTGGGCGGCGAGGTGAGGTTTGCCCAGCGTGTGACGGACATCTGTTACGACAGTCAACGCCAACTGCAAGGCCTGCGTATTTTGAAACAGGACATGGGCGAAACCTATGACTTGCCTGCCCACCATGTGGTGATGGCATTGGGTCACAGTGCACGTGACACCTTCACCATGCTGCACCGCCACCAAGTGGCCATGCAAGCCAAGGCGTTTTCTATAGGTGTGCGCATTGAGCATCCGCAAAATGTGATTGACCGCGCTCGATGGGGCAAACACGCCGGTCATCCCATGCTGGGCGCGGCTGACTACAAACTGGTGCACCATGCCGGCAATGGGCGGGCGGTCTACAGCTTTTGCATGTGCCCAGGAGGAACGGTTGTGGCCGCCACCAGCGAAGCAGGGCGGGTGGTCACCAATGGCATGAGCCAATATTCTCGCAATGAACGCAATGCCAATGCAGGCTTGGTGGTGGGTATTGACCCGAGCGACTACCCCAGCGATGCAGCCTCCTTTGAAGCGGCCTTGGGACAAGAGGTCGGCAATAGGGTTCGCTTGGATACTTTGGACACGACTGATGGCTTTCACCCTTTGGCAGGCATGGTGCTACAACGGCAGCTGGAATCAGCGGCTTTTCTTGCGGGTGGCAGTAACTACCACGCACCCGCGCAATTGGTAAGTGACTTGCTAGCAAACCAAGCGTCGACCGCTTTGGGACGGGTCGAACCCTCTTACAAGCCTGGCGTACACCTGACCGATCTTCGCCAAGTGCTACCCACATTTGCCATAGATGCCATGCGTGAAGCCTTGCCCATTTTTGGCCGAAAAGTCCCAGGCTTTGATATGCCGGATGCCGTTATGACAGGCGTTGAGACCCGAACCTCTTCACCTTTGCGCATTGAACGGGGCAAAGATCTGCAAAGTCCCAATATGCATGGCCTTTACCCAGGGGGTGAGGGTGCAGGTTATGCCGGTGGCATTTTGTCGGCTGGCGTCGATGGCATCAAACTTGGCGAAGCCGTGGCTATGAAAGTGTTGCAAAATCGCGCTTCGCATTAAGGAGTCACGCATGAAAGCCCACAACATTTTGGAAACCATAGGACACACACCACACATCCGAATCAATCGTTTGTTTGGCGATAAACACCATGTGTGGATCAAGTCTGAACGCAGCAACCCAGGTGGCTCTATCAAAGACCGTATCGCCTTGAGCATGGTGGAAGATGCCGAAAAGAGCGGCGTTTTAAAGCCTGGCGGCACCATCATTGAGCCTACCTCTGGCAACACTGGCGTAGGCTTGGCCATGGTGGCAGCAGTCAAAGGTTACAAACTGGTGTTGGTCATGCCTGACAGCATGTCCATTGAACGTCGTCGTCTGATGTTGGCCTATGGTGCAAGCTTTGATTTAACGCCGCGCGAAAAAGGCATGAAGGGCGCTATTGCACGCGCTCAAGAGTTGGTAGATGCAACACCCGGTGCTTGGATGCCCCAACAGTTTGAGAACGCCGCCAACATCGCCGTGCATGTTCGTACCACCGCTTTGGAAATTTTGGCGGACTTCCCGGAAGGCTTGGATGCACTCATCACAGGCGTAGGCACTGGCGGTCACATCACCGGTTGTGCACAGGTCTTGAAAGAAAAATGGCCAAAACTGCAAGTGTTTGCGGTAGAGCCTAAGGCCTCACCGGTGATTTCGGGTGGTTCACCTTCGCCCCACCCTATCCAAGGCATTGGCGCAGGCTTTATTCCTAAAAACCTGCACACCGATTTGCTTACTGGCGTGATCCAAGTCGATGCAGAAGATGCCCGTGAATTTGGTCGTCGTGCTGCACGCGAAGAAGGCATGTTGGTGGGTATTTCTTCAGGTGCGACTTTGGCTGCGATTGCACAAAAACTCCCCGAACTGCCTGCAGGCGCGAAAGTGCTGGGCTTTAATTACGATACTGGCGAGCGCTATTTGTCCGTGGAAGGTTACCTTCCCGCGTGAAAGCTTGTCGCGTTTTGGCGCTGATTGCGCCCATGACGCAACTCAATACACCCTACCCGTCAAGTGCTTACTTGACGGGTTTTTTGCGTTCACAAGGTGTCGATGCGCAGCAAGATGACTTGGCTTTGAAGTTGGTTTTGCGCCTGTTCACGATGCAAGGTTTACAGCAAATCCAAACCATCGCCGCTAGGCAAGCAGAAGCTTTGCGCAGTGCGAGTGTGAATTATTTTCTGGACCATGCCCAGCGCTATCTGGATTGCATAGAACCCGTGATGGGCTTTTTGCAAGGTCATGACCCCACCTTGGCTCACCGCATTGCCGCCCGTGGTTTGTTACCAGAAGGACCACGGTTTGCCAGCCTAGACGACACAGAAGATGACACCTTGGTGTGGGCCTTTGGGGCTTTAGGTGTGCAAGACCGTGCAAGACATTTAGCCACCTTGTTCTTGAACGATTTAGCGGATGTTTTACGCGATGCAGTAGACGATCGCTTTGAATTTGTTCGCTACGGTGAATCGCTGGCATCTAGCCAGGCCAGTTTTGACCCGTTGGCCAAGGCTTTGGCTGCACCCCAAACCTTGATTGACCAAGTACTGCATGAATTAACACTGGAAACTTTTTCTAAACATCAACCCCACTTGGTGTTGCTCTCGGTGCCTTTCCCTGGCACGGTGTATGCAGCTTTGCGTATGGCACAGACGCTTAAGAAGCACCATCCAGAAGTGAAGATAGTTTTGGGTGGCGGCTATGTCAATACCGAGCTTCGTTCTTTGCAAGAGCCACGCTTGTTTGACTTTGTGGACTATGTCACCTTGGATGCGGGCGAACGTCCTTTGCTGGCTTTGCTTGAACACTTGCAAGGCAAGCGCTCTGCACAGAGATTGGTTCGTACTTTTAGGCGTGAAAACGGCGAGGTTATCTACACCCACTGGGCAGAGCCCGATATTGCGTTTGACGATGTAGGCACACCCACATGGGATGGGTTACCTATGCAAAGTTATTTGTCTTTGTTGGACATGCTTAACCCCATGCACCGCTTGTGGAGCGATGGCAGGTGGAACAAGCTCACCGTAGCGCATGGCTGTTACTGGAAGAAGTGCAGTTTTTGCGATGTGTCTTTGGACTACATCTCACGCTATGACGCGGCCAGTGCACACACACTGGTTGACCGCATAGAGCGCATTGTTGGTGAAACAGGGCAAACAGGTTTTCATTTGGTTGATGAAGCCGCACCCCCCAAAGCCTTGAAAGCCATGGCTGAAGAGCTTTTACGCAGACGCATCAACATTTCTTGGTGGGGCAATATTCGCTTTGAAAAAACCTTCACGCCCCCTTTGGCAGAACTGCTGGCTGAAAGTGGCTGTATCGCCATGTCGGGAGGTTTGGAAGTGGCCAGCGACCGATTGCTGGCCTTGATGCAAAAAGGCGTCACCGTAGACCAAGTGGCACGTGTCACGCATGGGTTTTCTCAGTCTGGTATTTTGGTGCATGCCTATTTGATGTATGGCTTTCCCACCCAAACCGTTCAAGACACCGTGGACGCTTTGGAGTATGTGCGACAGCTTTTTTTAAACGGTTGCATCCAAAGCGGTTTTTTTCACCGTTTTGCCTGTACCGTGCACTCGCCTGTGGGACTGAACCCGCAAGACTATGGCGTTCAATTGCTGCCACTGCCAGAGGGTTTGTTTGCGAGAAACGATATAGGTTTTGTCGATCCCACTGGAACCGACCATGGCCTGCTGGGCAAGGGCTTGAAAAAAGCCATTTACAACTATATGCACGGCATAGGTTTGGAAGACGATGTACGGCAATGGTTTGATTTGCCCAAAGGGCAATGCCCCAAGCCTCGCGTGAAAAAAAACGCGATCGCCCATGCTTTGGGCGAATCGCGTTAACAGAAACTTTATTAACTGGTTTGTAATGCAGCGATACGCTCTTCCAACGGAGGATGCGATGAAAACATCTTGCCTAAACCACCACTGATACCCATGGCTTGCAAGCTGGGTGGCAGACCTTCAGACTGCATGTGTTGCAAGCGTGTCAAAGCGTTGATCATGGGTTGCTTGCGTCCCATCAATTCGGCTGCACCCGCGTCTGCGCGAAACTCTCGTTGACGGCTGAACCAGGCCACCACGATGCTTGCCAATATTCCCAACACAATATCCAACACGATGCTGGTGACGTAGTAACCAATGCCTGGGCCTGTGTTTTCTTCATCGTCTTTGCGCAATGCGCTGTCGACCGCATAACCTACGACACGGCTGAGAAACACCACAAAGGTGTTGAGTACGCCTTGCACCAAAGTGAGGGTAACCATATCGCCGTTTTGAATGTGTGCCACTTCATGGGCAAGCACGGCTTCTACTTCCTCACGGGTCATGCCTTGGAGCAAGCCTGTGGAAACAGCCACCAAGGCGGAGTTACGAAAAGCGCCTGTGGCAAAAGCATTGGGCTCACCTTCATAGATGGCCACCTCGGGCATTTGTAGGCTAGCACGCTGGGACAGGTTTTTCACGGTGTCTAGCAACCAAGCTTCGTCTGCGTTTTGTGGTTGGTCTATGACTTGGGCGCCTGTAGACCACTTCGCCATCGGTTTGCTGATGAGCAGAGAAATGAAAGCACCTCCAAAGCCCATCACCATGGCAAAACCCAGCAATGCGCCAAGATTGAGTCCGTTGGCTGTCAGGTAATGGTTCACGCCCAGAAGACTGGCCACAATGCCCAATACCAGCATGACCGCCAGGTTGGTAACGATGAGAAGAATGACGCGTTTCATGAAATCCTTTGAACTGGCCAAGAAGTTGACCTGAGGAAGAAAATGGTAAGGGCAATTGTGTTTTTTTCAATGCCCTTGCTTTTTTTGTGGACGAAACACTTGGTCATCTGCGTAAAAAGCTGCATTTTCATTGGCTGGCCACCACCCTGGAACCCCTAAAACTTGTATGGGTACAAAGGGTTTGGTTTGTATGAAATCTGTTTGAATCCATTGTGACAACCAATGGTCAAGTGCTTGGTCACCTGCGGCTTGAACCTCTGGGGGTACTGGCATGCACAGCACATGCGCCGTGATGCTTTTGTAGGGACTGAGCAATTTCTCTAG
>DAIQOH010000047.1:5709-12015 GCA_036787995.1 Limnohabitans sp. | reverse complement strand
TTTCACCTGCAACCCAACAAAGAATGCTCCAAGTGCAACAAAAATGTTGTCCTTGGAAAGGAAGTTCATTAGACTAGCAGAAATTCCACAAAATGTAAGCAGGATATATGCCTAGCCCAGACCTCAACCATTACCTCTCGTATTTGCTGGCTTCGGCTAACCGAACGGTGAGCATGGGTTTGAGCAAAGCCATTGCCAAAGAAAAAATGACCGAACAACACTGGCGTGTCTTGCAAGTGTTGTCAGATGAAAACGGTCGCGCCATGGGGGAATTGGCCGAGCAAGTCCTCATGAACCATCCAGCGCTGACCAAAAACATTGATAAATTGGTCAGCCGCGGACTGGTCATGCGCAAAACGTCCGGCGAAGACAGTCGCAAAGTCTTGGTCTTTATCTCCAACACCGGTCTGGCCATGGTGCGACGTCTCACCGCGCAAGTCGACGCACACCACCAGTCCATTCATAAAGTGCTGGGTGTGCGTAAAACAGCCCAATTGAAAAAGCTTTTAGACGATTTCGTCAGAGACAGTGCTATGCACTGACGCTGCTTAACAAATGCTTTTTAAAAGCATTGGCAATAGGCGACAATTTTTTTTGAGCTGGATGCACCATATGCCAGTAAGAAACCACGGGAAAGCCTTTGACATCCATAACGGTTACCCCATGCTCTTTTTTCAAACCATGCAACGCATGGTGCGAAACCACACCAATTCCTAAGCCGCCAGCGACAGCCTCCTTGATCGCTTCATTGCTACCTAACTCCATTCGAACGTCAGGGTTGAATTTGTGCTTTTTGAAATGTTGGTCGGCGCTCATACGCGTGCCAGAACCCTTTTCACGCAATATAAATCGATGACCCGATAAATGGCTTAACTGTAAAGGCGTTTTTTTAGCCAAAGGATCGCTGGTAGACACGATCAGCACCACAGGATTGACCATCAACACCTCGTCAGATAAATCCCTGTCAGAGGGCGGTTGAGACATGATGTAGAGGTCGTCCAAGTTGTCCTGCATACGCGCAACAACGCCATCGCGGTTCAATATTTCCAATGACACATCGATGTGTGGGTATTTTTTGCAAAACCCGCCAATCATGCGAGGCATGAAGTATTTGGCAGTGCTCACCACGGCTACTTTCAATTTCCCGCGCGTCATGCCTTTGGTGGCGTCGACGGTTTGCTCGAATGCCTCCCAACTGCGCAGCATATCTCTGGCGGTTTGTGCCAAGGCCATCCCAGCATCAGTGAGATAAACCTTTTTGGAAATAACTTCATACAAAGGCAGACCGACAGCATGCGTGACCTCTTTGAGCTGCATAGAGGCCGTGGGTTGGGTGACATGGGTCGCACGAGCTGCTGCACTGACACTGCCTGTGTCGGCAAGCGCCAAAAAAAGTTTCATTTGACGAAAGCTTATATGCATAGATTTTTACCTATATAAAAACATTTAAGAATCAATTTTACAAAAAGCAATGCTGTCTTTAGGATCACTCTCAAAGGAATCCAAACATGCACAGCTTTCTTGATCCGGCCATACTGTTCTTCATCTTCGGCGTGCTCGCAGGAACACTTCAATCGAACCTAGAGATACCTCCTGCCATTTCCAAGTTTTTATCGCTTTACCTGCTTATGGCCTTGGGTTTAAAAGGTGGGTTTGCCTTGGCCAAGTCAGGTTTAAACCCCGAAGTAGTTACCAGCCTGGGTTTAGCCATGGGGTTGGCAGTGGCCATACCCATTTGCAGTTTTGTGGTTCTCAGGCGATGGCTGTCGGGTTTCAACGCGGCAGCGATTGCAGCCACCTACGGCTCGGTCAGTGCCGTGACATTTGTGACTGCTGTGCAATATCTTGAAAACCAATCCGTGGTCTATGGTGGACACATGGCTGCAGCCATGGCATTGATGGAGTCGCCCGCCATCATCTTGGCTGTCTTGATGGCCAGCGCTTTACGACAGCAGGCCATACCTCACGCCAACCTGGTCATGGTCAATGGTGGGGCAAGCTTGACAGCCACTCCAAGGGTGTCCACAGTGTCAGTGAAAAAAATCCTGCATGAGTCTTTCACAGATGGGGCTCAGCTGCTTTTACTGGGAGCCATGGTGGTGGGTATGCTGACAGGGGAGTCAGGAAAAACCGCGATGCAACCCTTTTCAGCTGACTTGTTCAAAGGCATGTTGGCATTTTTCTTATTAGACATGGGTTTGCTCACCTCGCGCCATTTGCATGCATTAAAAGGAATGTCTCCTGCATTGCTTGTGTATGCATTGATCGCGCCTCTGGTACATGCCAGTGTGGCTCTGTCTTTAGCCATGTTGACTGACCTCTCGCAAGGCAATGCCATATTGCTCATGGTTTTGGCGGCCAGTGCTTCCTACATCGCTGTTCCTGCCGTGTTACGTACTGCGATACCCGAAGCACAACCGGCACTGTATTTTGGATTGTCCCTGGGCATTACTTTTCCATTCAACCTGCTGGTTGGTATCCCTGCCTATGCTTGGGCTGCAAACCAATTCATTGCATAGGAGCGCTGTATGACTGTTAATTACAAGGGTAAAAAAGTAGCTTTGCTCACCAAGCACCGTAAAGAGAAAATCATTTCACCTGTTTTGGAAAATGCTTTGGGTTGCAAGATTGAACTGGTTCAATCGTTTGATACAGACGAGCTAGGCACGTTTGACAGAACCGTTGACAGACAAGGCACGCAACTGGAGACTGTGCGCCGAAAGGCACATATAGGCATTGACTTCAGCTCGAACACCATAGGCGTTGCCAGCGAAGGTTCATTCGTGCCTGATCCGTATTCTGGCTTTATGCCATGGAACATAGAGATGGTGATTTTCATCGATGATCTTCATGGACTGGAGGTTGTTGGTATTGCACAAGGCAGCGCCATGAGCATGCATGCCTACATTCGCGACATTGACTCACTGCTTCAATTTGCACAAGACGCTGGCTTTCCCGAGCACCACCTGATGCTCAGACCCAGCGATGAAGCTGATCCACGAGTTATCAAAGGCATACATGACCTAGATAGCTTAAAGACCGCGTTCATACATGCGCAACAACAGTCACCCAATGGCAAAGTTTTTGTCGAAAACGATTTACGCGCCTTTGCCAACCCCACACGGCAACACATGATTGCCCAAGCAACGGAGGATCTTGTACGCAAACTTTTATCCAACTGCCCTCAATGCGGCATGCCTGGTTATTGGAAAACCAAAACAGAAACTGGCTTACCCTGCGCTGAATGTGGTGCACCCACACATTTACCCGTTTGTGAAATATGGCAATGCAAACAATGCCATCACGAAAGTCATCAGGCCTTAGCGCACAAAGAACCGGCGGATCCTGGTCATTGCTTGGTTTGTAACCCTTGAATATTCAAGACAACTATGGATGGCGCATCTGTGACAAGGTTTGCGCAGTGGTTGTCCAAGGAGGTTTATCGGGTGCGTAGCGCGCACGCATACCGTCCACCAACATCACCAGCTGTTGATCACTCAAGGTATTCGCAAACGATGGCATGAAACCCACATCACGTGATGCAGGCGCTTGAATACCCTCCAACACAATGCGCAGCAAGTTATCAGGTCGGTCGCTGTGCACATTGGTATTGAGTGCCAAAGGACGGTTCACACCCAACAATTGCGGCCCATCGCCATCATGGTGGCAAGCACCGCAACTGCCTTGGAACAAGCGCTGTGCCGTGTCGGGTAACGGTGCTTGCGCAGCAGCCGCAGCCACGACTTTGTTAGCCATGGCCTCAAGCTGTTTTTCATTCAAAGCAGTGGCAGGTTGAAGCGATGCCAAATACACCGCCATGGCACGTATATCTTCGTTAGGCACTTGCGCCAAGTTGCGAACCACCAAACCCATAGGACCCGCAGCAATGCCGTGGTGCTGGGTGTGACCTTGACGCAAGTAGCGGAAAAATTCTTCTTCACTCCACGGCACAGGCGCAGGGTTCAAGGCCGTCAGCGCAGGTGCTTGCCATCCGTCCACCATCGCGCCTTGCATATAAGCTTGGGTATTTCGCTCAGCCCCCATGGCATTGCGCGACGTGTGACAAGCGCCGCAATGTCCCAAGGCATCGACCAAATACGCACCACGGTTCCATTCAACACTCTGCGCAGGCTGGGGAACAAATTGCTGTGGCGCATGAAACAACCCATTCCACAAAGCCATCAACGGTCGCCAACCCAAACCCCATTGCATTTTGGGTTCAGGTGTGTGTGAAGTCACTGCTGGTTGGGACATCAACCATGCGTACAAAGCCATCATGTCGGCGTCATTGATTTTGGCAAAAGAGGTAAAAGGAAAAATGGGGTACAGCGCATGGCCATCGCGGGAAATGCCATGGCGCATGGCACGCTCAAAAGCCTGGTATGACCATGCCCCCATGCCTGTCTGCACATCCGGTGTCAAGTTGGTGGTGTAGACCGTACCAAAGGGGGTATGCATGGGGCGACCGCCTGCATTAGGCATACCGTCTTCAGCGGTATGACAACCTGCACAGTTGCCTAAAGCTGCCAACTGCTGGCCACGAAGCAACATCTCGGCGCTGTAGTTCGCAGCACTGACATTGACTGTAGGCAAAGCTGCACGCCAGCCCACGACTGCAGCGCTGATGGCGAACAGTCCTAGCGCAACACCTGTGACTTGCTGCCAACGTTTGCGCCAACCACGCAACACACCAGGCTGAGCGCTTTGCGGTGCAGGGGTGATGGTATCTGCCATGGGTGCGGGTGTAGGCGCGGGCGCACCCAAGGGATGCAGCGCTGAACGTACCACCTCAGGTGTGAAAGGCGGATTGCGAAAACGAATACCTGTGGCATCAAAAATCGCATTGGCGATGGCTGCCGTTCCTGGAACAGAAGAGGACTCGCCTGCACCCAAGGGTACGTCGTCACCAGGACGCGGCATTTGCACGACTTCAATGACGGGCACTTGGCGGAAATTCAAAATGGGGTAACTGCCCCAGTCTTGGCTGACCACGCGACCATTCTTGGTATCGGTTTCAACTTTTTCTAGCAAGGCCCGGCTGGTGGTTTGCAATACATTGCCATGGACTTGTTGCTCAACGCCTTGGGGATTGATAACCAAGCCTGCATCATGACCGACCACCACGCGCTTGACATGCACTTCACCGGTTTTTTGGTGGACTTCAACATCCGCGACCCACGCCGACCATGCTGCACCAAAGCCTGGCCATTTGCTGTGCACATAACGCGCATAAGCCACGCCTTGCCCTTGTAGCCAATCGCCATGCGAAGGTTTTTGTTGCGGCTGGGAATGCACTTGCCACCCAGCACGATCTGCGGTGGCTTGTAACAGTTCTTTGGCACGCGGATCGCTGAGCATTTGCAAGCGGTATTGCAGGGGGTCGGCATTGGCGGCAGCCGCCAGCTCATCGATAAAACTCTCATGCGCAAAAGAATTGGGCAAGGCGGACACACCACGCAACCACGAGGCACGCAAAAGAGGTGGCATGTCATGCACGGTGACACGCAAGTCTGCATAGTCATAGGGGGGGCGTGCGGTGCGGTCGCCCATTTCATAGGCACGGGCTGTTGGCTCAACCGTTCGGGTAAGTAACAACGCCAAAGTAGGTGCACCGTTAGACGGGTAAGAGGTTTGAAAGTCATAGCCCATCGCTTGACCATTGGCAGAGACGCCGCCACGCACTTGCATGAGTTGTGCCGCCCCTTTGGGCTCCCAAGCATGCTCTTGTTCTCGGGACAACTGCACGCGTACTGGTGCACCCACGGCTTTGGACAAAAGCGCCGCATCGGCGGCCACATCGTCTGCGCCATTGCGTCCATAGCAACCTGCCGCCTCCATGCGAACCACTTCCACCGCGGGGTCCGTGACACCACACAGCATGGCCAAATCAGCACGCAACACATGCGGGTTTTGCGTGCCAGCCCATACACGCAATTGCACATGCGGCGATTGCGCATCTGCGCCTTGCAACCACCAAGCCACGGCACACGAGGGGCCAATGGATGCATGCATTTGGTAAGGCCACACATACTCGCGTTGCAAAAGATGCGCTGCTTCTGACAAAGCACCGTCCACATCACCTTCGTTCACCAATTCACGTGTGGTGCGTGTGTTGTGACGTATGGCATCGGCTAGATCTTGTACATGGGGCATACCCGGCCAAGGATTCCACTGCACCACCAAATCATGCATGGCTTGCTCGGCTTGCTCTTCACGCTCAGCCACGATGCCCACAAAATCACCTTGCACCACCACAGCGCGTATGCCATCGATATGGGCGATGGAGTTGCGATCCACATGCGCCAA
>DAIQOH010000047.1:0-5609 GCA_036787995.1 Limnohabitans sp. | reverse complement strand
GTGCTGGCAATGGTGGCACCTTGGTTGGGCGAGAGCGCGGTGTGGCCCATCAACAAATGCACTTTGCCCAGCGACATGTTCATCTCTTCAGCCACCAGTTGCGATAAGGCGGTTCGCAAACCCGTGCCCAAATCCACATGGCCGTGCAAAGCAGTCACGCTGCCATCGTCCCAAACAGCCAGCAGGCACTCATCGCCTTCACTGGGGTGGCTTGCGACAAACGTGGGCTGGCCCACCACAGGCGCAGGTTGTGGCAGCGGCGAACGCAGCACCAACAAAACACCACGGGCATGGAAGAGATCGCTGCGCTGTTTGACCCAAAGTGCACGCATCAGGCAGACCTATGGGGAGGGTGTTGCTGCAGCAAAACTGCTGCTCGATGAACCGCGGCAATGATTTCCACATGGGTGCCGCAACGGCACAAATTTCCCGACAAGGCAGATTTGATCTGGTCATCCGTAGGCTGAGGGTGACGCTCAAGCAAAGCCACTGTCATCATCACCATACCGTTCAAACAGTAGCCGCATTGCGCGGCTTGGGTGTCGATGAAAGCTTGCTGTACTGCATGGGGTTTGCTGGCGTTGCCCAAACCCTCCAAGGTGGTAATCCCCCTGTCTTGCATTTCAATCGCCGGTATGACACAAGAACGTGCAGGCACGCCATCGACCAACACGGTACAAGCGCCACATTGACCCAAGCCACAACCGAACTTGGGGCCATTCAGCCCCAAATCGTTACGCAGGTAATGCAATACCGTGGTGTGGCGAGTCAGCGCAGTGGTTTGGGCTTTTCCATTGACGGTCAATGTCACCGTTGGGTATTTGCGCGTGGCCACTGCTTTCATCGCGCGGCGGGTCTTAAGGTAGCTTCAAATCGACAGACTGCAAGCGCTGGATACCCTGCGCTTGCATTTGCGCCCAAGCGGCAGCCAATGAACCATTCATATCGATGGCGCGACACGCGTCTTCAACCACACTGGTTTCAAAACCTGCAGCGCGTGCATCCAAGGCCGTCCATGCCACGCAAAAATCGGTAGCCAAACCCACCACATACACACTGCGAATACCGCGTTGCTTTAAATACGCTTCCAAACCTGTGTGGGTTGTGCGATCGGCTTCCATGAAGGCCGAGTAGCTGTCGATGCCATCGTGAAAGCCTTTGCGAATAATGAGTTGGGCAGTGGGCAAATGCAAGTCGGCATGCAAAGCAGCATCGTGCGTGCCTTGTACGCAATGGTCTGGCCATAACACCTGTGTGCCGTAAAACATCTCGGTGGTTTCAAACGCGGCTTTGCCATGGTGTGCACTGGCAAACGAAGCGTGACCCGCTGGATGCCAGTCTTGGGTGATAACAATATTGGCAAATGCAGGCGCCATGCGGTTGATGATGGGCACGACCTGTGCGCCACCAGCTACCGCTAAATTGCCGCCATCGCAAAAACCGTTTTGCACATCGACCACGATGAGCGCCGAATCAGGTGCGGGAGTTATGTGAGACATGGTGAAGCTCTCCAATCGTTAACGCAAACCATCGGTGCCGGTGATTTCATGCACCTGCAAACCGCCTATGCGTGGGTGGGGTCTGCCACTGTCGGTCACCACCACAGCCACCACGATTTCATTGGCGCGAGGTGCATCGTTGACCCGTGCTTCCATGGCATCAAAGTGGCTGCGCACAAAGGCTGCGTCTTTGTGGCCCAAGGGCACATCAATTGCCGTTCCCAATGTACCTTGCTTTTTGGCGGAAGGCACCAGTGCAGCGCCCTTGCTCACCGCTTTGCGAAGCGGTGCACCCAGCTTGGGGTGAAGAATGGCGGCGGCGTGTTCCAACTCACCCGCCTCGCCCACGATGGCGGCTTTGCCATAGCTGTGCGCTGCCTCAGGCTGTATGCCTAAGGCTTTGACACAGCGCTCGCCCAAGAGGCCGCCCAGCTCTTCACCGATGTCAATGAGTTGGTCTAGGTTCTCGCTGTACTTGCCGGCATAAGGGTTGGCAATGACGGCCATGGCCAAAGCACGGTGCGTCGGTGGGTTGACCGCTTGCCCGCCCTCTTGAAACACTTCATCTACTTGCACCACGATTTTGCGTATGTGTGATTTCATCTTCTGCTCCTGCGTGTTTAACGCAACCCGTTCCATTGGCTGATATCTTGTGCGGCCAAGCCGCCTACACGTGCATGCACTCTTGCACCTGTACTCATGGCCAAAATCACAATGAGTTCATCACTGCGCGGTGCTCCAGGTACGCGCACTTCGATGGCATCGAAATGGCTACGCACATAGCTGGCATTGATATGCGTCATGGGCACATCCAAAGCAGCGCCTGGGGGACCTACTTTTTTGGTGGAAGGAACAATAGACAAAGCATTGCCGGGTTGACCGGTACTGACGCCGCCTTTGCCCGCCAAATAGGCTGCACGATCGCCTTTCCAGCCTAACAACTCGCGCATGGCATAGCCACCCGGCACATGCCACAAAGCACCGTGCTCTAACTCGCCTGCCGCGCCAACGATGGCGCCTTTGCCATAGCCTTGAATCGCCTCGGGCAACACACCCATGGCATCACACAGTTGTTTGGCCAAGTCCACGCCCAAAGGGTTCAAGGCGTCCATCATCGGCAAAATATCTGCGTGGTAAGTACCGGCATAGGGGTTGCGCAATACCGCTGCAATCACACCACGCACCAGCGGCGTCGGGGCCACAGGACCGAACTCGTGGTGAATCTCTTCCACATGGGTGAACACCCGTCGAACATCTATCAGTGCAGTCACACCAAACACTCCAAGGGTTGCGCCACGACCGTCAGGCCTTGGCAACACAAAAACGCTGCAAATACATCACCACGCGCTTGCATGGCATGGGCACAGTCTAGCCCGAGTTGCAATGCGGCTTGCACCTGGTCCTTGGGCAAGGCAGGTACATCCACCGTCACCATGCGCTCCCCCAAGTCAGTGTCGTCACGCAAGCTGCTGGCAGGGCGACGCACGATGGCGGGATGGTCAAGGTTGACCGCATTGGCGATCAAGGTTGCAGCCACATCCGCCTGCGCGGCGGTGGTCGCCAAGACGGTGACACTGTCGGCAATGCCCAGTGAAAAACTGCGTCCCCGCCAACCGCTGGTGGCCACACCACGCACAGGCATGCTGTGGTCCATCACCCACTGGCCATCGCTGATCCAATCCGTTGCCATGTGAGTGTGTATGGCTTGTTGCAAATCACTCACGATGCCAATGCGCCAGCTTTGACCTTCTTGCAGATACAAAGCTATATCACCACCGTTGTTCACATAGGCTTTGTGCACACCATCTTGGACCAGATGCGTTATCACCTCTTGCGCCACGGATCCCGCCACTGCCGCCATGGGCGTGACAAAACCGTCTGCAGCAGCCCACGACAAACCTTGGGCTACCAGCCACATACGTTGCGCCACTGAACCTTTCAAGCTGTTGGCATGCAGTTGTGAAACAGGCTGACGCAGCAAAGGCAACTCGGCCACCAGTTCGGGGAGTACCGTTTGGAAACGCAACCAAGCCAATTCCACTGCTTGTTGGCAAGCCTTGGGCTCGCCAACCGCTTGCAACACGATGTCGATGGGGCCATGTTGGAAATGCCATCGGTCCTGCGACAAAACTTGGCGAGTAGCTTGCATGCGCGTTAACCCAACATAGGCGGGTTGTCCAAGGGCCAAGGGTTGACGCCAACGGGCGGCGTTGCCCATGTCAGTTGCGTGGGTGCGCCATCGTTATGCCAAGCGCCTTTAAGCAAACTGTCGTCCAGGGTACGCACAAAGCCCATGTGGCCGCCCAAAGCTTGGTAATCCGCGAGCTTCATGCTGAACTCGATCGGTGCCACGATGGCGGGTGTGGGCACAGTGCCAAAACTGTTGGCTGGCATGCGCAACACATCTACCATCAGGGTGATACCGCCACCCGGCCACACGTAGGCAGGCGCGCCTCCGCAAGTGACGTTGACCAAAGCTTTTTTCACCGCACGTGTCAGTTGAATGGGGTTATCGGTGACACCCGAACGCAAACTGCCACCAGCACCACCCAAGAACAACACAGACACCAAGGATGGTTCGCAGTTCTCACCGATGCGGTCCACCACTTGTTGTACCTCTGGCGGCATGGGTTCTGGCTGGGGTTGCAAATGTTCATCCAACACAAACCATGCTGCATGCTCGCCGGTGGTGGAGGTCATGAGCAAACGCAAACCAGGCCAAGTTTCTTCAGGGTTCCATGCATCCAAAATGGACAAGGGGTCGCTGATGTTGGTGCCGCCCCATCCGGTGCCTGCTGCCGCTACTTGGAAATAGCGCCCAGGCGTGGACTTGCGTCCTTTGATGTTGATGCCACTGGGCTTCATATGCAAACAACGCCCTGCTTGGTGCTCGGTCAAAACACCGGTGATGTGGTCGTCCACCACCACCACCTCGTCACACAAGCCCAACCATTGACGCGCAAACATACCGATCGCCGCCGAGCCACAGCCCACACGCATGCGTTGCTCGGTCACCCCGTCAACGACAGGGGCTCGACCGGCTTGCAGCACCACCTTGGCACCGTTTTCAATCTGCACCTCGGCGGGTTTTTGATTTCCCAGTACATGCATCAACTCCAGCGCCATGCGGCCTTGTTTTTTGCTGCCACCCGTCAGATGATGCACACCGCCCAAGCTGAGCATTTGCGAGCCGTATTCGGCGGTGGTCACATGGCCCACCTCTTCGCCTTGGTAGAGCACCGCAGCGCGCTCGTCGCCCAAATACCTGTCGGTGTCTATCTTCACCTTCAAACTGCAATAGCTGAAGATGCCTTCGGTGACCACAGTCACCATGTCCACACCTTTGGACTTGGAGGCGACGATGAAAGGTGCAGGTTTGTAATCGGGATAGGTGGTGGAAGCACCAATGCCAGTGACAAACACGCCGCGCTCTGCACGCTCAAGGGTGGGCAAGCTTTGGGGAGTCGTTTCCTCATCAGGCCGTGCTTGCAAAGACAGGGGTTGAGCAGATTGCGGGGTTTGGCTTAAAAACACCACGGGGTCAAGACGCACCAGCAAGCCCCCTTGGTTGGCATAGCGGTCGCACGCACCGACACGCCCTTCAGAAATATGGCACAGCACTGGGCAGGCGTTGCACTCGACCTTGCCCTCGCGCACCGGCCCATGTCGCGGCTCTACCCGCTGCAGCCCCAAGGGCTGGCCAGCGTCAGTCGGGGGAAGTCCGTCGGTGTGGGTGTTACTGGGTGTAGCCATGCCCTATTATGCTTGTGGAGCGTGGCAGAATCATTTTCCAACGCAAGCATTCAGGAGTCACCCATGGCCACAGCCACCATCGAAGAAGCCTCTGGCAAGGTTGTCATCAAAAACATCGGTTTGCTGCTCTCGGGCGACATCGACCAACCCATTTTGCAGGCCGACACCCTCGTGGTGATGGACGGTCTCATTACCGCTGTGGGGCGTTTCAAGGATGTGGATACCGAAGGCGCCAAAACCACCATCGATGCACGCCAGACCTGTGTGGCCCCTGGATTGATCGACAGCCATGTGCACCCAGTGTTTGGCGACTGGACACCACGGCAAAACCAAATCGGTTGGATCGACTCCACCATG
>DAIQOH010000046.1:0-12611 GCA_036787995.1 Limnohabitans sp. | reverse complement strand
AAAGGGTGTAAGCCGCCAACACAAGCGCAGTTGACAGAATTTAGCTAGCGGCCAAGGCTTGGTCGATATCCCACAAAATATCGTCCAAGGTTTCTAAGCCCACACTTAAACGAATCAAATCGGGCGGCACGCCCGCTGCTATTTGTTGTTCTTCACTCAATTGCCGGTGGGTGGTGGAGGCGGGGTGAATCACCAAGGTTTTGGCATCGCCAATATTGGCCAAGTGCGATAAAAATTCGACATTGTTGATAAAGCTTTGACCTGCCGATGCTCCGCCTTTGATGCCAAAACTCAGTACTGCACTTGCACCTTTGGGCATGTACTTTTGCACCAGCGCATGGTCGGAGTGGTCTGATAAGCCTGGGTAATTCACCCACGCCACCTTGGGGTGTTGCTGCAAATGCTTGGCCACAGCCAGTGCGTTGCTGCAGTGGCGGTCCATTCGCAACGATAAAGTTTCCACGCCTTGCAACAGTAAGAACGCATTGAACGGCGAGAGTGCAGGACCAAAGGTACGCATACCTTCCATGCGGCATTTCATGGTGAAACCAAAATCTCCAAACGTTTCAAAAAATCGCACGCCGTGGTAGCCGGGGGAGGGCTCGGTCATGGTGGCAAAGCGGCCGTTGTCCCAAGGAAATTTGCCCGACTCGACGATGACGCCGCCCATGGTGGTGCCATGACCGCCGATGAACTTGGTTGCCGAATGCAAGCTGATGGCTGCACCCCAAGCCAAGGGTTGGCACAAATAGGGACTGGCAAAAGTGTTATCCATAAAGAGTGGCACACCGGCTTGGTTGCACAACCTGGCGACAGGTTCGATGTCCAGCACATTCAGAGAAGGATTTCCCATGGTCTCGGCATACACCGCCTTGGTTTGCGGCGTGATGGCACGAGCAAAGTTTTCAGGGTCGGAGCTGTCCACAAAGGTGGTGTTTATGCCCAATTTTTTGAAGTTCACGCTCAGTTGGGTGTGGGTCCCGCCATACAGTGTTCGCGCCGCCACAATGTGATCACCGGCTTGGCAGACGTTGAGCAAAGCAATCATTTGCGCAGCCATGCCGCTGCCTGTGGCTACAGCGGCTCTGCCGCCCTCGAGCGCGGCAATGCGTTCTTCCAATACCGCCACGGTGGGATTGGATAAACGTGAATACACATTGCCAAAGGTTTGTAAATTGAACAAGCTGGCGGCATGCTCTGGGCTGTCAAACACATAGGAACTGGTTTGGTAAATGGGGACGGCGCGGCTGCCTGTGGCGGCATCGGGAATTTGTCCTGCATGCAGGCTTAAGGTGTCAAAACCAAACTTGCGATCTGCCATGGTATTTCAATTGGGAGGTAGAGGACGACGTGCAGAAATGACGCCCGTGTTGACGCCAAACCATCCCAGTCCGCCAAATAAACGGGCGTGTTCAATCTTGACGCATCGATCCATGACCACCGTTAAACCAGCATGAGCGGCAATATTCTGGGCTTCTTCATTCACCACCCCCAACTGCAACCACAGTACCTTTGCACCTATGTTGACGGCTTCTTGGGCGATGCCCGGGGTGTCAGCAGGTTTGCGAAACACATCGACAATGTCCACAGGGTGGGGGATGTCTTTCAAGCTGGGGTAACAGGTTTCACCCAGTATTTCTGGGTATTTGGGGTTCACAGGAATGATGCGGTAACCATGCGCTTGCATGTATTTGGCTGCGAAATAAGAGGGGCGAAACCAATCAGCCGACAAGCCCACCACCGCCAATGTGCGGTGGTTTTGCAAAACATTACGCAGGGTCCGGATGTCGCTCATAAGAGTCATATTAGCCCAAAAACAGAATAAATTTGCTTTATTCCCAAATACAAGGCATAGTCCGAGGCTTCGATTATCAAGTTTTTGTCGTTGTAGTGCGTTTCTAGTTCTGCCCCTTACACGGTATTTCTCCCTTCGTCTCATCGCTTTCTTGACCTTCGACCCCGAGGGGGGCTTCCCTTTTTTTTAAAGAAATGTAAGACATGGCAACAGGTACAGTGAAATGGTTTAACGAGTCCAAAGGTTTTGGTTTCATTACTCCCGAAGACGGCGGCAAAGATTTGTTCGCACACTTTTCAGCAATCCAAAATCAAGGCTTCAAGACCTTGGCAGAAGGTCAACGCGTCAGCTTTGACGTGACCACCGGCCCCAAAGGCTTGCAAGCTTCCAACATCAAATCCGCCGATTAAGCGCCAGACGCTTTAGGCAGGAAGATGTCCAAAGAAGAAATGCTGGAAATGTCCGGCATGGTGCGCGAGGTGCTCCCTGACTCGCGTTACCGTGTCACTTTGGACAATGGTCACGAACTCGTGGCTTATACCGCTGGCAAGATGCGCATGCACCACATACGCATCTTGGCAGGCGACAAGGTCACCTTGGAACTCTCGCCTTATGACATGACCAAGGGTCGCATCACCTTCCGACATATCGAAGGCAAAGGACCCAGCGGTCCCAGAAAACGTCGGTTTTGACTGCCAGCCCAACCGACCATAACGGTTTGGGCTATCTGGTCAAGCGCGAAACTGTCGCAGTTGCCGGTGGCGCAGATTTACAGATTCGCTCCCTGCTCGACAAACAACAATTTCACGATCCACAAGGTCTGGCTTTGGCACTGGGCGTGTCATCTGCCACCTGGCCTTTGTTTGGTTTGGTGTGGCCCTCTGCGCAAAAAATGGCCGATTTGATGCAGACATGGCCTTTGCACAATTTACGTATCTTGGAAATTGGCTGTGGCTTGGCGTTGGCCAGTTTGGTGATTCATCGTCGTCTAGGCAATGTCACCGCTTCCGACTGCCACCCTTATACCCAGCGGTTTCTATCGGCCAATTTGGTATTGAATGATTTGCCCACCATGGCTTACCAGTCAGGTCATTGGGCACGTAAGAACCCGCAGTTGGGCGAGTTCGATCTCATCATTGGCAGCGATGTGCTCTACGAGAGAGACCACCCTGCACAACTTGCCAACTTCATTCAGCGACACGCTGCAAACCATGCGCAAGTGCTGATCATTGACCCCAATCGAGGGCAGCGCAGTGCGTTTAACAAACACATGGAAAGCAACGGATTTGCTTTGAGCCAAACCGACATCCTCTTGCCTTTGCATGACCTCACACCCTACAGAGGACGGTTGCTGGATTTCCAACGCTGTTAGCTACTTATCTATGGTTTGGCCAAGCGTGATGGGGGTAAGCAAATGGCTTGATTACCCTTGACCGGTACGGCTTGGCCAAAAATAAAGTCGGTTTTCAAAATATTGAACACTTCACAAGAGGTTCGCCCTTGAGGCGTATCAAAGACCATATTGCACTGCAGTCTGCCCTCAGGACCTTTGCCCCATACGGCTTTGACGAAGCTGACTTTGTCTACGGTTACGCCAAACGCCTTGGCAACGCCTGGCAAATCGTTTCGACTGTAGCCACGTATGCGTTTGCAGTTGTCTTGGGTGACGTAGAGTACCTGGGGTTGAGGGGTAGTGGCTCCTGCTGAAAAAGAGGTGGTTAACACCATCAGACTTGCCAGCAGTGAAGAACTTAAACCTGAATGCATGGGTTACATTGTCACGCATGAATGACGAACACTTCATGCAACTGGCTTTGGCTCAAGCTAAGCTGGCACACGACTTGGGTGAAGTGCCTGTCGGTGCAGTGGTTGTTCACCAAGGCAAGGTGATTGCAGCAGCCCACAACGCACCCATCGCACACAAGGACCCCACAGCGCATGCCGAAGTATTGGCTTTGCGCGCAGCTGCCTTGGCATTAGGTAATTACCGTTTGGACGATTGCAGCTTGTATGTCACTTTGGAACCTTGCGCCATGTGCGTAGGCGCCGCGTTGCATGCAAGGTTGAAACGGGTGGTGTGGGGCGCTGCAGAGCCTAAAACAGGTGCGGCAGGTTCCGTGTTGGATGTGTTTGCTCATCCGCAGTTAAACCACCATACCCAACACCACGGTGGTGTCATGGCTGACGAGGCCAGTCAATTGCTACAAGATTTTTTCAAGACCCAACGAGCGCTGCACAAACAACATGCGCCCACGCCTTTGCGCGACGACGCCCTGCGTACCCCCGATGACTGCTTTGCAGACATTCCGGACTACCCTTGGCAGCCCCACTACCTGAGCAATTTGCCCAGCCTGAACGGACTGCGACTGCATTACCTTGACGAAGGTCCCAAGGATGCTGCGGTCACATGGCTGTGTTTGCATGGCAACCCTGCGTGGAGTTACCTTTACCGCAAAATGATTCCTGTGTTCTTAGCCGCTGGTCACCGTGTGGTGGCGCCCGATATGCCGGGTTTTGGCAAGAGCGACAAACCCAAAAAAGACAGCGTTCACAGTTTTGTCTGGCACCGTCAAGTATTGCTGCAGTTTGTTGAGGCATTGGATTTGCAAGGCATCCACTTGGTGGTGCAAGACTGGGGCGGCATTTTGGGGCTGACCTTGCCCATGGCGGAACCTCAGCGATACAAAGGTTTGCTGGTAATGAACACCACCTTGGCCACGGCCGAGCAAGCGCTAAGCAAGGGTTTTTTGGCTTGGCGTCAGATGTGCGCAGACAAACCCTTGTTTGATGTGGGGCGCTTGTTTAGCAGAGGCAATCCGCATATGTCTGAAGCCGAGTGCGCCGCTTACAACGCCCCTTTTCCGGATGCTGGTCACCGAGCCGCATTACGGGCTTTTCCACCCATGGTGCCCGAGTTTGCACACAGCCCGGGCGCAGAAATATCCCGCCAAGCGCAAACTTTTTGGCAGCACGAATGGCAGGGCAACAGCTTCATGGTGATTGGCGAGCAAGACCCTGTGTTGGGCGTACCTGTGATGCAAGCTTTGCGGCAAAGCATTCGACACTGTCCCGACCCGTTGGTATTTCCCCAAGCGGGGCATTTTGTGCAAGAGCATGGCGAGGCGATTGCCCAGGCCGCCTTAAAGGTTTTGGTATCTCCCTGCACCTAGACTATGCGTCTTTACTGGTGAACCTCTTATGCATATTTACCTGATTTCTCCCTCTGGTGCGGTGCGTGACAAGGCCGCTTTACGACTGGGCGTCAAGCGTTTAAAGCAACTTGGCCACGATGTGGCGTTGGACCCTGACGCTTTGAGCACCGAGCAACGCTTTGCTGGTGACGATGACGCCCGTGTGTTGGCGGTGTCTCGTGCTGCGGCCAGTGGCGCAGATGTGGTGATGCTCACCCGTGGTGGTTACGGACTGACCCGTATATTGAAGCACTTGCCCTACAAAGCCATCTCAGCGTCCATCAAGCATGGAACGCAATGGGTGGGCCACAGCGACTTCACCGCTTTGCAACTGGCTTTGCTGGCCAAGACCGGTGCCTCCACCTGGGCGGGACCCCACGCTTGTGCCGACTTTGGTCGCGCAGAGATGGACGACATCACCTTGGCGTGTTTTGAGGACATGAGCCAAGGGCGAGGCGAGGGCGCGGGCTGGAAACTGCCCTTGGCTGACCTTGATTGCTTGCCCTCAAAAAACCTGCTGGCCGAACATGCGGTGCTGTGGGGTGGTAACTTAAGCGTGTTGTGCAGCTTGGTGGGAACACCTTATTTTCCCCATATTCACGGTGGCGTGCTGTTTTTAGAGGATGTGGCCGAACACCCTTACCGCCTAGAGCGCATGCTGACCCAATTGCTGCATGCAGGCGTGTTGGCGAAGCAAAAAGCCATTGTGTTGGGGGCTTTCACCGACTACAAGCTCACGACGCATGACAAGGGCTACAAACTGCCCACCGTGGTGGATTGGTTGCGCACACAACTGAAAACGCCGGTCTTGACCGGTTTGCCCTTTGGCCACGTACCCACAAAGCTGTGCCTGCCGGTGGGAAAAACGGTGACCTTGCTGCGCGAAGGTCGCGAAGCGTTTTTGCTTTGGGCCCACCCGGATCATGGGCAAGACCACGACCATGGACTCTGATGCCATCGTCGTAGGCGCAGGGGTCGTGGGCTTGGCGGTGGCGAGGGCTTTGGCCTTGCAAACGCCCGGTAAAAGCATTTGGGTGTTGGAAGCAGCGGACGCCATTGGCACAGTCACCAGTTCGCGCAACAGCGAGGTCTTGCACACGGGTATTTATTACCCCGCTGGCTCTTTGAAAGCCAAGCTGTGTGTGCAAGGCCATGCCATGCTGACCGACTATTTACAAACGCGCAGCTTGCCGTTTTGGTTGTGCGGCAAATTGATTGTGGCCAGCGCCCCCGAACAATTGCCCGCCTTGAAAACTTTGCAGGCCAAGGCATTGGCCAATGGTGTCGAATTGACATGGCTTAATGCACAACAAGCTTTGGCCATGGAACCGGCGCTGTCGTGTGTAGCCGCCTTGCATTCACCGCGTACGGGTTTGGTCGACAGCCATGCGCTGATGCTGAGTTTGCAAGCTGATCTGGAAAACGCAGGCGGTATGGTGGTGTTACATACCCGTGTGCAAAGCGCTCAACCCACACGCTACGGCTGGGAAGTGGTGACCGGGGACGGCACCCGGCTACAGACCCCTGTGCTGGTTAACAGTGCGGGACTGGATGCGCCCTTGTTGGCACAACGCTTTGAGGGTTTGGCTGCCCAGCATGTGCCCAAAGCTTTTTACGCCAAAGGCAATTATTTTTCTTTGACGGGCAAATCGCCGTTTTCCCACCTGATTTACCCCTTGCCCAGCGAAGCAGGCTTAGGCGTTCACCTGACCTTGGACATGGGCAAGCAAGCCAAGTTTGGCCCTGACGTGGAATGGGTAGACGCACCAGACGACTACACCGTCAACCCCGAACGCGTCGCACCATTTGCGCAAGAGATACGCCGCTATTGGCCTGGCTTGCCGGACGACGCTTTGCAACCCGCTTATGCAGGTATCCGTCCCAAAATCGTCGGCCCTGATTCGCCCGCGGCCGACTTTGTGGTGCAAGGTCCCTCTGTCCATGGTCTGCCTGGCTTGGTAAACCTGTTTGGCATCGAGTCGCCAGGTCTTACCAGCTGCTTGGCGCTGGGTAAGGAAGTCGTGCAGACTTTGCTTTAGTGCCTGCCTACAATCCACCTTTTCCCAAAGACCAACCGGAGTCTGCATGACCACATACGACAGCCACTACATCAACGGCGCTTGGCACAAGGCCCACAACTCTGCAGTGTTTGAGGTGCATGACTCCAGCACGGAAGAAGTCATGGCAACTGTTCCCCAAGGCACGGCTGAGGAAGCCACCCAAGCGGTCATGGCCGCACGCGCAGCTTTTCCAGCATGGTCGGCGCTCAGTGTGGAGGAGCGCTGCGTTTACATCGACAAAATCGTCGCTGGCCTGAAAGCCCGTACCGACGAGATGGGTACCGCGATTGCGCGTGAGGTGGGCATGCCCATCAAGATGGCCAAAATGATCCAAGTCGGTGGTCCCATCTTCAACTGGGGTAACGCCGCCAAAGCTGCTCGGGCTTTTCACTGGGAAGAGCAGGTGGGCAATTCGCAGGTGGTGCGTGAACCGATTGGCGTGGTAGGTTGCATCACGCCTTGGAATTTCCCGCTCAACCAAATTACTTTAAAAGTCGCGCCTGCGCTGGCTGCCGGCTGTACCGTGGTTCTCAAACCCAGCGAAATTGCCCCTGTTAACGCCATGATCTTGGCTGACATCATCCATGCAGCAGGCTTGCCAGCGGGCGTGTTCAACCTGGTCAATGGCTTGGGACCGGTGGTTGGCGAGGTCTTGGCCAGCCACCCGGAGGTGGACATGGTCAGTTTCACTGGGTCTACCCGTGCGGGCAAACGTGTGGCTGAATTGGCCTCTGCCACGGTCAAGCGTGTGACGTTGGAATTGGGTGGCAAATCGGCCAGTGTCATCTTGCCCGACGCCGATTTGGCGGCTGCTGTGAAAGGCACCATAGGCGCTTGTTTGCTCAACAGCGGACAAACCTGTTCGGCCCATACCCGTATGTTGGTGCCTGCCAAGCGCTTCAACGAAGTCAAAGCTTTGGTGCAAGCCACCATCGCCAAATTCACTTTAGGCCCCAGCTTGGACGAAAACAGCCGCTTAGGCCCTTTGGTCAGTGCATCGCAACGCGAGCGTGTGCTGGGTTTCATCCGTCAAGGTTTGGAGGAGGGCGCAGAGCTTGTTGCTGGTGGCCCTGACAAGCCAGCGTTTGACAAAGGCTATTTTGTGCAGCCCACGGTATTGCGGGTGCAACCTAACGACACCTTGGCGCGAGAAGAAATTTTCGGTCCTGTTTTGGTCATCCTGACTTACGAAGACGAAGAAGAGGCCATACACATTGCCAATGACACGATTTACGGCCTCGGCGGTGGTGTATGGAGTGTGGATCTTGACCACGCGGTGGCCGTGGCCCGACAAATTCGCACCGGTCAGGTAGACATCAACGGCGGACCGTTCAACGGTAACGCACCTTTTGGTGGCTACAAGCAATCTGGCAATGGCCGGGAAAACGGTCGCTACGGCTTGGAAGAGTTCTTGGAGTACAAGGCCATGCAATTCCCCGTGGCGGCCAAGGCATGAAGAAGGGCGTTTACTGGGCAGCAGGGGGCTTGCTAGCCCTGTCACTGGTGGTCATGGGCGCGGTAGGCGTTTACCTGATGCGTGCCCAACCCCAGCATGAAGGAAGTCTGCGTTTAGCAGGCTTGAAGTCCACCGTGAAAGTTTCACGCGATGCTGCGGGTGTGGTGCACATCGAAGGCGATTCCATGACCGATACCGCTTTTGCGCTGGGCTTTACCCATGCCCAGGAACGTGGCTGGCAACTCGAGTTCAACCGTCGCATCATGCACGGCGAACTGGCCGAAGTCTTGGGTGAAGCGGCCTTGCCTGTGGACAAACTGATGCGAACCTTGGGCATTTACCAAGTAGCACAAAAGCAATATGCCGGCTACCCTGAAGATGCAAAAACCGTTTTGCAGGCCTACAGCAAGGGCATTCAAGCGTTTTATGCCTCAGGCAGCCAAACCCTGTCACCTGAATTTTTGCTGCTGGGCGCCAAACCTGGAGGTCGCAGCGGCGTGGTGTGGGAACCCGCCGACAGCGTGGGCTGGGGCTTGATGATGGCCTTGGATTTGGGCGGCAACTGGGGCCAAGAGATCTCTCGCTTAAGCGTTGCCAAGGTTTTGGATACGCCGCATTTATGGCAGCTCTACCCAGGCTACCCCGGAGAATCGCCAGCAACTTCGGTGGATTTGGCCAAGTTTTATAAAGAACTGGGCGTTTATGCCGACAAGGTAACGGCTTCAGATAATCCTAAGCCTCTTAGCCACGCCAGCTTGGCGGTGCCGTTTTTAGGTGAGCCTGGTTTGGTAGAGGGCAAGGGCAGCAACAATTGGGTGATTTCGGGTGAACGCACCACCTCAGGCAAGCCTTTGCTGGCCAACGACCCGCATTTGGGATTGGGTACACCAGCCATTTGGTTTTATGCCCACCTGAAATCCCCTGATCAAAACGTCATAGGCGCCACATTACCCGGTATGCCTTTGGTGGTGTTGGGTCATAACAGCCATGTGGCTTGGGGCTTTACCAATACAGGACCTGATGTGCAAGACCTGTACTTGGAAAAAATCAACCCTGCCAACCCTTTGCAGTACCAAACCCCTGATGGGTGGCAAGCATTTGAGACTCGCCAAGAAAGCATTCGCGTCAAGGGCAAAGCGGATGTGGTTCACACCGTGCGCAGCACCCGCCATGGTCCGGTGCTGAGTGATGCGCAAGCCGCGCACGCCGACATCATCGATACCAGCAAATTTGTGTTGGCTCTGCGTTGGGCCGCACTCGACGAAGACAACCATACCTTGGTGGCAGGCATCCGAGGTAGCCAAGCCCTTACTGTCAACGACTTTTTGGAAGCGTTCAAAGATTACCACTCGCCTATGCAAAACGTGGTTTTGGCCGATGACCAAGGCCATATTGCATACAAAGCCTTGGGCAAAGTACCGGTTCGCAAACCTGGCAATGATTTGATGGGTATGGCACCCGCACCCGGATGGAATGCCCAATACGACTGGGCAGGCTGGTTACCTATGGACCAAACCCCCGAGGACCATGGCGCAAAGGGCTGGATAGCCACTGCCAACCAGCGCATCACGCCTGCGGGTTATCCCCATTTCTTAGGACAGGATTGGGTGGCGCCGCATCGCATGGAGCGCATCACGCAATTGATCGAAGCCAAACCCCAGCACGATATTGAGAGCATGAAAAAAATGCAAAACGACGTGCTGTCGTTGTCGACCCAGCGATTGCTGCCGCATTTGTTGGCAGCCAAGTCCAGCCATGCTTTGGCACCGGCGGCAATGAAGGCCTTGGAGGGCTTTAGCGGAGAAATGAAATCAGACACCGCTGCGCCCTTGATTTTTGCGTACTGGGCGGATGAATTGACCCGCGCTCTGGTGGAGCCCAAACTGGGCAAGTCCTTGTTTCAAACCCAGTATGGCAAGCGCCATTTCCGCAGTTTTTTAGAAGACACCATGGCCAAGCAAGACGCATGGTGGTGCGCGCCTAAATCCTGCGCAGACCAAGCCAGTGACGCATTGACCCGCGCTTTGGATCGCTTGGCCGCCGACCAAGGCAAGGATGTGTTGCACTGGCAATGGGGTAAGGTACACAAAGCCATCAGCAGTCATCGTCCTTTGGGTAAATCGCCGGTACTGGCGAGATGGCTGGATGTGGTGGAGCCCAGCGCGGGCGATCCGTTCACGGTGAATGTCGGTACCTATTGGTTAAATGAGGCCTCCGAACCCTTTGCCAGTCGACATGCACCGTCCATGCGTGCTATTTATGATTTGAGTGATTTGCAAAACTCTTTGTTCATTTACCAAACCGGACAAAGTGGCGTAATCGGTTCTGAGCACTACAAAGACATGGCGCATGAATGGGCAAATGGGCATTACCGGCCGTTACAAATGTCACCACAGACCCAGGCCAGTTTGCTAACGCTTTACCCATGACCTCCCATTGATTTAATACGATGTATATTATGTTAACCAATCAACACATCTCTCCCAGAAAAGCCATGAAACATGCTCTCTCTATTTCTGTGCTGTATTTAGTGTGTTTTTTCATGGGTTCAGCCACAGCACAAGACAGCGATCTGCTCAGCCAAAGCCGAACCATCAGCCAGGCCATGTTGAAAGAGCTTGGACAAAAACTGCAATCAGCCATGGCAGATGGCGGCGCAGTCAACGCCATTGGTGTTTGCAACACGCAAGCACCTGAAATCGCAGGTCGTGTCTCCGCACAAAACCAAGTCATGCTCAGCCGCGTGGGCACACGCGCCAGAAACCCTGTCATGGGTGTTCCTAATGACTGGCAAAGCAAAGCCTTGGCGCAGTTTGAGCAAGCCTTGGCCCGTGGTGACAAGTTAGCAGACCTGGAGTTTTCAGAAACCGTGGTGAAGCCGGATGGTGGCAAAGAATTCCATTTCGCCAAACCTATTGTTTTGCAACCCATGTGCGTGTCCTGCCATGGCGGCCCAGAGCAAATCAGCCCGGAAGTCAAAGCCAAACTGACTGCGTTGTACCCCAATGACAAGGCGATTAACTATCAGCCTGGTCAACTGCGTGGCGCTGTGGTGTTAAGCCGAAACCTACCTTGATATCAAGGTTTAACGGGGTATTTTTGGTTCCAAGCCGCTTCAAAAGCCTCTATGTATTGGGCTGATTCTGATTTTTTGGCTTGCTTGGCGAATTCCAAAGCATTGATGCCCAACTGGTTTTGAATACGGGGATCTGCACCCTCTTCCAGCAGTAATTTGGTAGCCATGGGTGTACCGTAATGGGCCGCCATCATCAGCGGCGTGGTGCCATTGGGTGACTCCGCATCTAAATAGGCATGGTTTTCAATCAACAAACGCATGATTTCGATGTTGCCTTTGGTGGCTGCATAGTGCAGCGGGGTCCAGCCTTTTTGGTTTACATCCGCGCCTCTCTCAATCAGCTTTTGGGCCCAATCCAGCTGGTTGGTGATGGCCGCCAGCATCAAGGGTGTTTCCATCTGGGGGTTGTGGATGCTGAGGTTGGTGGTTTTCCAGTCCATCAGCACCTCGGCTACTTTGCGTGAAGACTTTTGCATGGCCAGCATCAGCGCCGGTTGTCCCTGGGGGTTGGGGCTGTCAGGGTCAAAACCACGTTGCAAGAGACCGGTGACCACTTCGGCCTGGTCGAATTCAATGGCTTTGAAAAAGTCATCATAAGAACCCGCATAAGATGGAAAATATTCAATAAAAACAAATAATATCAGGAGAAATTTAAAGTAGTACTTCAACTTAAAACCCCTTGAAACAAGCGATCAAAATTGGCTGAAGTTTGCCGTCCCACCTCTTCATCCGTCAAGCCGCGCAGGCTGGCGATTTGCTTGGCGACCCAAGGCACATAAGAGGGGTTATTGGTTTTACCGCGGTGCGGAACAGGCGCCAAATACGGACTGTCGGTCTCAATCAAGATGCGGTCCATGGGCATCCAAGCAGCAATGTCGCGCAAATCTTGTGCGTTTTTAAACGTCAAAATGCCCGAAAAAGAGATGTAAAAACCCAAATCAAGTGCTGCACGCGCCACCTCGGCGGTTTCAGTGAAGCAATGGAAAACACCGCCCACCGCCTTGGATCCCCCGTCTTCGCCCTCTTCCCTCAG
>DAIQOH010000045.1:0-13367 GCA_036787995.1 Limnohabitans sp. | reverse complement strand
GCACCAATTTGGTCATCTGGGCCCCATTTGGATTTATGGCAATTTTCGTAGGCAATGGCGCTGTCCACAGACAAAGCACCTAAAAGGGCGCTTGCCAAGAGGGCGGCAGCAATTTTTTTGATTTTCATGAATGCTCTCCGTTGATGGGCCCGTGGATGGGTGAAATTTGCGTAGCAGGTCGGGCCACAGACCCTGCGGTGCATTGAACAACGATGCGCTGAACCTCTTGTTCCCCTTGGCTGGGGGTTTGGCGTTTTTCACGCGTGAAATCGGAATGGCATTCGCTGTCTGCAGTCAGCACTTGACCCATTCGAGGCATAAATCCGATGTACCAAGTGGGGTCTTGAAATTGCAATTGCGCTTGGTTGTGAAGAAGCGCTTGGGTAAGTTCCACATCAAATTCAAGGTATACCCCGCCTTGAAAACCCCGACCCGCGTCGCGCGCAGAAAAATTGCGCACCTCAAATGACAGGGGCATAGCGCTTTGCCCATCTTCCAGGGTTAAAAAATACGCATAGGGCTGCATCAGCGAACGGTTGCCATCCGCAAAAGCTTGCAATTCATCGGGGTCGAGTTGCCCGTTGTGGTTGAGATCAATGTTTTCACGCACCAGAAGGCTGTTTTGTGCATCCATTTGCCAACTGATGTGAAAACCATGCAAAGCGCCATCGGCAAGCAAAGGCTGGATTTGGTAAGCCATACGCAAATGCGGGTGGGCCAAGACCAACCCTTGCCAAAATAAGCCAATCAGAAAGCAAACGCTGAAAAACAATGAACGCAAAATCATTCCCTTGGTGTTAACAATCAAAGAATGAATTTGAGAAGATTCATGAGGGCATGGCAAGCCACGTAAACCCCCAATAGAGACAGGATAAACCCGCATAGATAAGCCATTGGATGGCGCCCCCGACAGGAATCGAACCTGTATCTAGCGCTTAGGAGGCGCTCGTTCTATCCATTGAACTACGGCGGCGGGTGCTGTAGTTTAAGGTTGACCTAGGAACGCACCACTGGCAAGCCGCTGATGTAACCCACCGCTGATTTTTGGTTGATGCCACCCCATTGATTGCTGATGGCTGACATCAGTTCAGCAGGCACGGTTTTGCCATTCAGGGTACCTGTTCCTGTGGTGGTGTTGTAAGACCAGTCTCCAGCGTGCTGAAAAGCCGTCATCAGATAGGCAAAGCCATTGAGGTTATCCACCGCTTGCAAGCCAGTACATTCAGCGCCAGCTGGCGTGGATAACAACATGGTGAGCTGCTGGGTATCAACGTTGTAAGCCCAAATGTAGTTGTTTAAGTGTCCCGAGCCATCTTCGCCCACAAACAAGGTGCGCATGGCTTCGGAAAACTTCACGTTGTCAGGTTGAGAGATTTTGAGGATATTGGCGTTGTTGCCGTCTGCATCTGTCGCCATGTTCTCTCCCAGCAGTCCTTTGGGAACATAGAAATCGGTAGGTACCCAAGCGCTTCTGATGGCCTGACCTTTGCTGTCGGTTTGCCCGTCACTCAAGTGGGTTGCGTACACCGCACCCGGGCGTAAAGCGGCAAGCTGAATATCGTCCACATCAGGGCGGGTGGTTGCGGGTTGATCAGGGCCTGCCAGCATGGTGGTTTCTATGCGGGAGACTGCAAAATAAGCGATCTTGTCTTTGGCGTTCACATCCACGCCTTCAAGTTTGGTCAACTCCATCGTGACGCCTGCAACGGCAGCATAGCGATGGGTTTCTAAGAAAGCGGCGGCTTTGGCTTGCCCAGGCAGCACTTTCACCCATTGGTAGCCCCAGCCATCCATAGCCACCTTGGTATAACTGGAATCAGTGGGATCGGTGAAACGCACATCCAAGATATCTTTGGGTGAAAGTGAATCAGCCAAAGCTTTGATCTCTTTGCTAGTGGCGCTGCCTAGTTTGAGCCAACTCAGTGTGAAAGTCCCACCGCTGTCTGCACTGGTTTGCGTCATCTTGGCACCGTACAAGGTGCCCGCAGACAAATCGCCTGGGGTATCAGCGATGAACATGAACAATGCACCACCGGTGTAATCGTCGCCCATCAACACGGTTTTTTTATCGGGCATCACTTGCACCAGTTCACGAGAAATTCTGCCTAAGCAATAGTGTTTTTGGACGCTTCCCGTACCGTCAGGATTGACCGTGACTTCTGGTACGTGTCCATAGTGGTATGGGTTGGCGGTGGTGCTGGCTTCGGGGGTGCTGGGCGCATCCAAAGTGTTGCGACTGAATTCAAAAAACTTAGACAAACTGGTGTTTGCTGATGTCAAATGTGAGGCTCTCCACCCAGTAAGTTCAGCGGCAGTCAAGGCCGAACCTTTGGCTTTTCGCATCATCACCAACCAAGCGTCAGGCTCGTACTCTTCGCTGGACAAATGGGTGTTCCAAGGTGAGAGAGAGCCAGCACAGGTGGTCCACAAACCATGTACAGCCTTGGTGGGCAGGGGGTAGTGGTACTTGACGCTCAATGTGCCTGTTTGGGTGTTTTGTACCAATGTGGTGATGGAAATCGGGCAGGGCAAAGTACCATAAATGGCAGCCCCAGCCAGGTTGACCGTCTTGTATTCATACTGAGTTACCAAAAACAACGTGTTACCGTCAACGCCAGGCACGGAGGGCTTGGCTAGCTTGATCAAGGACTGACCGTCCACACAGTCGGAGAACATTTGCTTGCCATCGGTATCCAGTAGGGGCGTCACCCCATCAGGGCGCGTATAGCCGGCTGCAATGACGCTGCCTCCACCCGCCGCAGGCGGCTTTTTCAGGACATCGCCTGTCCGAAAGAGTTCGACAAATGTCAATGCTTGTGCGGTTTTGACAGATTTATCGCTGTAGGTGATATCAATGGTGGCATTGGTGAACACAGTCGCCCGTTGTTCCACTGTTGATGGGTTGTCAGAGGCATTGAATTTGACGGACGTGGCATAAGGCTGGGTTTCGTTAGCTTTGGAGGACAAGCTGAAAAGCGATCCACCTGCCAATAACAAGGGCGTGGTAGCTAAACCTTGTAGAAAGCTTCTTCTGTCAAGAGGGTGTGAAGAGTGGTTTTGCACGGCATGAATCCAAGAGACGAGAGGCTGGACTATAAAGTTTCAGTGTGACGAAACAAAGAATCATTTGCTCAGCATGCGCATCGCGTCTTCCAGCCCTTTGAGGGTGAGGGGGAACATGCGGTTGCTGACCAACTGCTGGATGATGCTGATGCTTTGACGGTATTGCCACACGCCCAAGGGCTCGGGGTTGATCCATGCAAACTTGGGGTAGGCGTGGGTCAGGCGCTGCAGCCATTCGGCACCGGCCTCTTCATTGTTGTATTCCACGCTGCCGCCGGGCTGCAATATTTCATATGGGCTCATGGTGGCGTCGCCTACAAAAATAAGCTTGTGGTCCTTGTTGTACTTGCGGATCACGTCCCAAGTGTCGAACTTCTCGGCGAAGCGGCGGCGGTTGTTCCTCCACAAAAAGTCGTACACGCAGTTGTGGAAATAGAAAAACTCCAGGTGCTTGAACTCGCCTTTCACGGCGGAGAACAGCTCTTCCACACGCGCCACGTGTTCGTCCATGGTGCCGCCCACATCCATCAGCAACAACACTTTCACGTTGTTGTGGCGCTCAGGGCGCATCTTGATGTCCAAATAGCCCGCATTGGCTGCAGTGCTGCGGATGGTGTTGTCCAAATCGAATTCGTCTTCGGCGCCCTCACGGGCAAAGCGGCGCAAGCGACGCAGCGCCACTTTGATGTTGCGGGTGCCCAACTCGACGCTGTCGTCATAGTCTTGGTAGGCCCGTTGCTCCCACACTTTGACAGCGCTTTTGTTGCCGCCTTTGCCACCGATGCGAATGCCTTGCGGGTTGTAGCCACCGTTGCCAAATGGCGAGGTACCGCCGGTGCCTATCCATTTGTTGCCGCCTTGGTGGCGTTCTTGTTGTTCTTCGAGGCGTTTTTTCAGCGTCTCCATCAACTCGTCCCAGCCCATTTTTTCAATGGCGGCTTTTTGCTCAGGGGTGAGCTCGTTTTCCAAGGTTTTCTTCAGCCACTCCAGTGGCACGTCGGCGGTGAAGTCGGTCAGCATTTCCACGCCTTTGAAATACGCACCAAAGGCTTTGTCAAATTTATCGAAATGCTTTTCGTCCTTGACCAAAACCATGCGGCTCAGGTGGTAGAAATCGTCCATGCTGCTGGCATCGCTTTGCGGCCCGACCACGTTGGCTTGCAGGGCCTCCAACAGCGTGAGGTATTCTTTGACCGACACCGGCAATTTGGCGGCGCGCAGGGTATAAAAGAAGTCAATCAGCATGGTGGCGCTCCGATTCGTCAGTGCCGGTTGCGGCTGAGTTGATGGTCCAAATGGAATTTCACATTGGGCCACTCATGGTCGAGGATGCTGTACACGCAGGTGTCGCGCAAAGTTTGGTCAGCCAGAGGGTGTTGGTTGATTTGGTGTTGGCGCAAGATCCCATCGAGGTGGGCCCCCAAGCGCTCTATGGCGCGACGGCTTTGCTGGTTGAACACATGGGTGCGAAATTCCACTGCGATGCATTGCTGCGCTTCAAACGCATGGCCCAGCAGCAAGCGCTTGGCCTCGGTGTTGAGGGCGCTGCGTTGCACACTCTGTCGGTACCAGGTGGAGCCAATTTCCAAGCGGCGGTTGGCGTTGTCGATGTTCATGAAGGTGGTCATGCCCGCCACTTGCTGGCGCTGAACGTCAAAGACTGTGAAAGGCAGCATGCTGCCTTGGGTTTGCAGCCCGAGTCGTCGTTCAATTTCAGCCGCCATCTGGTCGGGATGGGGAACCATGGTGTACCAAAGCTTCCACAACTCACCATCCACCACGGCTTCTTGCAAACCGGCGAGGTGTGACAGAACCAGTGGCTCCAAGCGCACATACTGGCCAGTCAAGTTGAGGGGCTTGAGGTTCATCAGGTCTCAGCGATTGCGGCTTTGCATGAACACCAGTTTTTCAAACAAGGTCACATCCTGCTCGTTTTTCAGCAAGGCACCTACCAAAGGTGGCACCGCCACTTTGTCGTCCTGGGTTTGCAAGGCGGCCAGCGGGATGTCTTCGGCCACCAGCAGTTTCAGCCAGTCCAGCAGTTCAGAGGTAGAGGGTTTTTTCTTCAAGCCGGGCAAGCCGCGCACGTCATAAAAGGTTTTCAAGGCGGCGGCCAGCAGGTCTTTTTTCAGGTTGGGGAAATGCACATCAATGATTTGCCGCATGGTGTCGGCTTCTGGAAACTTGATGTAGTGAAAGAAGCAGCGGCGCAAAAACGCGTCGGGCAGTTCCTTCTCGTTATTTGAAGTGATGAACACCAGTGGGCGGGTTTGGGCTTTGATCAGTTCACGGGTCTCGTAGCAATAAAACTCCATGCGATCGAGTTCGCGCAGCAAGTCGTTGGGAAACTCAATATCAGCTTTGTCGATTTCATCGATCAGCAGCGCCACAGGTTCGGTGGCTGTAAACGCTTGCCACAGCACGCCTTTGATGATGTAGTTCTCGATGTTTTTCACACGCTCGCCACCGTCGAGATCGGCCATTTGGCTGTCGCGCAGACGACTCACAGCGTCGTATTCGTAAAGGCCTTGCTGGGCTTTGGTGGTGGATTTCACATGCCATTGCAACAGCGGCATGCCCAAAGACTGGGCCACTTCCTCGGCCAGCATGGTTTTGCCCGTACCAGGCTCGCCTTTGACCAGCAAGGGGCGTTTAAGCGTGATGGCCGCGTTGACCGCCAGCATCAGGTCTTGGGTAGCGACATAGTTGTCTGAACCTGCGAATTTCATGGAGTGCGCCTTTTCATTTTTTTCCAACACGGAGCTTACAAGCTGCGTCGATATAATCTTCGGAGTTTCTTTTCATGATTGTCTGTCCAAAATGATCAAGCTCATCACATCGGTTTTCATGGTTTTTGTCGCATCTGCGACCTCAGTGGCTTATGCCCAAGACGCAGCTGGAGACGCCAAAGCCGGTGAAACCAAAATTGCCATGTGTATTGGCTGTCACGGCATCAAAGGTTACCAAGCTTCTTTTCCCGAGGTTTACAAGGTACCCAAAATTTCCGGTCAAAGCGCTGCCTACATTGTTTCCGCTTTGAATGCTTACCAAAAAGGTGAGCGTAAGCACCCCACCATGCGCGGTGTTGCAGCTTCACTGAGTGCCAAAGACATGGCCGATATTGCCGCTTACTACGAGGGTCATGGAAAAGACGCTTCCGAAACCTTGCCCGAGAAAGCCAGCGAGCCTACCGGTGCCGTAGTAGCCTTGGTAGCCAAAGGTGCTTGTGCTTCTTGTCATGGTGCCAACCTCAGCAAGCCCATGGTGCCTGGCTATCCCAAAATTGCTGGCCAACACAAAGACTATGTGTATGTTGCACTCAAATCCTACAAAGAGGACAGCCAATCCACTTGGGGCCGTGCCAATGGCGTCATGGGTGGCATTGCCAAGCAATTCACCTTGGCCGAACTCAAAGAGCTGGCGGCTTATGTCAGCAGCCAGCAGGGCGAGTTGAAGACCGTTCCTCAGTCCAAGTTCCGCTGAAACAGCCAGATACCCCCGAAGCCCACCTTGGTGGGCTTTTTTGTGGGTGCTGGGAACTCAGTCGCGGGTGGCTTGGTGTTGTACCGCGGCGATATAGGCTTGCCCATCGGGCGGGCGGCCACTGCGTTGGCTTTCCCACAGCATGGTGCCCAAGCATTCCATCACTTCGTGGTGGGCGTCGTGCAAGTTGTTGCGCTTGGCAGCCAGTAACTCCACCGCTTGGCGAATGCCGTGTGGTTGGTCGATGGAGCATTGTTCGCTGATGGAGACATGCATGGACAAATGCAAAAACGGGTTGGCCTGACCATCGTCACCTTTGTACTGTTTGGTCAGCGCTGCGTCGACATCCGATAAATCGTTGGCGTATTCGGGGTGCTCGGTCACCCACAAACCGGCCAGCGTTTCCAATGCGTCGCTTAATTGGTCGCTTTGCTGCTTGGCATAGACTTGGCAGAAGAACCGCCTGACATCTTCTTGGGAAGGATTGAACATGGATTGTATTGTTAACCAGAGATTGGCATGAAACACGCTTTTATTTGTGACGCGATTCGCACCCCTTTTGGCCGCTATGGTGGCGCTTTGTCATCGGTACGCGCCGATGATTTGGCGGCAGTGCCCCTCAAGGCTTTGATGGCGCGCAATCCCAAGGTGGATTGGCAAGCCGTAACCGATATTTTGTACGGTTGTGTGAACCAAGCAGGTGAAGACAACCGCAATGTGGCGCACATGGCCAGCCTGTTGGCAGGTTTGCCCTTGGAAATTCCGGGTGCCACCATCAACCGTCTGTGTGGTTCTGGCATGGACGCCTTGGGCACCGCTGCCCGTGCCATACGTGCTGGGGAAGCGGGTTTGATGATCGCCGGAGGGGTGGAGAGCATGAGCCGTGCACCTTTTGTCATGCCCAAAGCCGAGGCGGCGTTTGGCCGCAACCCGCAAATTTTTGACACCACCATCGGCTGGCGCTTCATCAACCCCTTGATGAAAAGCCAGTACGGCGTGGACGCCATGCCTGAGACCGCAGAAAACGTGGCAACCGATTACAAAATCGAGCGCGAAGCCCAAGACCGCATGGCTTTGGCCAGCCAAATGAAAGCCGTGGCAGCACAAAAAGCCGGCATCTTGGCCCAAGAAATCACTGCCGTCACCATTTCGCAAAAAAAGGGCGATCCCATCGTGGTGGACAAGGATGAGCACCCCCGCGAAACCAGTTTGGAAGCCTTGGCCAAGCTCAAAGGCGTGGTGCGACCCGACGGCACGGTGACAGCGGGTAATGCCAGCGGCGTGAACGACGGTGCTTGCGCAATTTTGTTGGCTGATGAAACCAGTGCCGCCAAACAGGGTCTGACGCCCCGCGCCAGGGTGGTGGGCATGGCGACTGCGGGTGTACCCCCGCGCATCATGGGCATAGGGCCGGCACCCGCCACTGAAAAAGTGTTGGCGCTGACCGGATTGACCTTGGCGCAAATGGATGTGATTGAACTCAATGAGGCGTTTGCAGCGCAAGGTTTGGCTGTGTTGCGGCTGCTGGGTTTGCAAGACGACGACCCCCGCGTCAACCCCAACGGTGGCGCGATTGCTTTAGGTCACCCGCTGGGTGCTTCGGGCGCCAGGTTGGTCACCACCGCCACCAACCAACTCCACCGTACCGGCGGGCGTTATGCGCTTTGCACCATGTGTATTGGGGTGGGGCAGGGGATTGCAGTGGTGATTGAGCGGGTTTAGCGCTTACTGCTCTACAAACGCACGCTCCACCACAAAGTCACCGGGCGTGGTGGTGTTGCCTTCTTTGAAGTGGCGTTCTTCCAGCAAGGTTTTCAGGCTTTTCAGCATCTGCGGACTGCCGCACAACATGACCCGGTCGGTCTCGGGATTGAGCGCCGGCAAGCCCAGGTCGGTGGTCAGCTTGCCGCTCTCGATCAAATCGTTGATGCGCCCTTGGGTTCGAAATGGCTCACGGGTGACCGTAGGGTAGTACAGCATTTGGCCACTGACCATCTCGCCCAGCAGTTCGTGTTGGGGCAATTCTTGGGTGAGGTAGTCGTGGTAAGCCAGTTCTTTCACCTCGCGCACTCCGTGCACCAAAATGACTTTTTCAAAGCGCTCGTAGGTATCAGGGTCACGCACGATGCTCAGGTAGGGTGCCATGCCTGTCCCCGTGCCCAGCAAATACAGGTTTTTGCCGGGCAGCAAATAGTCGATCAGCAAGGTGCCGGTGGGCTTTCGACCCACGATGATTTTGTCGCCTACCTGTATGTGTTGTAAACGTGAAGTGAGGGGACCGTCTTGCACCTTGATGCTTAAGAACTCAAGGTGTTCCTCGTAGTTGGCACTGACAATGCTGTAGGCGCGCAGCAAGGGTTTGTCATTGACTTTGAGGCCGATCATGGTGAAGTGGCCGTTGGAAAACCGCAGTGCTTGGTCTCGTGTGGTGGTAAAGCTGAACAGGCGGTCGGTCCAGTGGTGGACGGTCAAAACGGTTTCTTCGTGAAAAGCGCTCATGGCGTGTTTGGTTAATATGTGAAAACACAATTTTAGAGGACGCATGCATTGGCACCGCCCGGATAGACGCCGAAAGCGCCATGCACGACACTTGTACATATGAAAAAAACATTTGAAACCTTGGCCAAGGTGGCCGCGCACGTGGGTCAAGACGTGGCTGTCAGCGACTGGTTGACGATTTCCCAAGACCAAATCAATTTGTTTGCCGATGCGACCTTGGACCACCAGTGGATACACACCGATACAGAGCGAGCCAAAACCGGTCCGTTTGGTAGCCCGATTGCCCATGGTTTTCTCACCCTGTCGCTGCTGCCGGCCATGTTTGCCAGCGCCTTTGAAATCCAGCAAACCCGCATGGGCATTAACTATGGTCTGAACAAGGTGCGTTTCACAGCCCCTGTGCCGGTGGGCAGCCGCTTGCGCGGGCATATGCACCTGCTGGCCTGCGAGCCTATTGAACCCCAGGGCTTGCAAATGACCTGGCGGGTGACCGTGGAGTGCGAGGGTGCTGATAAGCCCGTGTGTGTGGCCGAGTCACTGGTGCGGCACTACGCCTGAAAAGTCCTGCTGGCGCCAAGCCTCGTAGACCGTGATGGCCACGGCGTTGGAGAGGTTCAAGCTGCGCTGACCTTCAAGCATGGGCAGGCGCATTTTTTGGGTTTCGGGAAAGAAAGCGCGAACCTCTGCAGGTAGACCACTGGTTTCATTGCCAAACACCAGCCAATCGCCTGAATTAAAAGCGCTTGCAAACACCGACGCTTTGCCATGGGTGGTGAGGGCAAAGCAGCGTGACACATCGGGTTGCTCGGCATCCACAAAAGCTTGCCAACTGGCGTGGCGCTTGACACTGGCGTACTCGTGGTAGTCCAGGCCCGCACGGCGCATTTGCTTGTCTTGCATAGAAAAACCCAAAGGCTCAATCAGGTGCAGCGCGCACCCAGTGTTGGCGGCCAAGCGAATGACATTGCCGGTGTTGGGCGGAATTTCTGGTTGAACCAAAACGATGTGAAACATGCGGACTTTCGATGAAGCCTGCATTGTGGCTTGCCGCATGTTGGTTCACCTTAGGCAGGCGTGCGGGCCAGTGCCACCACATCGACGCGCGCGATGCCTGCAGCCAGCAATACCTGTGTGCAAGCGTGCAAGGTGGCGCCCGTGGTCATGACATCGTCAACCAACACCACCCTGGATTGGCGCAACACCGATACATACTGCGGTGCCACAATGAAAGCGTGGGTTAAGTTGTGCAAGCGCTCTTGGCGTGTCAGTCCCGATTGCGCTGTGGTGTCGCGAAACCGCACAAGACCTGACGCCAATACACATGGTGGTGCCAGGTGTTTGGCCAGTTGCAAAGCTTGGTTAAAACCCCGCTCTCGCAGTCGTTGGGATGACAAAGGCACGGGAATCACGTGGTCTGCATCTGACACAAGCTTGGCAATACAAGGGTTCATTTGCATGGTTTGGGCTAAAAAGAAAGCCAAACCCGGCTGTGATTGAAATTTGAAAGACGTGATCAATGCTTTCCACGGCGACTCATAGGGCACAGCCGCCAAACACGTTGCCCAAAGTGGGGGGTGCATGCAGCAGGTGGGGCACAAGGGCTGAGGTGCGGGTAGGGCGCAGCCAAGGCAACGTGGCGTCGCATGCAAAGCACTTCTGTCGCAGCAACGGGTGCACAAGGCCTGCCAAGCCCATTGGCCACAGGCATGGCACAGTCCTGGCAGCCGCCCATTTGCACAAAAAAGGTGGCTGGTCCATCTTCGGTATGCTGGGGGAGCGGTTGACATAAGCCACATCACAACATTTATTCGAACCCATGTCTGCGAATCCTTCACTCGGAAAAAGTGAACTGCTCCCACCCCTAGACCCCTTGGCGGCTAAGCGATGGGAGCGTTTGGCTATGCATACCCCTGAGGCGTGGTTGCATGAAGAAGTGGCCAAGCGAATGGCGAAACGCTTGGAGTTGATACGCTGCCAGCCTACGCATTGGGTGCATTGGCAGCCCAGTTTGGGCGCTTGGTCAGGGCAGGCGCTGGTCCAGCAGCAATACCCCCAAGCAATGTGCACGGTGGTGGAGGCGGATGCACAACTTTTGTCACAAGCGCGACAAAAGTGGCAACCGCCATGGTGGAAACGTGTGGTCACCCCCGCTCCACTTTTTGCCATGGCACCTAAGCAGCCTGCGCAGATGCTGTGGGCCAACATGGGTTTGCACATGCAGGCGCGGCCTCAAGCCAGCATGGCGCAATGGCATTTGGCCTTAGCTCCCGAGGGATTTGTGATGTTTTCTTGTTTGGGGCCAGACACCTTGCATCGGCTGAGGGCACTGTATGCCCAGCAAGGTTGGCCCCCTGCGTCACACGACTTTACCGACATGCACGACTGGGGCGATATGTTGCTGGCTTCGGGGTTTGCGCAACCCGTGATGGACATGGAGCGCGTCACTTTGACCTATACAGACGAGAAGGCCTTGTTGGCAGAGTTGCGAACCTTGGGGCGCAATTTGCATCCTCAGCGTTTTGCAGGTTTGCGCGGGCGGCAATGGCTGAACACTTTGCATCATGGTTTGCGCGAAACGTTGAAAGTCCCCGGTTCATCAGGGCGATTGGCCTTGGAGTTTGAAATCATTTACGGCCATGCGTTTAAAGTGCCTGCCAAGACACCAGCAAGTCTTGTGTCTGAGGTGACGCTGGACGACCTTCGTTCGCAGTTGCCCAGTCGGCGCAGTCACAAGCCCGTCACCTGAAAGATTGGTGTCAGGCTGGGCAAAGTAAGGGACGGTTAGAATTGTGCGGTTTTGGTGGCTTTACCCCCTTGTTGAATCTTTACAAACATGATGAACAACATTTACAAAAAATTTGAAAAGGCAAGCATTGCCTTGTTCGCCCTGGTCTCCACCATGGCGTGGGCAGTCAACGATTTGCCAGGTGGTCCCGCAGTGCGTCAGTTGAATCTGCATCCCCCTGTCACCAAAATTGCGGAAGAGCAAGTTTGGTTGCACTGGTTCATGCTGATCATTTGTACGGTGATTTTTGTGGCGGTGTTTGGCGTCATGTTTTATTCCATTTGGAAGCACCGCAAATCGGTTGGGCACAAAGCTGCCACATTCCACGAGTCGCTCAAAGTTGAAATCGCTTGGACTGTTGCGCCTTTTGTCATTGTTATTTTGATGGCCTTGCCTGCAACCAAAGCCGTGGTGGCCAGCAAGGACACGTCTAATGCTGACATCACCATCAAAGTAACCGGTTACCAGTGGAAATGGGGCTACGACTACATCAAAGGTGAAGGCGAGGGCATAGGCTTCATCTCTACTTTGGACAACGCGCAGCGCGAAATGTCCAACAGTGGCCACCCCGAACCTACCGACGATTACTTGTTGAAAGTTGACAACCCTTTGGTTGTGCCTGTCGACAAAAAGGTGCGCATCATCACTACCTCTAACGACGTGATTCACTCATTTGCCATCAATTCTTTTGGTGTCAAGCAAGATGCCATTCCGGGTTTTGTGCGTGACACCTGGTTCCGTGCCGAAAAAATCGGTGATTACCACGGCCAATGCCAAGAACTGTGCGGGAAAGAACATGCTTACATGCCCATCCATGTCAAGGTTGTGAGTGCACAAGACTACACCGCGTGGGTGGCTGAGCAAAACAAAAAATTGGCCGCCAAGCAAGATGACCCCAACAAAGTGTGGAGCATGGCTGACCTGATGCAAAAGGGCGAGAAGGTTTATGCAGCCAACTGCCAAGCCTGTCACCAACCCAACGGCAAAGGCATGGGCCCTGTCAAGCCTTTGGACGGCTCTGCTGTTGTTTTGGATGCCGACAAAGGCAAGCAAATCCATGTCTTGCTGCATGGTCAAAACAACGCCATGCCTGCATGGAAGCAACTGTCTGACAGCGAAATTGCTGCTGTGATCAGTTTCACCAAAAACAACTGGTCTAACAAGACCGGACAAATGGTTCAGCCTGCCGAAGTGCATGCCGCCCGTCAGTAACCCCCGTTTAAATCGAAGGAATCTTCTATGAGCGCTGTACTTCACCCCCATGGCCACGGGGCCGACCACGCACACGATGACCACCATGGCGCACCTCACGGTTGGCGCCGTTGGGTCTATGCGACCAACCACAAAGACATAGGTACGCTGTACCTGTTGTTTGCCTTCACCATGCTGATCATTGGTGGTATTTTGGCTTTGGGTATTCGCGCCGAGCTGTTCAAGCCTGGTTTGCAATTGGTGAACCCTGAGTTGTTTAACCAACTCACAACCATGCACGGTTTGATCATGGTGTTTGGCGCCATCATGCCGGCCTTCGTGGGCT
>DAIQOH010000044.1:0-13911 GCA_036787995.1 Limnohabitans sp. | reverse complement strand
GGTCAATTGCAGTTTGAAGTGGTGCAACACCGCTTGAAAGCCGAATACGACTGCGACGTGCGATTGGAAGGCTGTCAGTACACCGGTGCCCGCTGGATCACCGCCGACAGTGCTGCCGAATTGCGCGAATTCACCAACGCCTACCCGCAACGCATGGCCACCGACGCGGCCAACTCGCTGGCGTATTTGTGCACCTCGCCGTATGACGTGCGCTTGGCCCAAGAGCGCTTTCCCAAAATCCACTTTCACCCTCTGCGCGAGCATGCGGGCTTGGCATTGGGTTCTGCGGGCTGATCAGGTTCTGGCAAGCACCGGCGCCAAAGCCACACCGGTATGCGTACCCAGTTTCACCAAACCCTCGGGCGTGGTTGCACCCACCACCCGACCACCACCGCTACCGCCCTCGGGACCGAGGTCAATCACCCAATCGGCTTCGGCGATGACGTCTAAATCATGCTCAATGACGATGACGCTGTGACCCCCATCGACCAAGCGATGCAACACGCGAATGAGTTTGTCTACATCGGCCATGTGCAAGCCGACGGTAGGCTCATCCAGCACGTACAAGGTGTGGGGCGTTTTTTGACCACGGCGCGCCACCTCGTCTTTGACTTTAGAAAGTTCAGTCACCAACTTGATGCGTTGCGCTTCACCACCGCTGAGTGTGGGCGAAGGTTGCCCCAAGGTAAGGTAACCCAAACCCACGTCTTTCAACAATTGCAGGGGATGGCTGATGAGGGGCATGGCGGCGAAGAAGTCCACCGCTTCATCGACCTCCATTTGCAAAACCTCGCCTATGCTTTTGCCACGCCAACGCACGGACAAGGTTTCGGGGTTGAAACGCGCACCTTTACAGACCTCACACAGCACTTTCACATCGGGTAAAAAACTCATTTCAATGGTGCGCAGGCCTTGACCTTCACAACCTGGGCATCGACCCTCTCCGGTGTTAAAGCTGAAGCGGCCCGGTCCATAGCCTCGCGCTTTGGCTTCCAAAGTTTCGGCAAACAACTTGCGTATGGTGTCCCAAAAACCAATGTAAGTGGCTGGGCAACTGCGTGGTGTTTTACCAATCGGGGTTTGATCGACTTCCAGCACGCGCTCAATGCTTTCATAACCCGTCAAACCCACACAGCCTTGCCACACAGGCAACTTGCCGGCATCGTGGGCTTTACGACCTGCTTGCGTAGAGCGCAAACTGACAACTGTTTGTACATTGGCCAGCAACACATCACGCGCCAAGGTGGATTTGCCCGAACCGCTCACCCCCGTCACAGCCACCAAGCGTTGCAAAGGAAACGCTGCAGACAGGGTGCCAAGGTTGTGCAAATCTGCGCCCATCACATACAGGCATTCGGTTTTGCTTTTGCTGCGCTGATCCAGCGTCACACCACGGCGTGCTTGCAAGGGGTGGTGCATGGCGTGGCGCAAATACCGGCCAGTCTGGGAGTCTGATGCACCCATCACATCGGCCACTGAACCTTGAGCCACCAAATGGCCACCACGCTTGCCCGCGCTGGGGCCAATGTCAATGATGTGGTCTGCACGGCGTATGGTGTCCTCATCATGCTCGACCACCACCAGCGTATTGCCTTTGTCGCTCAGACTTTTCAAGGCATCCAGCAAGATGTGGTTATCGCGGGCATGCAAGCCAATGGTAGGTTCATCCAACACATAGCACACGCCTTGCAAATGACTGCCCAACTGCGCGGCCAAACGGATGCGTTGCGCTTCACCACCGCTGAGCGTGGGCGCACCGCGGTCCAAGGTCAAATAACCCAAACCCACACGCTCTAAAAAGGCCAAGCGACTTTCAATTTCTGGCAAGAGGTCACGCGCAATGTCTGCATCGCGTCCTTGCAAACGCAAGCCTTTGACCCATGTAGACATGTCGACCACGCTGCGTTGCGCCAACTCGGTAATCGCAGCACCACCAAAGTACACCGCTCTGGCAGTGGCATTCAAGCGGGTACCTGCGCAAGTTGCACAAGCTTTGTCGCTTACCTCATCCAACTCAGGCTCAGCAAAACTTTTTTCTCGGCCTTTGTCTTGCGCATCAGCCACCGAATCATCCATGGCTTTGCGTTGTTCACGCGACAGGGCCAAGCCTGTGCCCACACAGTCACCACACCAACCATGCTTGCTGTTGTAAGAAAACAGCCTTGGGTCAAGCTCTGCGTAAGAGGTATCGCATACAGGGCAAGCACGGCGTGTGGAGTAGGCTTGTAAGCGGCCAATGCCGGCAGTGGTCTCACCATCCAACATCGCATCTCTCAAAGCGCCTATGTCGCTGAGCACATGCACCACACCTTTGCCGTGCTCCAAGGCAGTGAGCAAAGCTTGACGCAACACATCTTCTTGTGCGGGGTCTATAGTCAAACTGGCCACGGGCAATTCGATGGTGTGCTCTTTGAATCTATCCAAGCGCGGAAAGCCAGTGGTGGGTAAAAAGTTGCCATCCACACGCAAATGCGTGTAGCCACGCGGACGCGCCCAATCTGCCAATTCGGTGTAAACCCCTTTGCGGTTCATCACCAAAGGGCTGAGCAAACCTATGTGCTGGCCGCGATATTCGCGCATCAACAACGCAGTTAAGCGCTCAGGCGTTTGCGGTTGCACCGCTGCATCGTCATGGATGCAATGCTGAGTACCTAGCTTCACATAAAGCAACCGCAAAAAATGCCAGATTTCGGTGGTGGTACCGACGGTGGATTTGCGTCCACCGCGTGACAAGCGCTGCTCGATAGCCACAGTGGGCGGAATACCGTATACCGCATCTACCTCGGGGCGTCCTGCAGGTTGCACAATGCTGCGCGCATACGCATTCAAACTTTCCAGGTAACGGCGCTGACCTTCGTTGAACAAAATATCAAAAGCCAAGGTGGACTTGCCAGAACCACTGACACCGGTCACCACATTGAACTGCCCTCGCGGTATGTCGACGCTCAGGCTTTTCAAATTGTGTTCTTTGGCATGGACGATACGAATATCGTTACTGACCTCGGGTCGCGCCACCGCCGCGTATTGGGCAACTGTCTCATTCACCGCATGGACTTGCCCCATGCTTTGCTCGTAGTCACGCAGGGCTTGACCGGTGTGCGAGGTGGGATGTTCACGCAAAGTTTCGGGGGAGCCTTCGGCCACCAACAAACCACCGCCCTCACCGCCTTCGGGACCCAGATCGATCAACCAATCGCTGGAACGAATCACATCCAAATTGTGTTCAATGACGATGAGTGAGTGACCTGCTTCCAACAAACGACGCAATGCCCGCATCAACTTGGCGATGTCATCGAAGTGCAAACCGGTGGTGGGTTCGTCAAACAAAAACAAGGTGCCTTTGCGGGCGCTGGCTTGTCTGCTGGAGGAAGCTGATTTGGCCGCTTCGGCCAAAAAACCTGCCAACTTCAATCGCTGGGCTTCGCCGCCGCTGAGTGTGGGTACGGGTTGCCCCAAACGCACATACTCCAGACCCACATCGACGATGGGTTGCAAAGCGCGTATCACCTCGCGGTCGTTGGCAAACAGTTGAGCAGCTTCACTGACCGTCAGTGCCAACACATCGGCGACGTTTAAAAAATAATGGGAATCTGACCCCGATTTTTTACGTTCGATTTTGACTTCGAGGATTTCGGGACGGTAGCGCTGTCCGTTGCAATCGGGGCAACGCAAATACACATCACTCAAAAACTGCATCTCTACATGCTCGAAACCCGAGCCGCCACAGGTGGGGCATCGTCCATCGCCGCCATTGAAACTGAACTTGGAGGCGGTGTAACTGCGTTGGCGTGACATCGCAGTGTTGGCAAAAATCTCACGAATGGCGTCCCATGCGCCCACATAGCTCACGGGGTTAGAGCGTGCGGTTTTGCCAATCGGTGACTGGTCGACAAACACCACATCGCTCAGGTGATCAGCACCTAACAAGCGGTCATGAGCGCCTGCACCATCGGTAGATTTGCCAAAGTGACGCAACAAAGCTGGTGCCAAGATGTCTTGTATCAAGGTGGATTTACCCGAACCGCTGACACCGGTAACAGTGACCAAACGCTGCAAAGGGAACTCGATACTCAGGTTTTGCAAGTTGTGCTCACGCGCACCTTCCAAGATCAACCGCGGCGTGCTGTCAGTGACCAAACGCTTGAGCCCTAAGCCCACTTGCTTGCGCGCGCCCAAATAATCGCCTGTTAAGGTGTTGGCGCTTTTCAGTTGCCCGGGATTGCCATCAAACACCACTTGCCCACCACGCTCGCCGGGGCCTGGACCCATATCGACAATACGGTCAGCCGCCAACATCACCGCAGGGTCGTGCTCGACCACCACCAAGGTGTTGCCGGCATCGCGCAAGCGCAACATGGCTTCGGTGATGCGGTGCATATCGCGTGGGTGTAAACCGATGCTGGGTTCATCCAACACAAACAAGGTATTTACCAAGGAGGTGCCTAAGGCGGTGGTTAAGTTGATGCGCTGCACTTCACCGCCACTCAAGGTACGGCTTTGCCGGTCAAGACTTAGGTACCCCAAACCCACATCGCACAGGTATTTCAAACGGGTGCGAATTTCTTCGAACAACAAATGCAAGGCTTGCTGCTCGGCTTGTGCATGGGCGGTCAACGAATCGTCATGGGCCATGTGTTCGAAAAACACCCGTAAGCGGTCAATCGGCAAGCACATCAAGTCGTGCAAACACAAACCAGGCAAGCTTTCCAACTGGGTACGTTGCCACGCCACACCTTGGGGCATGAAGCGTTGAGCGACAGGCATGGCCGCTTGGGCACTGGCCATGCTGCCAATGCGCCACAACAGGCTGTCGGTTTGTAAACGTGCGCCGCCACAGTCGCCACACGGCGTGTAACTGCGGTACTTGGACAGCAAGACGCGTATGTGCATCTTGTAGGACTTGGTTTCCAGGTATTCAAAAAACCGTTTGACGCCATACCACTGTTGGTTCCATTTACCCGTCCAGTTGGGTGAGCCTTGAATCACCCATTCGCGTTGCTCGGTGGTGAGTTTGTTCCAAGGTGTGTCACGCGGTATACCAGCGCTTTCTGCATGTCGCATCAAATCGTCTTGGCATTCTTGCCAAGCCGGTGTTTGAATGGGCTTGATCGCACCCATGCGCAGTGTGAGCTTGTCGTTGGGAATGACCAAGCCATAGTCCACGCCAATGACGCGGCCAAAACCCCGACAAGCAGGACAAGCACCGGCGGGCGAGTTGAATGAAAACATCGACGGCGTGGGGTCGCTGTAATGCACATCGCTGGTCGGGCAATGCAGTCCGGTTGAAAAACCAAAGGTCTCGCCTTGGGACTCTGCATCCGCGTCTGCTGCCATGCGGTAGGCCGTCATACGGCCACTGCCACGCTGCAATGCCACTTCGATGGCTTCCATCACCCGCGAAGGTTCGGCGCTTTGCACACGAAACCTGTCTGCCACCACGTCCAACACCTGTGGATCGTCCTTGGCTTTGCCTGAGCGTTGGGTGTGCACACGGCTAAAACCACTGGCACTCAACCATGCTTGTAATTCCTCGGCGCTGGTGTTGGCTGGCAACTGCACGGGAAAAGTGATGACCCAGCGCGGGTCGCCCACACTCAAGGCTTGGAGCTGGGCAAAAATGGTTTGAGGCGTGTCATGCTTCACCGCCTCAGCAGTTTGCTTGTCAAACAACTGCGCTGCTCGTGCAAACAACAACTTCAAATGGTCGTTGAGCTCGGTCATGGTGCCCACCGTCGAGCGAGAGCTGCGCACCGGATTGGTTTGGTCGATGGCAATGGCCGCAGGCACACCATCAACCTTGTCCACCGCCGGTCTGTCCATGCGGTCTAAAAACTGGCGTGCATACGCGCTAAAGGTTTCCACGTAACGCCGCTGACCTTCGGCATACAAAGTATCAAACACCAAGCTGGATTTGCCCGACCCACTGGGGCCGGTGAACACGGTCAGTTCACCCGTGTGAATATCGATGTCGATGTTTTTGAGGTTGTGCTGGCGAGCGCCCCGGATACGTATCAGGCCTTGTGTCATCCCGCCATTATTCCCCGAGGTAAGCAGCCCTTACCTTGGGGTCGTGCAAAAGGGTTTTAGCCTCCCCTTGCATGCTGATTTGGCCCGACTCCATGACATAGGCACGTTGGGCGATTTTCAGGGCGCGACTGGCGTTTTGCTCCACCAGCAACAAGGTGACACCCATGGATGCCACCTCTTGAATAACTTCAAAGATTTTGTCCACCATGAGGGGCGATAAACCCATGGAGGGCTCGTCCAACAACAACACCTTGGGGCGACTCAGCAGCGCCCGCCCCATAGCCAACATTTGCTGCTCGCCGCCCGACAAAGTGCCTGCCAACTGCGCGCTGCGCTCTTTCAAGCGTGGGAACAAGCTGAACACGCGCTCCACATCAGCGGCAATACCGGCTTTGTCGTCGCGCAGGTAAGCGCCCATTTGCAGGTTTTCCAAGATGCTCATGCGGGTGAACACACCTCGCCCCTCAGGCACCATGACCAAGCCTTGCTTGACCAAGTCCCAAGCACCTTGGCCTTGGATGTCTTTACCCAAGTATTCAATGCTTCCGGCGGTCGCCGCCAGGGTGCCTGTGATGGCCTTCATGGTGGTGGTTTTGCCAGCGCCATTGGAACCAATCAAGGACACCAACTCACCTTCACGCACTTCCAGGTTGATACCTTTAACGGCTTGTATGCCGCCATAGGCCACTTTCAGGTTGTTGACTTTGAGCAGTACTGTTGCATCACCCATCTCAATGCTCCCCCGTGCCCAAATAGGCTTCAATCACCTTGGGGTCTGACTGCACCTGCGCGGGTGTGCCTTGTGCGATTTGTTTGCCGTAGTCCAGTACCGTGACCGCATCACACAAACCCATGACCAGTTTCACATCGTGTTCGATCAACAAAATGGTGCGTCCGTCTTTGCGTATACGGTCGATCAACTCACGCAGTTGCACTTTCTCGGTGGCGTTCATACCTGCCGCCGGCTCATCCAAAGCGATGAGCTTAGGGTCGGTCGCCAAGGCGCGGGCAATCTCTAAACGGCGTTGATCACCATAGCTGAGCGTGCGTGCTTTGAACTCACCCAAATGACCTATACCCACATAGTCCAGCAGTTCTTGGGCCCGCAGTGCTATGTCGATTTCCTCTTGCACAAATTTGGCGGAACGAAAGATGGCGCCCAGCAGACCTGATCCCGTGCGAACATGGCGACCGACCATGACGTTCTCTAGCGCGGTCATCTCTGCAAACAAGCGTATGTTTTGAAAGGTGCGGGCAATACCCGCTTGCGCCACTTCGTGTACGGCCGTTGGTTGATAAGGCGCACCCGCCAGCATGAAGCTGCCGCTGTCTGGCGTATACAAACCTGTGATGACGTTGAAGAAAGTGGTTTTGCCTGCGCCATTGGGGCCAATCAAGCCATACACCTGACCGGCTTGTATGGTCATGCCCACATCGCTGAGGGCTTGTAAACCGCCAAAGCGCTTGGATATACCTTGGACTTGCAACACCGGCGTGCTCATGGCTTGTCTCCGCTGCTGGGCAAGACCTTGCCGTGTTCTGGCGCAGGCCACAGCCCACGAGGACGCCACAGCATGATGATGATCATGGCCAAGGCAATGAGCAACTGGCGCAAGATTGCCGCATCCAAGCGCCCATCGGTCATGGCTTGCAAGGGACCCGCCACAAAGCGCAATACCTCAGGCAAAGCCGACAGCAAGACTGCGCCCAAGATGACGCCGGGCAAATGCCCTAAGCCGCCCAATACCACCATGGCGACGATCATGACCGACTCCATGAGGCTAAACGACTCGGGTGAGACAAAGCCTTGGAAAGACGCAAACATCACGCCAGCCACGCCACCGAACGTGGCACCCATGCCAAACGCCATCAGCTTTAAGTTGCGGGTGTTGATGCCCATGGCTTTGGCGGCAATCTCGTCTTCGCGAATCGCCATCCATGCCCGACCAATGCGCGAGGTTTGCAGCCGATAACAAATCAGCACACTCACCAAGACCAATGCCAAGAACAGGTAGTAGTACTGGGTGACGCTAGAGAGCTCCACAAAGCCTAAATCTAATTTACGTGACAAAGGGTGGCCCATGATGGACATGGGGTCGATGGCACCCAAACCTTTGGGACCGTTGGTGATGTTGACCGGGTTGTCCAAGTTGTTCATGAACACGCGGATGATTTCACCAAAGCCCAAAGTCACGATAGCCAAGTAGTCGCCACGCAACTTCAAGGTGGGCGCACCCAGCAGCACACCAAACAAACCGGCCAGGCCTGCACCAATGGGTATCACCGCCCACAGCGGTGTGTGCAACCCATTGGGAAACATAGCGGCTATCCATGGGAAGGTATCGGTCAGGTGCGGCGAGGCCAGCAAGCCAAACATATAAGCACCGACGGCAAAAAAGGCCACAAAGCCCAAATCCAGCAAGCCCGCATAGCCCACAACGATGTTCAGACCCAGTGACAGCAGTACATACAGCAGTGCCATGTCCGCAATGCGTACCCAAGCGTTGCCCACGGACTGCAACAACAAGGGCAGCAGCAACAGGGCAATCGCCCACACGATATAAGTGGAGGGTTTGGACTTGTTCATGCCCGGTCCGCCACACGTTCGCCCAGCAAGCCAGAGGGCCGCAAGGTCAGCATGATGATCAGCACCACAAACGCAAAAATATCTGCATAGTGGCTTCCCAAGACGCCACCGGTGAGGTCACCGATATAGCCCGAAGCAATCGACTCGATCAAGCCCAGCAAGATTCCGCCCACCACTGCGCCTGCCAAGTTACCAATGCCACCAAACACCGCCGCAGTAAAGGCTTTCAAGCCTGGCAAAAAACCCATGGCGTGTTGCACCGTGCCGTAGTTGGAGGCCCACATCACACCGGCCAAAGCCGCCAAGACCGCGCCAATGATGAAGGTGGCCGAAATAATGGTGTCCGGGCGTACACCCATCAAGGTGGCCACGCGGGGGTTCTCGGCCGTGGCTCGCATGGCACGCCCCAAGCGCGTACCGTTAACCAACCACATCAGCAAAGCCAGAGAAATGGCTGTCACACCCAAGATCATGATTTGTGTGGGTGTGATAACGGCACCACCCATGTCAATCGGGTCAGCAGGCAACAAGGTGGGGAAGGCTTTGTAATTGGGCTTCCAAATGATCATGGCCAAGGTTTGCAGCAAGATAGACATGCCAATGGCAGTGATGAGGGGTGCCAATTTGGGTGCGCCACGCAAGGGGCGGTAGGCAATTTTCTCGATGGCGAAGTTCAATGTGGCCGCCACCACGCAAGCCACCAACAAAGAAATGAGCAGCATCAGCCAACCCGGCATACCGGGCACATGGTCTTGCAACAAGCCGACCACCGTCCAGCTGGTAAGCGCGCCGACCATCAACACCTCGCCGTGGGCAAAGTTGATCAGGTTGATGATGCCGTAAACCATGGTGTAGCCCAAGGCAACCAATGCATACATGCTGCCCAAGACCAAGCCATTGATGATTTGTTGAAAAAAGATATCGATGGCGGATCTCCCAAGGGTGCCGGATTGTAGGTAAAAAAAAGCCCTCCGCAAGGGGAGGGCTTCACCAGGGCGAAAGTTGTTGGGTCAGTCGCCGGCGTAGATGTCCACGTCTTTGGTTTCTTTGATGAACAAGGTACCAATCACAAAGGTAGCACCCGCAATGATGATGGGATACCACAAGCCGTTGTACATATTGCCAGTCTGCGCCACGATGGCAAAGGCGGTAGTGGGCAACAAACCGCCAAACCAGCCATTACCAATGTGATAAGGCAAAGACATGGAGGTGTAACGGATGCGGGTGGGGAACATTTCCACCAACATGGCGGCGATAGGACCATACACCATGGTGACCAAAATCACCAAGTAGGTCAGGATGAGAATGACCAAGGTGTTATTGATTTTGGCGGGGTCGGCTTTGGCAGGGTAGCCAGCGGCTTTCAACGCCGCGTTCAGGTTGGCAGAGATAACCGCGTCTTTGCTTTTCTTCTCATCTGACAGGTTTTTCAAAGCGTCTTCAGCAGCTTTCACAGCCTTTTCATTCACAGGCTCTGCCGCTTTGAGATCAGCCAATTTCTTTTCAGCCGCGTCTTTGGCAGCGGCCACGTCTTCCGGTGTGACGGTGGTTTTGATTTCCACGTCGCCTACCTTGATGACAGCAGGTGTGCCAGCTGGTGCAACTTCGTTGGAATAACTGACCGAACTACCCGCCAATTTTTGCTTGGCAATGTCACACGAGGAAGTGAATTTCACCGTACCCGTGGGGTTGAATTGGAAAGAACACTCGGCAGGGTCTGCGATGACAACCACTTTGTTGGCTTGTTGTGCAGCGTGCAAATCAGGGTTAGCGGCTTTGGTGAGTTGCTCAAACACGGGGAAATAGGTCAGCACAGCCAGCAAACAACCCAACATGATGATGGGCTTGCGACCTATTTTGTCAGACAAAGCACCAAACACGATAAAGAACGGTGTGCCAATGACCAAGGAAGCAGCCACGAACAAGTTGGCGGTCGCACCATCGACTTTCAAAGCCTGTGTCAAGAAGAACAGGGCATAGAACTGGCCGGTATACCAAACCACGGCTTGTCCAGCGGTCAAGCCGATCAAAGCCAAGATCACGATCTTCAGGTTTTTCCATTGGCCGAAAGACTCGGACAAAGGGGCTTTAGAGGTTTTGCCTTCGGCTTTCATTTTCACGAAAGCAGGTGACTCGTTCATGGACAAGCGGATGTAAACCGACACAGCCAACAAAGCAATGGACACCAAGAAAGGAATGCGCCAGCCCCAAGCGGCAAAAGCATCTTCACCAATGGCTGTGCGGGTACCCAAAATCACCAACAACGAGAGGAAAAGGCCCAATGTGGCGGTGGTTTGAATCCAAGCGGTGTAAGCGCCACGCTTGCCGTGGGGCGCATGTTCAGCCACGTAGGTGGCCGCACCACCATACTCGCCGCCCAGAGCCAAACCTTGCAACAAACGCAAGGCAATCAAGATAACCGGAGCAGCCACACCAATGCTGGCATAGCCTGGCAACACACCCACGATGAAGGTGGACAAACCCATGATCAGGATGGTGACCAAGAAGGTGTATTTGCGTCCAATCATGTCGCCCAAGCGGCCAAAGAAAATGGCACCAAAAGGACGAACAATAAAGCCAGCGGCAAACGCTAACAACGCAAAAATAAAGGCCGAACCTGCATCCAAGCCGCTGAAAAACTGCTTGGCAATGATGGCAGCCAGTGAACCGTAAAGGTAAAAGTCATACCACTCGAAAACGGTGCCGAGGGATGACGCAAAAATAACTTTCTTCTCTTCCGATGACATTGGTCGGTCTTCGTGCACGATGGCCATGGGTGTCTCCTGTGGTTAGAGGGCCCAATGATTGGGCCGTCCCGCATTGTGGTGACAAGCGCTTGCCGTGGACTGACTGCTAACTGAATAAGTGCTGACAAACCTAGTGCAAACCCTGTGAGCAGGTTTCATGATGCGAATTGTGAAGCGATTTTGCTTGGCTATTCAGAACCAAGCGCATGGGCCGTGATGCGCTCACCCAACCTGGCCCATACACGGTGCTGTTGGCTGGGTGGCCAACTCCCCCACATGGCAATCTCGTTCAAGGTACGCAAACAACCGGCGCATTCACCTGTGCTGTCGTTGATGGTGCAAATGGATATGCAGGGCGACAAAGGGGTTTCGTTGGCAGGGGTTTGCTGAGCCGACAACCAGCGCTCGCGCAGCACATGCCAAGGGGTAGCGGGCAGATTCATCTCAGGCACTCTGCCCATCCAGGCGCAACAAGGGTGCGCCCTCAGGCACTTGGTCACCGGGTGCGTACAAAAGTTCTGCCACCGTGCCGTCGCCGGGGGCTGCCACGGTGTGTTCCATTTTCATGGCCTCCATCACCGCCAGTGCTTGACCGGCTTTCACGGTGTCGCCCACCTTGACCGCAAACGACAACAATTTGCCCGGCATGGGTGCGGTCAGGTTGCCACCCGCGGCCGCGTCTTGCACCACATGGGCCAAGGGATCCACACAGGTCAAACTGCACGAACCTTTGTCGGTGAACACATGCGCCACACCATCAACCACATCCACATGGGCGCGCCAACGCTGTGGCCCCCATTGCAGTAACAAGGCGTCGCCCTGCCAGTTGTATTGGAATGGGTTTTGATGCTCACCCACCTGCAACACCTCCACACCATCGCTGTGGCGTAGCCATTGGGCTTGCCACAGCGTATCTGCGTGGATAAAGGACCAATGCCGTTGACGGATACCCTGAACACGCCAGCCATCGGTTTGCGACCAAGGGTCTTGCCAGCCTGAAGCCATCGGTTTTTCGATGTGCAAGGCTTGCGCCACAACCGACGCCATAGCCCAATGCACAGACAGGGGTTGTTGATTAAACAGCACCGCTTTCTCGCGCTCGATCAAAGCCGTGTCCAACTGGGCTGTGGCAAAAGAGGGGCTGCGCACCACCTGGCGTAAAAACGCGACGTTATTGGCCACACCGACGATATGCAACTCGGACAGCGCTTGGTCAAGTCGGGCCAAGGCTTGTTCGCGGGTGTCGCCATGCACAATCAGTTTGGCGATCATGGAGTCGTAATATGGGCTGATAGCGTCGCCTTGGCGCACCCCACTGTCCCAACGCACCGCGCCAGGCGTGAAGCGTTGTGCATCTGGCGTTCGCATCACCTGCAGATGACCGATGGCAGGCAAAAAATCATGGTCAGGGGTTTCGGCGCAAATACGCGCTTCGATGGCATGGCCTTGCACTTTGACTTGGTCTTGCGTCAAGGGCAAAGGTTCACCTGCGGCAATACGCAACTGCCACTCAACCAAATCCAACCCCGTCACTGCTTCGGTCACAGGGTGTTCGACCTGCAAGCGTGTGTTCATTTCCATGAAGAAAAAGTCCATGCCACGCTCGGACTGCTCAACGATGAACTCCACCGTACCTGCACCCAGGTAATTCACCGCCTTGGCTGCTGCCACCGCCGCTGCGCCCATGCGCTCGCGCAAGACGGACGACAAGCCCGGTGCGGGTGACTCTTCCAATACCTTTTGATGGCGTCTTTGCACCGAGCAATCGCGCTCGTGCAAATGGATGGTATGGCCATGGCTATCGCCAAACACTTGAATTTCGATGTGACGGGGGCGCTGTACGTATTTCTCAATCAGCACCGCGTCGTCGCCAAAACTGCTGCGCGCCTCGCGCTGGCAAGACGCCAAAGCCTCGGCAAAGTCTGCTTCTCTGTGAACAATGCGCATGCCCTTGCCACCTCCGCCTGCGCTGGCCTTGATCAACACCGGAAAACCGATGCGCTTCGCTTCTGCTTCCAACAAAGCGGGGGATTGATCAGCACCATGGTAGCCCGGGACCAAGGGCACGCCGGCTGTTTCCATCAGTTGCTTGGACGCCGCTTTCAAACCCATGGCTTGGATGGACGCCGAAGACGGCCCGATGAACACCACACCGGCTTGCTGGCAGGCGTTGGCGAAGTCGGCGTTCTCACTCAAAAAACCATAGCCCGGGTGGATGGCTTGCGCGCCTGTTTGCATAGCGGCTTGCAAAATGCGCTGCCACTGCAAATAGCTGTCACGTGGGGCGTTGCCGCCGATGTGCACCGCTTCATCGCAAGCTTGCACATGGGCCGCATAGGCGTCTGCATCGGAATACACCGCCACCGTGCGCACACCCATGCGTCTGGCGGTGGCGGCGACGCGGCAAGCGATTTCGCCGCGGTTGGCAATCAGGATTTTGGAGAACATGGGGTCAGTAGCGCTTGGCCACTTCTTCCAACATCACCTCGGTGGCACCGCCACCGATGGCCAGCACACGGGCGTCGCGCCACAAGCGCTCGATCGGCGCTT
>DAIQOH010000043.1:5516-14060 GCA_036787995.1 Limnohabitans sp. | reverse complement strand
CCGCCAAACTATTTTTACGAATGTAAAACCCACCGATCAAAGTCTTTGGGTATGAGATATCAATCCAACAAAAGCTTTTTCGCTTCTTTCAAAATTTTCAAAGCTTCGTCTTCTTTACCTTCTTTGAACAGGCGCTCGCCTTCTTCACGCATGGCTTTGGCTTTTTCAAGTTCAGCGCCTGTTTTGGTGGTCTTGCCAAAAGCGTTGTCCACGTATTTCATTTCGCAAGGGACGGGGCCTGGGCAGTGGGCGAATGCCAAGGAATGCATGGACAAGACCAAGATCAACCATAATTGCTTCATCATTTCCTCACTGAATTTAGATTGAATTAATCCAGTGTAGATCAATTCAATTTACACAGACTTACAAGCTGTTTCAAGGGTTATTGCCATGCTGGTCAAACAAATTTGGACTGCCAACGCCTACCGTAACTTCAATTACCTGATTGCCTGCCCGCAAACCGGCGAGGCCTTGGCCATAGACCCTTTGGACAGTTCCCAATGCTTAAAAGTAGCCAAACAAGAGGGTTGGGACATCAGGCAAATACTGAACACCCATGAACACCACGACCACACTGGTGGCAACCAAGCGGTGGTGGACGCCACCGGCGCCAAAATACTGGCGCATGCCAAAGCGGCGGGTTCTATCCCTGGTGTATTCCGAGGCTTGTTGGCAGGTGACATCGTCAAAGTAGGCAAGACAGTGGAACTCGAAGCCTTGGATACCCCAGGTCACACCTATTGCCATATTTGCTTGCGTTCGCATACCGATCAACCCGCTTTGTTTTCTGGCGATACCTTGTTCAATGCGGGTGCAGGCAATTGCCATAACGGTGGCCATGTCGACGCTTTGTTTCAAACCTTTGACGAGCAATTGAGTCGCTTGCCAGAGAACACCTTGATTTACCCAGGCCATGACTACATAGAAAACAATTTGCGTTTTACTCTGAACCGCGAACCCGACAACACAGTGGCTCAAACATTGCTGACACAAGTGACTGGCCAAGATGTGAACCACGCTTTTGTGTCCACCCTCAAGGTAGAGCAAGAGGTGAATACGTTTTTTCGCTTGGGGAATCAGCAGGTAGTGGCAGAGCTGAGAAAAAGCTTTCCCGACTTGCCCGTGCAACCGGACGCGCAGACCGTGTTTCAAAAACTGCGCGAACTGCGTAACGCTTGGTAAGTGCTCAGTGCGTTGAGATGCGCTCTATGATGAAATGGGCTGCCGCCAAAATATGTTCACGTGCATGTACTTCGGCAGCATCTCCATCGCCACTGATGATGGACTGCAGCAAAGCCTCGTGCTGGTCCCAAATATCGCGGGGTTTTTCATCCCGCATCAGTACTTCACCCATGACGCGTTGGGTATACGTCCAATGTGCATCCATGGCGGGCGCCACCAACAAGTTCTCTGACAAGGAATACACAAAGTGGTGGAACGCCATGTCTGCTGCAATCAATTCACTGACCGAGCCACTTTGCGCTGCTTCCCGTCCTTTGGTGATGAAAGCTGGACCATCACGCTTCGCAAGGTCTGCGTTATTCAAAGCAGCTTTTCTAAAAGCCAAGCCTTCAATCACGGCTCGCACGTCGTACATGTGTCGAATGTGATCAGGGTCCAGGGGTGCCACGATCAAGCCTCGCCCAGGCGCATCGCTTAACACCCCTTGGTTGCGCAGTAACAGCAAGGCTTGTTGTACCGGTTGGCGTGAAACGCCCAGTTCAGTGGCAATTTGTTCTTGAATGATTCGTGAACCTGGGACCAATTTGCCGGAGGAAATCTCTAACAAAATAGCTTCATGCACTTGCTCGACGAGGTTGGGTTGAATGGACAAAATTTTCACAAGACACCTGTTGTTCTGATCACTTTTCAGCGGACTGCGCCACGCCATTGACGCTCCGCATCATCCCATGCAGCGAGTGCCTGCAAATCAGGCACCCATGCCAAACCCGATTTTGCGTCAGATGAGGCGGCCTCAGGCGTGACCAGCACATCCAGCAGGGCGGGGCGGTTTTGCAAAGCCACTTGTATGGCTTGCGCCAAGTCCTCTTCACGCTCCACCCTTTGGGCATGCATGCCAAAGCTCTTGGCCATACCCGCGTAGTCTGAAAACTGCAAGCGGGTGCCCACCACTTTGCCGTGGGTTTCTTGTTGGTCGCGTACTTCAATCGCCCAAGAGCCGTTGTTCGCCACCACAATCAACACAGGCGCTTGGTGGCGAACCGCTGTGTCTATTTCCATGGCGTTAAAGCCAAATGCGCCATCGCCTGTGGCAACCACAACGGTTTTGTCAGGGTGCACCAAACTGGCGGCCACCCCAAACGGCGTACCTACGCCTATGCAGCCCAAAGAGCCGGGGTCGAGGTAGGTGGAAGCTGGCAAGCCCACGCGGGTGAACGACAAAAAGTCACCGCCATCGGCGACCACCACGCTGTTGGCGGGCAAGGCCTCACGCAGCGCAGACAGCAAGCGGTTGGGGTGCATCAAACCATCTGAGCCGGCAGGTGCTTGGCGCATGCTGTCTTGCAACTTTCTCGCACGCACCACATGTTGTTCTCGTAAACCAATGGCCCAAGCCTTGTCGGTGGCAGGTGTTTTTCCCTTACCCGCTTTGACCAAGGCTTGCAAAGACTCCCCCACATCGGCCAACAATTCCACACTACCGCGTCGGTTGTCGCGAAGTTCTGCGGCATTGTCGGCAAGCCGCAAAAACTGGGCTTGGCCGAACACTGCTGGCGAGCCATAAGCCAATTGGAAATCCAGCTTGCGACCCACCGTGATCACCAAATCAGCTTGACCCATGACTTGGCCACGCATCGCTGCGACCAAGCTGGGGTGATCCTCGGGAACAAGGCCTTTGCTCTCGCCCGTGTCCAAGTAAACACCCCCCGTCAGTGTCAGCAGTTCTTGCAATGCGGCACCGGCCTTTCTGGCACCTCGACCCGAAATAAACAAAGGACGTTTGGCTTTCCAGAGCAATTCTGCGGCGGCTGCCACATCGTGTGCACCAGGCGAACTGACAGGGGCAGCTTGTTTGACAAAAAATTCGGGCAGTTGCACCGCTGTTGGCACTGCACTTCGCAAGGTGTCGACAGGAAAATCAAGGTAGACAGGACCGCTGTCTGCGCCATGGCCCATGGCACGTGACACGGCTTCATTCAATTCTTGCAGCACCAATGCAGGGTGGCGGACGGTACGTGCATAGCGGGTGATGGAACTGACCATGGCGGTATGGTCAATGTCTTGCAAGCCACCCCGGTTTTCTTGCGCTGTGGGAGAGGTACCCGACAACACCAACACACTTGCACGCGCCACATGGGCGTTGGCAATGCCCGTGATAGCGTTGGTCACCCCTGGGCCTGCAGTGACCAAGGCCACACCCAGTTCACTGGTCAGTTCAGCTTCGGCGTGCGCCATGTAAACAGCAGCGCGTTCATCGCGCACATCAATCAAGCGAATGCCATGCGCGTCCAGTCGCATCCATATGGGCATGATGTGCCCGCCGCACAAGCCGTAGACCCGTTTGACGCCTTGGCTGACCAAATAGCGGGCAATCAAGTCAGCCACGGAGGTTTCGGGTGAAAAAGCTGAGGTCATTTACAGATTCCTTAAATTTATAATTAAATAGTAATCACTTAAGCCTTGCAAAACAGCTTTGCGGGATAGTCCTAAGTGAATTCTGAATTCAGAATACTATAATTTCGCCAGTTTGTCATCCAGTCAAACCTGAAAAAAACCCTATCGGCTGAGGAAGGAGCATCACTTTGCGACGAACGCTCAATATATCTGACATGGTCCGCACCCATGCCCGTTTACATCCCAATGACCAAGGCACACTGGACTCTCACAGGAGTTTGACCTTCAAGGAATGGGACGACAGGGCCAGTGGCTTGGCACAAGGTCTGATGGCCAAAGGCTTGCAAGCCGGTGAACGCGTGGCATTGTTGGCCTATAACAGCATTGAGTGGATGGAGATGTATGTGGCGCTGGCCCGTGCCGGTTTGGTCGCCGTGCCTTTGAATTTCCGACTGACACCGCCTGAGTTGCTCTACATCATGCAAGACGCACAGGTGTCCGCTGTGATTGCTGGTCACGACTTACACCACCACATTGAAGAAGTTCGCCAATACCTGTCTTTGAAAGCATGCGTGGTCTTTGGTGGTGCGGGTAGCCAAGGCTGGTTGGCTTATGAAGCGGTGGTGAACACGCCTTTGAGCATGGCTTGGCCAGAGGTGAGTCCACAAGATATATGTGCCCTGATGTACACCTCAGGTACCACCGGCAAACCCAAGGGCGCATTGCGTAGCCATGAGGCCAGTACATTGATTGCCTATGGAACAGCCATGGAAATGGGGTTCACACGTCAAGATAAAGCCCTATTAGTCATGCCCTTGTGCCATGCCAATTCTTTGTATTTCGCCAATACCTTTATCCATTTGGGCGCATGTGTAGTCATTGACGACAGCGTCAGTTTCAACCCCGAAGGTCTGCTGCAAAACCTGGCGCAGCACAACATCACTTTCACATCATTGGTACCTACACACTACATCATGGTGTTAGGACTTCCTCAGCAGGTCAAAGACCGTTATGCGTTGGCCAGTGTGGGGCGGTTGCTGATTTCATCTGCGCCTGCCAGCGAGCGCTTAAAACGCGACATCATGGCTTTGTTTGAAAACGGCAGCCTTTATGAGTTGTATGGTTCTACCGAAGCTGGTTGGGTCACCTTGCTGCGCCCTGAAGACCAACTCACCAAACTGGGCTCGGTGGGGCGTGAGTGGGCGGGCAGTGGTCCCATCAAACTGTTGGACGAAAACAGGCAAGAAGTACCCGATGGCGAAGTGGGCGAATTGTTCTCCTGCACGCCTTATGCCTTCGAGGGCTATTGGCAAGCACCACAAAAAACGGCTGAGGCCTTTGCAGGTGCATGGGTGTCGGTTGGCGATATGGCCAAGCGTGATGCCGACGGCTATATTTGGTTGATTGACCGCAAGAGCAACATGATCATCAGCGGCGGTGAGAATGTTTACCCCAGCGAAGTGGAAAACGTGCTTTCTTCCCACCCAGAGGTGCAAGAAGTGGCTGTGGTGGGTGTGCCGCACCCCAAGTGGGGCGAGAGTGTGCTTGCCGCCGTCGTACTAAAAGAGGGTGGCTCAGCCACCAGTGAAGCGTTGCAAGACTTTTGCAGCAGCCGCTTGGCAGGCTATAAGCGCCCGCGTCAGTTTGTGTTTTTACAAAGCCAAGACATGCCGCGAACTGCCACAGGAAAAATTGTGCACAGACATTTGCGGCAAAAATTCATAGATGTTTTCGAACCACAGGCAGTTACTTAAGAATGTCTTCTCGGCCTTTTCTGACGCACTGCAAGGTTTGGTGCCAAAACTGTGCACCAGAGCCACCGTATTCCATGGGTAAATTCATCATGCCTAAATGCGCGGTTTCAAGTTCCTTGAAGCTGTAAAAACCCATCAGGCCCCGGCCGTCCATCTCAAAATAGGCCAAGCAGTTAGCACCTATTTCCCCGGCTTCAGGCTTTTGCGCATGGGCACATTCATGAAAATACACAAAGTCCCATTGGGCAGGCGTGCCTTTGGCGGTTCGCTCATAGGCTTGGCCGTCAATGATGATGGTGGGCCAGCCGTTGTCATCTAGTCGCATCACCGCTACCGCTCTGCCGAGCTCGGGGTTGCGATCGCTGGGTGTGCTGTAGGTATTCCAAATCTCGGTGGCAAAACCCGAAACGCCGTTGCGTGTAACAGGGCATTGAACCTGCTCGCCATTGGACAAAGTGAAAGCGCTGGTCAGTGCATGTGTACAAAGCAGCACACTCACAACAATCAACCGCATGCATATAAAGAAAGCAGCTCTCATCGCAACAGTCCTCTCACGCCATAAAAAAAGGCTGCCGAAGCAGCCTTGAAGATCAGGAAGCAAACAGTCCGCGATTATGTTCGCTTCCTAATCTGTGGATGGAGATTATTTTTCCAATTTGAAGACCATCACAGTGCCGCCCTGGGGAACAGCTGTTTTGGTGTTGTTGAGGGTGTTGATACCTGCTTGCATACGCTCTGCATCGATACCCCAACCAGCCTGAACTGCAATGTACTGTTCGCCATTGACTTCAAAAGAAGAAGGCACAGCGGTCACGCCAGAGGGCATGCTGTATTCCCACAAAACTTTGCCGTTTCTGGCATCGAATGCGCGGAATTTACGGTCATTGGTACCGCCAGTGAACACCAAGTTACCGCCTGTGGTCAGCAGAGGTGCCCAGATGGCACGGTCGTATTTGTGCGACCAAGCCAATTTGCCGGTGTTCAAATCCCATGCTTGGAGTTCACCAATGCTGTCAGGTTTCTTTCCACCTTGGTAACGCAAACTGCCCAACACGCCGTCAATGGGGTAACCAATGTAGAGGTCACCTTTTTTGTAGGCTGCTTCATCCGCTGCAGGCAACTCTGAACAAAGGTGGTTGTTGGCTGGGATGTAGAAAAGTTTGGTCTTGGGGTTCCATGCTTCTGGGGGCCAGTCTTTGCCACCCCACAAAGAAGGACAGAAGCTGACTGCTTTACCCATGCCAGGCTTTTTGCTCAAGTCATAGGTGGGGCGTCCTGTGGTTTTGTCCAAGCTCTTGATCACATCGTTGTAGACGTAAGAGATACCGTTCACAAAATCAATCTTGCCGCTGGGTTGGCGGTCCAGCATCCACAAGTAGCCGTTACGCCCCGCATGCACAGCACCTTTGACTTTGCGGCCATTGATGTCGGTATCGATCAACACGGGTGCGCTGACCTCATCCCAATCCCATGCATCGTTGTAGTGGTATTGGTGGTGGCCTTTGATCTTGCCAGTGTCCACATCCAATGCAATGGTGGAGGTGGTGTAAAGGTTGTCACCAGGACGGCCTTCGGTAGGCCATGGTGCAGGGTTACCAGTGCCCCAGTAAGCCAGGTTGGTGGCTGGGTCGTATGTGCCGGTAATCCATACACTGCCGCCGCCGTTTTTGTAGGCGTCACCAGCAGGCCATGTTTCGCTGCCAGGCTCGCCTGGGCCAGGAGTGGTGTACGCACGCCAGGCTTCTTTGCCAGAGTTGGCATCAAAAGCAGCCACAAAACCACGGATACCGGTTTCTCCACCCGAAGAGCCCACCAAAATTTTGCCTTTGGCAGCCAAGGGTGCGAGGGTGATGTAAGACAAGGCTTTGACATCACCCACGGTGGCATCCCACACCACTTTGCCTGTGACGGCGTCCAGCGCAATCAGGTGTGAATCAACCGTTGCCACAAACACTTTGTCACCATAGAGCGCCACACCGCGGTTGGTGTTGTGCAACATCAGCAGGTCGGCGGGAATTTCTTTTTTGTAACGCCACAGTTCTTCACCTGTGACAGCGTTAAGCGCGATCACTTGGGCATTGGGTGTGGTGACATACATATAGCCGTTGTTCACGATGGGAGGCGCTTGGTGACCTTCAGTGACGCCTGTAGAAAAGGACCATGCCAAGTCCAATTTCTTCACGTTGCCTGTATTGATTTTTTCCAAGGAGCTATAGCCCCAACCTTGGTAGTTGCCGCGGTACATCAACCAATTGCTGGCTTCAGGGTTGCTCAACCTGGCATCCGTCACCGGCGCATAGGGTCCGAGGGTCGCTGCATGCGCCATCACAGCACAGGCACTGACCACTGCCAATGACACTTTCTTTAACAAATGACTCATGAACGATCTCCTAAAAAGTGAGTCTGGGGAAGAATCAGGACGGTTGTCCTGAGCTGGGGGGAACCTCGGAGGCGATGGCGAGAAACTCGCCATTCATCGATAAAGCAATGGATGCCAAGGGTTTGGGCGCAGGACCGCTCACCACTTTGGCACCATCGAGCAAAGCAAATTTAGAAGCGTGGCAGTAACACGCTAAAACACTTTCTTTGGCCATCCATGTTTTGACTTCGCAACCTTGGTGCGTGCAAATACCGGAGTAAGCCAACACGCCAGAAGCAGATCGGGCTCTGGTTTCAGGCGTCATTTGGTCTTCAGGCAAGCGAATCAGCACCAACTTATTCAGGCGCGATTCGTTTTTGGGCGCTCCCGCTTTGGCGTCAAAAGGAAACACCAGCAAAGGCTTGCCCAATTTCAAGTCGTTGGGACGCAGGGGCGCAAAGTCTTTTTCAGCATCGGCATCCACCAGCAAATGGACAGTCGATTCGGCATGGACTTGGGTTGCCATGAACGGCAGTGACGTGGCAAGCCCTGTAGCCAGCAGTTGCATCATTTGGCGACGATCGACATCCGAGCATGCAATTTTTTGAGCACACCCATGGCAGGCGGAGGAAATAGACGGGGCTTTCATTGAGCGCGTAAAAAGTGAGGAAGACAGAAAACAGAGGGGAATATAGTATTCTGAATTCAGAATACACTTGGTATTTTCCCTCAAAGGGTTTCTTCTGTGAATTTAATAGGTAATTAAGTACTCATTTAAAGCGTTGTCGATGAATAGAATAGATTAAGACAAACTTACAAAATCATGAAATTCACAAAAATTCAAAAAGACCTTTT
>DAIQOH010000043.1:0-5416 GCA_036787995.1 Limnohabitans sp. | reverse complement strand
TGCACGATGACATGGGGCAAACCAGCACCGCCATTCGCACCGAAGTGGCGGTATTGCAGCGCAGTGGTGGATTGAACGAAGAAGCCCAAGCATCAGCCAAGCGCATAGGCGACGCAGCGCAACATCTCTCCTACATAACCAGACACATGCTGCAACGCTTGAGGCCCGCCGTGCTCGACAGCATGGGTTTAAGTCAAGCCCTCGCCAGCATGTGCGAACAATGGCAAATCAGCAACCACACACTTTGCCATCTGTCGTTCACAGGGGAGGTCGACCACTTGAATGACTATGCCAGTGTGACTGTTTACCGAATCGTCCAAGAAGCTCTTACCAATGTGACCCGTCATGCCAAAGCCTATCAAGTGAAAGTTGAATTGGCTCTTGATGTGCAAGGCATGCAATTGAAAATTACAGATGATGGCCAAGGCATGGCGGACACGCAAGCCGTGCATACAGGTTTTGGACTTTTGGGTATACAAGAGCGGGTCGCCAGTTTGGCTGGGCACTTGGACATCACCAGCAAGTTTGGCCATGGCGTGAGCTTGGCCATACACATACCAAGAGAGTCTTTGTGATCAGGGTTTTAAAAAATTACCGCGTACGCCTGTAAACAACGCAAGCGATTTGTTTAACCGGTGGCTACCGTCAATTCGTGCTACCTCGGCGTTATAACCAGCGGTGATACAGATTAACCGACAGGGTTTGATCATTTCCCAACTCAAAAAGTCCATTCAAATTGAGGTTGGAATTTTTGGGTGTTGATGTTCACTGAACCCAGGTTTTGATTCAAAGTGTCAGCCAAGCCTTGTGAGTCCACAGGAATATCTTGCTTTTGCAAAGTTTGTGCATTGCCAGCGAACTTGGAGATAGGAATGCCTGTAGCACCTATGGGTGTGGTCGCAATGATGCGTACTTCTTAAAGTGTTGCGTTGTCATTGTTGGTTTGTTGCGCATGCAGGCCAGAACTCAGCATCCAGGGGAAAAACAATGTCAGTTTGGCGACAAGGACAAAAGAAAAACCATTGGAATGGTTTTTAGAAGCGATAACATGGAACGGCACAGGGGCAAACATTTCAAAAAAATGGCATTTCCCAGACTTTAGGTGCTACTTTAGGATGCACCTAGGGGAATATTCCTGTGATGCGGGTGCTCTTGGCAAACGCCGAGTCACTGTTTCCAAAACAACGCATGTCGAGGTAGCCTGTTACGACAGTTGTTTCAAAACGAGAATTTGAGAACCCCTACTAGGGGTTCCCCTAGGGTATAAGAAAAGATTAATTAGTAATATGTCCGCTGTCCGCATCCCTCAACCAAGGAAGTATCTATGAGCCTTCAACTTCAAGTCAACGGTAAGACCGTTAATTCCCACTCCGACGCAGACACCCCTCTGCTGTGGGTTCTCCGTGATGAACTCGGCATGACCGGAACCAAATTTGGTTGCGGCGCTGGCCTGTGCGGTGCTTGTACCGTGCATTTGAACGGCGAAGCTGTTCGTTCATGCCAAACCCAAATCGGAACTGCTGCTGGCCAAAAAGTCAGCACCGTTGAAAGCTTGGGCGCTGCTGGTAGCCATGCACTGCAAAAAGCATGGGTTAAGCACCAAGTTCCCCAGTGCGGCTACTGCCAATCTGGTCAGCTTATGAGCGCCGCTGCGCTTCTCAGCAAAAACAAAAACCCCAGCGATGCAGACATTGATGCCGCCATGGCTGGCAACATCTGCCGCTGCGGTACATACACACGTATCCGTGCTGCTGTGAAAGATGCTGCATCCTCAATGCGCAAAGCCTAATTCAAAGGAAATACACCATGATGAGCACACAAACCAATCGTCGCGACTTCCTTAAAACCACCACCATCACCACCTCAGGCCTCGTTTTGGGCGTGGTGTTGCCTGGCACAGTCGCAGAAACCATGGCCGCTGGCACTTTGCACACCCCCAATGCTTGGGTGCACATTGCTGACGACAACAGCATCACATTGATTTCTGCTCGTTCAGAAATGGGCCAAGGTGTTTACACCTCTATGCCTATGTTGATCGCTGAAGAGTTGAACATCGACGTGACCAAAGTCAATGTCGCAGCTGGCGCTCCTAACGCTGTTTACGTCAACGCTTTGTTGGGCGCCATGATCACTGGTGGTTCCACCTCTGTTCGTGAAGGCTACGAAAAACTGCGTATCGCCGGCGCGCAAGTGCGTGAAATGTTGGTAGCTGCCGCTGCTGCTGAGTGGGGTGTTCCTGCCAGCGCCGTCAAAGCTGACAACGGCATGCTGATTGGCCCCGGCGGCAAAAAAGCCACCTACGGTCAAATGGCTGAGGCTGCTTCTAAGCAGCCTGTGCCCGAAAAACCTGCCATCAAAGCAGCCAAAGACTTCCGCGTTGTGGGTAAGCGTATCCCCCGTACAGACGTGCCCGCCAAAGTGAACGGCACTGCTCAGTTCGGTATCGACGTCAAATTGCCCGGCATGGTTTACGCCAGCTTGGAGCAATCGCCTGTGATCGGTGGCAAAGTTGCCAGCGTTGACAGCGCAGCCGCCAAGGCCATGCCTGGTGTGGTCGATGTGGTTGAAATTCCTGACGGCGTGGCTGTGGTTGCTGCCACTTACTGGCAAGCTGTTAAAGCCCGTAAAGCTTTGAAAGTTCAATGGGATAGTGGTGCTGGCGCTTCTTTGTCTACTGCTTCCATGTTGGCCAGCCACAAAGAAGCTGCGGCTTCTGGCAAAGTGTTGCCCATTCAGCCTGCCAAAGGTGACGCATCGGGTGCCATCGCTGGTGCTGCTAAGAAACTTAGCGCAACCTACGTGACACCTTTGCAATCTCACTCGCCCTTAGAGCCCATGAACTTCACGGCTCATGTCAGCGGTGGCAAAGCACGCTTGATTGGCCCAACCCAGTTCCAGCAAGGCGCTCAAGGCGCTGCTGCTGCAGCTTTGGGCATGAAGCCTGAAGACGTGTCTGTTGAAACAACCTTCTTGGGCGGTGGCTTTGGTCGCCGTATCGAGTTGGACTTCGTTGTACAAGCTGCCCAAATCTCCAAAGCGGTCAAGTTGCCCGTCAAGTTGATCTGGTCACGTGAAGACGACATGACCCACGACTTCTACCGTCCTGTGGGTTACAACCAGCTTCACGCTGGTTTGGATGCAAGCGGCAAGCCTGTTGGTTTGCACTTCAAGGTCACTTCACAGTCCATCACGCAACGTGCGTTTGGTTTGCCAAAAGACACCATGGATCCTTTCATGGTGGAAGCCGCTGTTGCACCTTACAACATCGCCAACACCCAACACGACCTCGTCATCCATGATGCAGGCCTGCGTGTCGGTTACTGGCGTGGTGTGAGCCACAACATGAACTGTTTCGCCAACGAAAGCTTTGTGGATGAAATGGCCTTGGCTGCTGGCAAAGACCCCGTTGAGTTCCGTATGTCCATGCTCGAAGGCAAGCCACGTTTCCAAAACGTGCTTAAGCTGGCAACAGCCAAAGCTGGTTACAGCAAAGGCGCTCCCAAGGGACGTGCTTTGGGTGTGGCCATCATGGAAGGCTACGACACTTACGTTGCAGTGGTCACCGAAGTCAGCCAAGGCGCTGATGGCGAAGTCAAAGTTCACAAAGCCACTGTCGCTGCTGACATGGGTATCATCGTGAACCCTGAAATCGTTGAGCAACAAATCCAGTCCATGGTCATCATGGGTATGGGTACTGCACTCAAGCAGGCCATCACCATTGAAGGCGGCGTGATCCAACAAACCAACTTCAATACCTACCCTATGGTTCGTACCAACGAATCACCCTTGGTGGACATCGTGTTGGTTAAGAGTTCAGAGAAGCCCGGCGGTATCGGCGAGCCTGTCACCGCTACCATCGTGCCAGCTTTGGCCAACGCTGTTGCCAAGCTCACTGGCAAGCGTGTTCGCAACCTGCCTATCACTGGCAAAGCGATCCAAGAAGCTTAAATCTCCCCCTGATCTGCCCAACGGCCACAACCGTTGGGCGGTTAGAAAGATTTCACTTCCAAGAGCGGCGTATGCCGCTCTTTTTTTTCGTCTTCAAGAAAGGAATGCAACATGTCAAAACCGGTGATTGGTTTTATTGGGGTGGGTTTCATGGGGGCAGGTATGGCCAAGAACTTGGTTACCAAAGGCTATCCCTTGGTCATCATGGGAAACAAAAACCGTGAGCCTGTGGAGCGCCTGAAAGCGCTGGGTGCAAGCGAAGCAAGAACGGCCAAAGAACTGGCGCAGCAGAGCGACATGGTTCATATCTGTGTGACCGGTTCGCCTCAGGTCGAGTCCTTGATGAATGGCCCTGAGGGTATTTTGGCCAGTGGCAAAAAAGGTCTCATCATCATCGATTGTTCTACGTCCAACCCCGTGTCAACCCAGCAACTGGCTGCAGCTGCCAAAGCCCAGGGCATGCATTTCATGGATGCGCCGCTAGGACGCACACCAGTGGAAGCAGAAGCAGGCACGCTAGACGCCATGGTGGGCGCAGACGATGCGCTGTTTGCCCAAGTCAAGCCAGTCATCGAATGCTGGGCTGCCAATATCGTGCATTTGGGTCCTGTGGGTTTGGGTCATACCATGAAGCTGGTGAACAATTTCCTGGCCATGGGCTATGCCGCATTGTTTTCTGAGGCCTTATCGATTGCACGTAAAGCGGGATTGAGCAAAGAACAGTTTCATTCGGTCATCGGTTCTGGCCGCATGCGCAGTCCTTTTTACGATACCTTTATGAAGTGGACCATCGATGGGGACCGCAATGCGCATAAGTTCACCATCAGCAATGCCCACAAAGACATGCGTTACATGGCCAGCTTAGCCAATGAAATAGGTGCACTTGCGCCCATTCAGGCCTTGGTCAAGAATTCGTTTGCGGCCATGGAAGCCAAGGGTGAGGGGCAGTTATTTGTACCTATGCTGGCCGATTTCGTGGCAGAGCAAAATGGCTTACCTCCATCCCACCAACGATAGACAAAAAAAAACCACCTCTATACGAGGTGGTTTTCTGCAGGCATTTGAGATCAGTTTCTTTGAACAGTGACCAAAAACTCAATGATGCTCTTGATTTCGTCTTCAGGAATGATGCCTCCCCAGGTAGGCATACCCAGGTCAGGACGGCCCTTGGTGATAGTAGTGAAAGCCACATCTTTCCAATTTTCTTTGTAGCGCATGCTCAGTTTGCGCAAATCACGTTCCTGAACAGGTGAAGCGCCGTTTTGACCGTGGCAATGCGAGCATTTGTTATTGAACACCGACTTAGCCTCTTCAGGGCTTAGACCGGCATTGGCAACCACCCATTCTGTTCTTTGTTGTTCTTTCATACCTACACGAACAAAGCCAGATTTGGTTGAGGTTTGCTGAGCAGTCAAGGTGTTGGGTGTCACGGTATGTGTCTTTGTGCTGCGCACCAAATCGATGGGCG
>DAIQOH010000042.1:0-14072 GCA_036787995.1 Limnohabitans sp. | reverse complement strand
CCTTCCCATCCCGAACAGGACAGTGAAACGCGTCAGCGCCGATGATAGTGCGGATACCCGTGTGAAAGTAGGACATTGTCAGGCTATTACAGCCTCAGAAAGCCCAACTCAAACGAGTTGGGCTTTTTGTTTTTTTGGTTCTTATACGCTATGTATATGTGTTTTATCCACTACGACGGCTTTTTTAAGAACAAGCTCGTGTAGGAGTTTGTTGAGCCATGAGCTAATGGGATCACTGGTAAAAAACATGTGGTGAATATCATTGAGTAGTGGTGTAGACAGTGCCCATTGTTCAAAGTCTGTCAAACGAACCGACTGCAGTTCCAAAAGTTTAAATTTCAAAAGTACCTTTGCTGCGTGGGCCGCATGCGAGACTGGGGACTGGACAAAATGGTTTAACCTGGCAAATGCAATATCCAGTGCCAGAGAAACATTTGTAATGATGGGCCCATGTCCTGGTAAGACGATCGCAGGGTCTAGATCTTTTATCAAATTCAGTGTGTCACTAACCTCAGAGAATCCAGTGCCAGCCATGATTTCTGGGAAAACAATACCAAAACCATTCGCCCACAAGGCATCCGCAGATATCAAAATACGATACTGGCGATTGAAAAAAAGCAATGCATCGTGATCGTGCCCAGGGGAAGCATGAACTTCCCATTCAAAACCTGCCCAAACGCACTCATCACCGGGGAAAAGACGGTGCGTGGGAATAAATCTTGGACAAATCTGACCTGTCGCATCAAAGCTAAGCTTCTCGGTGTTCCATTCAGAAATAACTTCAAATGGACCATAAGGAATATAGGTTTTAACCTCTGGACAATGGCTTTGAACCGCTTGATTGCCACCACAATGGTCGCTGTGTAAATGTGTATTGACCAAGATATCTAAAGGCCTGTTGTTCAAATGGTCTGATAAATAGGACAACAAAAAAGGGGCGTGTGTGACATAACCGGTATCCACCAAAACCGTTTCATAACCGTTGTCTAGAAAAATCGTGTTAGATGAAAGCCAACCCCGCTCAAGAAAATACATGCCAGATGGGAGTTGGTAAGTCATGAATGAATGTAGCTTAAAAAATCCGGCGAGAGAACAGTAGTCTCAGAAAAACAAGTATCCTTAGGGTGTAGAAACACAAGCAGAGCAACGATCTGCAAAACAGTGGACGCTTCACAAAATACAAATTCTGCTAAAAAGAGTGGTGCTAAAAAGTGGCGCTCTAAATTACTTAAAGCATTTCAAATTAGGCCGAAAACCAAAGAAGTGCTCTTAGAGGTCATGACAGAGGCTGAAAAAAACAGCTTGATAGGCCCTGAAAGTCGTTTGATGATGGAAGGTGTGCTGCGTATCAGTGAGATGCGGGCATCAGACATCATGGTGGCTGCACCTCGTATCGACATGATAGATATAGAGATGGCACAAGACGAATTATTTCATCAAGTCATAGACATAGGCCATTCTCGCTATCCTGTTTTTGAAGGCAACCGAGAAAACATCTTAGGTGTTCTGCATTCAAAAGATTTGCTCAAGTTGCAACGCGCACCAGAATTTCATATCAAAGGACTTCTGAGAAATATTTTGTATGTACCCGAATCTAAAAACTTGGTTGATTTGCTAAGAGACTTTAAAAAAAGTCGAAACCATTTGGCTTTGGTGGTTGATGAGTTCGGAAGAATTGCCGGTCTGGTGACGCTTGAAGATGTGTTGGAAGAAATCGTTGGCGAAATCGAAGACGAATTCGATACAGAAACACACAGCAATGATATTTATGCATTGGCAGACAAAAGCTACCGAATAGCAGGAAACTGCCCAATAGATGAGATAAACAAAGCATTTGAAGTCAATTTAGGGCAAGACCACGAAGAGGCATTTGACACGATTGGTGGAATGATCGCCCACACCATTGGGCATGTTCCACAAAAAGGCGAAACCATTACCATCGAAGGTCTGCGATTTGAGGTGATGCATGCAAAAAGCGGCGCTGTTAAGTGGTTTCGACTTCGTTTATAGGCAATGGGTCAATCGCGGATTAACCAAGCAGTGCAAATTGCACTCATCATCGTCTGTGGCTTGTGTCAAGCAATGTCACTGGCATCCCCTGCAAGTGGACAAGCCTATGCGTGCTTACAAGTCTTTGCATTGGCTCTTTTTTTATATACACAGCAAAATAATGTCAACAATAGAAAAAATTTCAGTCAATCATGGCTTTTTGCAACAGTTTGGTTGATCGCTTCCGTCTGGTGGTTGTATATCTCCATCCATCATTTTGGTGGCATGCCAGTTTGGTTAACGGTTGCAGCAATTGGCTTGCTGTGCGGTGCGCTGGCGTTGTACTACGCAGTTGCACTCTATCTTTACTTTAAATGGAAAAACAACCATAACCATTGGCTTAGCGCAGCCTTGTTTGCCTCGAGTTGGACGCTAGGAGAACTGGCAAGAGCAGAATTGTTCACGGGGTTTCCATGGGGCGCTATTGGCTATGCACATATAGACAGCGTATTGGTGTCATTGGCCCCATGGCTAGGTGTCTATGGCGTGGCTTGGGTGGCTGCTTATATTGCAGCATTAATTACTGAATACGCATTGATATGGAGAAAAAATCGCACTAAGTATGGCGGCATGGTCTTGTCAGCCATAAGCCTGACAGTCATGGCCGTGCCATGGAAAATAAACAGCACTTCAGTAGACACATCATTCAGTGTGAGCCTGCTGCAAGGCAATATTCCACAAGAATTGAAATTCACGCAAGCCAGAGAAGATGCTCTGAAGTGGTATATCGATAATGCCGTGTCGGCAACAACAGACATGGTGGTTATGCCTGAAACAGCTATCCCCTATTTGAAGAAAGATCTACCGCAAGACGCATGGCAAACACTCACCGACCATTTCGGTAAAGGTAAAAAAGCTTTGATACTAGGCATACCCACCTTTGAACAAAACAAAGGGTATGGCAATTCAGCGATAGCGTTTCAAGCAAACGCTCAAGCGTATCTGTACAACAAGCAGCATTTGGTGCCCTTTGGCGAGTTTGTGCCAAGCTATTTCCAATGGTTCAATCAAGCCGTGAATTTCGGCATCACCGATTTCGTACGAGGACCTTTAAAACCTGCGCCCTTTGTCTGGCGAAATCAATATGTAGCCATACAAATTTGCTATGAAGACCTGTTTGGCGAGGAGTTGGCGCAAAGATTCGTTGACGATGCCAGCAGTGCACCCACTGTGCTGGTCAATATGAGCAACATCGCATGGTTTGGTAATACGGTAGTGATTCCCCAGCACTTGCATATTGCGCGTATGCGCAGCATAGAACTGAACCGACCAACGGTCAGAGCCACCAACAGTGGTGGCACAGCCATTATTGATGCAAGCGGCACAGTCATAGCCAAAGCACCACCCTACACCACAACGGTTTTGGTAGGCGATGTACCCAGCAGCGATGGGCGCATCACAGGCTATGCACAATGGGCTGGTCGGTGGGGTTTGATACCGCTTTGGATATGGTGTGTCGGAATTGTGATGCTGTTTGCCATCAGCGTGAAAAGGCCAAGTGCAAAAGCACAGAGTCATTAAAATACAGACTTAATCCAAAAACCTATGCTGACATTTCAACAAATCATTCTGCAACTGCAAAACTACTGGGATCGGCAAGGCTGTGCTTTGTTGCAACCCCTGGACATGGAGGTGGGTGCAGGTACCTCGCACACCGCCACTTTCTTGCGTGCACTAGGACCAGAACCTTGGAGGGCTGCCTACGTACAACCCTCACGTCGTCCCAAAGACGGGCGCTATGGCGAAAACCCCAACCGGCTGCAGCATTACTACCAGTACCAAGTCGTGCTCAAGCCCGCGCCCTCCAACATCTTAGAGTTGTACTTGGGTTCTTTGGAGGCGTTGGGCTTTAACTTGAAAACCAATGACATCCGTTTTGTGGAGGACGATTGGGAGAATCCCACATTGGGTGCTTGGGGTTTGGGTTGGGAAGTGTGGCTTAACGGCATGGAGGTCACACAGTTCACCTATTTTCAACAAGTCGGTGGCGTGGACTGCAAACCCATCACCGGCGAAATCACCTATGGTTTAGAACGCTTGGCAATGTACTTGCAAGGCGTTGACAATGTGTACAACTTGAAGTGGACTGACACGCTCAGTTACGGCGATGTGTATTTGCAAAACGAGCAAGAGCAGTCAGCCTATAACTTTGAGCACAGTGATGCGGCTTTTTTATTTGATGCTTTTGCAGCACATGAAAAACAAGCGCAATACTTGATGACAAAAGACTTGGCCTTGCCGGCATACGAGCAGGTATTGAAAGCGGCGCACACCTTCAATTTGTTGGATGCACGCGGCGCGATCAGTGTGACCGAAAGAGCTGCCTACATTGGCCGTATCCGAAATTTGGCACGCAATGTGGCGCAAAGCTATGTCAAAAGCCGCGAGGCGCTGGGCTATCCCATGGCACCTAAGGCCTGGGTACAACATGCAGCAGAACCGGTGGCTTGATATGACGCACAGTTTATTGCTTGAGTTACAAGCCGAGGAATTACCCCCAAAATCATTATCCGTATTGGCAAACGCATTTGCGCAAGGCATTTACAAAAGCTTGGACCAGCAAGGCTTGCTGCAAAACGATTCAGTGCTGACGCCATTCGCTACCCCAAGGCGATTGGCTGTGCACATCAGCCATGTGAATGCCAAAGCACAAGACAAGCAGATACAACTCAAGCTCATGCCTGTCAGTGTGGGTTTGGACGCCCAAGGCAAAGCCACACCTGCCTTGTTGAAAAAATTGCAGTCTTTGGCTTTAGGTGAAGATCAGCTTGCACAACTGGAACAAAAACCAGATGGCAAAGCCACCGCATTGTTTTTGTCGCAAACACAACCGGGTGTGACCGTGCAGCAGGGCTTGCAAATCGCTTTGGATCACAGCATCAGTCAAATGCCTATCCCTAAGCTGATGACCTACCAACTCGACAAAGATTGCGACCTGCCTGGTTGGGACAGTGTCAGTTTTGTTCGTCCTGTTCACCATTTGGTGGCTTTGTTAGACAGCGATGTGGTAGATGTGAAAGCTTTGGGGTTGTCGTCAGGCAGAACCACCCTGGGTCACCGCTTCGAGGCCAGTCGCCCCACCATAGACATTGACCACGCTGACCACTATGAAGACATACTGCTGCAACAAGGCGCAGTGATTGCCAGTTTTGACAAACGTAAAACCCTCATCCAACAAAAGCTTTCAGAGGTGGCCAAAACAGCCGGCTCAGATTTACAGCCCATCAGCGATGAAGCCTTGTTGATGGAGGTCACAGGCTTGGTTGAAAAGCCCAATGTACTGCTCTGCCAATTTGACAAGGCATTTTTGGAGGTGCCTGCCGAGTGTTTGATTCTGACCATGAAGGCCAATCAAAAATACTTTCCCTTGCTCAACGCCCAAGGTGAATTAACACACCAGTTTTTGGTGGTCAGCAATATTGCACCCCCAGACCCCACTGCCGTCATCACGGGTAACGAGCGAGTCGTGCGTCCAAGGCTCGCAGACGCACAGTTTTTCTACAACCAAGACCGCCAACACAGTTTGGCTTCCAGGGTTGAAGGCTTGGGCAAAGTGGTTTATCACAACCAATTGGGATCACAGTTACAGCGCATGTCACGCGTCAGTGCGTTGACGCAGCAAATGGCTGCAGTGCTCGGATCGGCAACAGCCCAAGCCGATGCTGTCACCGCAGCTCACTTGGCCAAGACCGACCTGCTCACCGACATGGTGGGTGAGTTTCCAGAATTGCAAGGCACCATGGGTGCTTATTACGCTTTGAACGATGGTCACTCCTTGCAAGTGGCGCAGGCCATTGAGGACCACTACAAGCCCCGTTTTGCGGGTGACGTTTTACCTCGCAGCGATGTCGGCTGTTTGCTGGCGTTGGCCGACAAGCTGGAAACGCTGTCCGGTATGTTTGCCATTGGCAATTTACCCAGCGGTGACAAAGACCCTTATGCACTTCGCCGTCAAGCCCTGGGGGTGATACGTATTTTGATGCGCCCACCGTTTGACACCATGAACATCCATGCCTTGCTCGACAGCAGTTTGGGTATTTTGGCGGCAGAACTGAACATGGATATGTCGCAAGCCAAAACCGATCTCTACCAATTCTTGTTGGACAGATTGGCTGTCAGTTTGAAAGACCAAGGCTATAGCGCTTTGGAAGTGGATGCGGTATTGGCACTGCAACCCAACTGCTTGGGCGATGTACCTGCGCGTATGGAGGCTGTGCGCGTCTTTGCTGGATTGCCACAAGCTGCAGCCTTGGCGGCGGCCAATAAGCGCTTAACCAATATTCTTAAAAAAGCCGCAGCCGAAGAAACCACTCAGTTTGATGCAGGCCAATTGCACATGCAAGCCGAGAAAAACTTGTATCAAGCCATGTTGCAAAGTGTCAGCCAAGCAGACCATTTTTATGCAGATAAAAACTACGCTGATGCTTTAAAAACTTTGGCCTTATTACGCGACCCCGTCGATGCGTTCTTCAATGATGTCATGGTCAATGACCCCGATGACCGTGTGCGGCGCAACCGTTTGGGTTTGCTCAAGCAATTGCACGACAGCATGAACCGTGTTGCTGATTTATCCCGCTTGGTCAACTGATAAGGTGTTGATATGCACATGCCCTTGGTGATTTTGGACAGAGACGGTACGGTCAACCACGACAGCGACGACTACATCAAGTCCCCCGAGGAGTGGGTGGCTTTACCAGGCGCCATTGATGCCATTGCCAAACTCAACCATGCAGGTTGGCGTGTGGTGATTGCTTCAAACCAATCGAGCTTGGGTCGTGGCTTGTTTGATGTAGCCACCCTGAACCAGATGCACGACAAAATGAACAAAGCCTTGGCCAAAGCAGGCGGGCGCATAGAAGCTATTTTTTATTGCCCACATACACCAGATGAAAATTGCCATTGCCGCAAACCATTGCCAGGTTTGTTCGAGCAAATCGGTGAGCGCTTTGGTGCAGAGCTTAAAGAGGTGCATGCTGTGGGCGACTCGCTCAGAGACGCGCAGGCGGCCGCAGCCAGTGGATGCATGCCGCATTTGGTCTTGACTGGCAAGGGCGAGCAATACACAGATAAAGATTTGCCGGATACTTTCCCAACCGGTACCCGCATACACACCGATTTAGCCGCATTCGCAGAATGGTTGTTGGCTCAGCCTATGGTCAAGCCTTTAAGCACAAGCCATATGGCGAATACGTGATGGCATTGCTTCGCTCGCTGCTACACCTGTTGTGGATGTTGGTCACCGTCATTCCCGTGGCCTTTGCCATGTTGTTTGCGGCGGCATTGCGATTCAGTAGCCATCGTCTATACCGCATGGCTGTTTTTTGGTTGTCTCTGGCCATTGGGGGCGCCAAGTACCTGTTAGGCATACGTTATGAAATAAAGGGATGGGAAAACCTGCCGCCCACAGACCAACCCGTCATTTTGTTGGTGAAACACCAGTCCACGTATGAAACATTTTTGATGCCCGTCATCATGCCTTGCGATTTGGCGTATGTGTTTAAAAAAGAGTTGCTGTATGTCCCTTTTTTTGGTTGGGGTATCGGTCGCTTAGACATGATCCACATCGATCGCAAACTGCGTAGCCAAGCTTTTCAAAAAGTTGTCAGTCAAGGCAAGGCTTTGCTAGACCGTGGTGTATGGGTCATCATGTTTCCCGAGGGCACGCGTATAGACCGAGGTCAAGCGGGCGTCTATAAATCGGGGGGTACTCGGTTGGCGATTGAAACCGGTGTGCCTGTCATTCCTATTGCTGTCAATTCGGCGCGTTGTTGGCCACGCAAGGCTTTGGTGAAATTCCCAGGCACTGTCACGGTGTCTATTGGCCCCCAGATTGACAGCACGGGTCGACAACCGGAAGAAATGATGCAGCAAGTACAGCACTGGATAGAGAGCGAAATGCACCTTCTCGACCCCGATGCCTATGCAACGACTCCCGCTTAAGCCATGACTGCATTTGTTCAGCTTGCACTCGATTGGTTAGGTGGGCACAGCGTCCAAGATGAACCCAAACCGGCGCCTCTGTCAGCGGCCTCCAAAGCATTCAGCATGTCAGCCTTTGTGCATCCTTTGGCCAGTCGACAAATTCAATTGCAACAAACCACTGTCGCCTATGCATTTCAGCGTGCCAAACGCAAAACCATTGGCATGTCGGTGGGGGCTGATGGTCTAGAGGTGCGTGCGCCGCGTTGGGCCACCGTAGCCAGCGTGGAATCGGTATTGCAAGAAAAAAGCGCTTGGATTTTGCGCAAACTGCAAGAGTCGCAAGAGCGGCAAAAACACATGCGTCACACCATGATCGAATGGCGTGACGGGGCCTCCTTGCCTTTTTTGGGCGAGCAGTGGGTGGTGCGTTTAGACCCCGAGCATCAATCATTGCCAAGCAGCCATGCGGATGCCACACCCAAGTGCCTGCATATTGCTTTGTCGCTTCATGCACAGCCCGGGCAAATCCGTGACGCTGTGCAAGCATGGTTGATGCAGCAAGCCAAGCTCAACTTCACACAGCGCCTCGACCATTTTGCACCCCAGTTGGGCGTACAGTGGAAGCGCCTGTCACTCTCCAATGCCAGCTCGCGCTGGGGCACAGCCTCGGCAGACGGCAGCATCCGTCTGAATTGGCGACTGATTCATTTCAAGCAGGATGTGATTGACTATGTGGTGGTGCATGAACTCAGCCATTTGCGCGTCATGAACCACAGCCCGCAGTTTTGGGAAACAGTGGGTTCGTTGGTGCCCGACTACCAGCAGCGCCGCCATGCGCTCAATGAGGAAGTGCTGCCTCAGTGGGCTTGAAGCGAACCACGTCGCCCGCCGCACGCTCCAACTCACCGCGGTACCACAGCCAATGCAAATGGGCGAGCGACTCGCCCAACGCGAACGTGGTTTGGTGGGCGTCGAGCGCTCGCTTGAACAACACCGCCATGGCTTCGACCGCACTCATCGCCTTCTGAGCGCAAGCCTGGCGCAACTCTTGCAGTCGCTCGCCATGGTGACGTGCCAGTTGACCAATACGTGTATGCAGTCCACGGAAAGGTTTGCCGTGTGAGGGCAGGCATAAGCAGTCGGCAGGAAGCGCATCAAACTTTTTCAGCGAGTCCAAAAACAAATGCAAAGGGTTAGCCAAAGGCTCCAAATGGTAGACACTGATATTGGTAGAAATGCGTGGCAACACCATGTCGCCACTGATGAGCACATTCATCGATAGGCAGTAAAGCGCGATATGTTCTGGTGCATGTCCATAGCCGCTGATGCATTGCCAATGGTGGTCGCCAATGCGCACGGACAGCCCATCGTACAAACGCACGAACTGCGAGGGCAAGGCGGGCACCATGTGGCCAAACTGAAAATTGCGTTGTGATACGGCTTGCAATACCGCGTTATCGGTAATGCCATGCGACCGCATGAACAGCACCGCTTGTTCACGGTCTTGCGTGTTGGAGGGGTGGATCAAAGTATGCGCAGTGTGAAAGTCGGTGGCACTGATCCACAAAGGCACTTTCCAATAGTCACACAACCAATGTGCCAAACCCAAATGGTCGGGATGCAAATGGGTCACAAACACCCGCAGAACAGGCAGGCCCTCCAGCCCTGTCTCAAATATTTGTTGCCATTGTTCGCGTGCGCTGGCTTGGTCTAAACAACAGTCCACAATCGCCCAACCTTCGCGACCCTCGTAATGGTCGCGCAGCAGCCACAGGTTGATATGGTCTAAAGCAAACGGCAAAAACATGCGCAGCCAAAAAACACCAGGTGCTACCTCGGTGAGTGCGCCAGGTGAGGGCAGGTGTTCACCCAAGGGATAGTCAAGTTCTTTTTCGTCAGCATTCATGGTGGGTGGATTTTGCTTCATAATTGACGTTTACGTAAACGTAAACAGTCTACATGGCGACCCTCTACACCATCCGCGAATTGGCCAAAGAGTTTGACTTGACCACGCGTGCCATTCGATTCTATGAAGACATGGGTTTGTTGCGCCCCGAGCGCCAAGGCCCAGGCGGTCGTAACCGCATGTACAGCGCACGCGAGCGGGCCCGTTTACGCCTGACTTTGCGTGCCAAGCGCTTGGGCTTGTCGTTGATGCAAGCCAAAGACATCATCGATATGTACGACAGCCCTCGCGACACCGCGCCACAGTTAGAAAAATTCATCGAAGTCTTGGCCAGTCACCGACAACAGTTAGAGTCGCAGTTGGAGGAAATCCAAGCCAACTTGGATGAAGTCAAGCAACACGAACGCGAAGCCAAAGCCCTGCTGAACAAGCACAACACCAAAAGCAAACGCAGTCCCACGGTTGCTCACACGGATTGAATCTTCTCATCACCTATGTCTGACGCCTTAAACAATCTTTTTGCCAACAACCGCGACTGGGCCACGCGCATGTCGCAAGAGCGTCCTGGTTTTTTTGAAAAACTGGCACAGCAGCAGTCGCCCAAATACCTGTGGATTGGATGCTCTGACAGCCGAGTGCCCGCCAATGAAATTGTGGGTTTGGACCCAGGCGAGGTGTTTGTGCATCGCAATGTGGCCAATGTGGTGGTGCCCTCGGATTTAAATGCCTTGTCGGTGATTCAATTTGCAGTCGAGCATTTGCGCGTTGAGCACATCATGGTGGTGGGTCACTATGGGTGTGGTGGTGTGATTGCGGCCGCCAGAGGTACACGGATTGGTTTGGTTGATAACTGGTTGCGCCATGTACAAGATGTGCGGTTGCGCCATCGTCAGCGTCTGAACCATCTGCCTCAGCCTGAGTTGGAAGACGTGCTGTGCGAAATGAATGTCTTAGAGCAAGTGGGTAATGTGGCGCTGTCCAATGTGATGCAAGACGCATGGGCACGTGGACAAAAAATACAAGTCCATGGTTTGATTTACGGCTTGAGCGATGGCTTGCTGAAAGACTTGCATGTCAGCATGAGCCACTCCGCAGAAGTGGTGGATGTATTTCGCAATGCTTTCAAGCGCTACCCCCGACAAATCGCCACATAAGCAACATCCATGAACGCACAGCGACTCGACTCCGCCTTGGCCTATGACATTGCGCAAGCCATGATGGACGGCTTCAACCGCCATTACGACTTGTTTCGTACCGAGTCGGCCAAAGCCAAGCACCGTTATGAAACCCAAGACTGGCATGGCCAGCAACGTGCGCAACGTGAACGTATCGAGTTTTACGATTTACGGGTGAAAGAGTGTTCTGGCCGGTTAGAAACCGAATACAGAGCGGGTGAACAAGCCAGCGAAGTGTGGCAACAGGTGAAATTGCACTACATCGGTTTGCTGGTGGACCACTTTCAGCCCGAATTGGCAGAAACTTTTTTTAATTCGGTCACCACCAAAATACTGGACCGCAGTTATTTTCAAAACGATTTTATTTTTGTGCGACCTGCAGTCAGCACCGAGTACATCGAAAACTCCGAACCGGATGCCAAACCCACTTACAAAGCATGGTACCCCAGTGAGGACAATTTGCATGAAGTGATTGTGCGCATGATTGGCGACTTTGACCTCAAGCGCCCTTTTGAGGACCTGGATCGTGATGCCCACGATATTTTGCGCAATGTAAAGCAGCGCTTGGGCCAAGCCAAACTGCGAGCCAACTTTCAGGTGCAGGTGCTCTCTAGCCTGTTCTTTCGCAACAAGGGCGCGTATGTGGTGGGCAAGGTCATCAACGGCTTTCAAGAAATTCCGTTTGCACTGCCGATTTTGCACAACGACAGCGGACAGTTGGTGATTGATGCCGCCTTGTTTGGCGAAGAAGACTTGCTGATATTGTTCAGCTTTGCACGGGCCTATTTCATGGTCGACATGGACGTACCTTCAGCCTATGTGCAGTTTCTTCGCAGCATGATGCCGCGTAAACCACGTGCAGAAATCTATAACGCATTGGGTTTGGCCAAGCAAGGCAAGACCTTGTTTTACCGAGACTTGCTCTACCATCAACGCCACAGCACCGATAAATTTCGCATTGCCCCTGGCATCAAAGGCATGGTCATGTTGGTGTTCGACCAACCCTCGTTTCCGTTTGTGTTCAAGGTCATCAAAGACTTTTACCCGCCACAAAAAGACACTTCGCGTGAACAAATTCAGGGCAAGTATTTGTTGGTGAAGCAGCACGACCGCGTGGGTCGCATGGCCGATACCTTGGAATACAGCAATGTGGCGTTTCCGCGAGAGCGTTTTGAAGACGAGTTGATTGCTGAGATCCAAAAGTTCGCGCCCAGCCAAATTGAGATCAACCGCCGAGCAGACACTGGCCAAGAAGAAGTGGTCATCAAACATGCTTACATCGAGCGGCGCATGATTCCCTTGAATATCTATTTACAAGAAGCGTTTGATGCAGGTTTGGACGATGTGCGAGCCAAAAGCCAAATGGAGCGAGCGGTGGTGGAGTATGGCAACGCCATCAAAGATTTGGTTGCCGCCAATATCTTTCCTGGGGACATGCTGTGGAAGAATTTTGGCGTCACCCGACACGGCAAAGTGGTGTTTTATGACTACGATGAGATCGAATACATCACCGATTGCAACTTCCGTCGCGTGCCTGCACCGCGCAACGAAGAAGATGAAATGTCAGGCGAGATTTGGTACCACGTCGGCCCTCGCGACGTGTTTCCCGAAACTTTTGGTCCATTTTTACTGGGCAATCCCAATGTGCGTGAGGTGTTCATGAAGCACCATGCGGATTTGCTAGACGCCAGTTTTTGGCAAGGCCACAAAGAAAAAATCAGCAATGGCCATGTGCACGATGTGTTTCCCTACGAGGCCGATAAACGTTTTCAAATCCAACGCGCCGCATTAGGTGCATCTCTTTAGTTGTTTTTTTCAGGAGCTTTCATGTCAGACCCCATTGTTATCGTCAGTGCCGCCCGTACCCCCATGGGCAGTTTCCAAGGAGATTTTTCTGCGTTGTCGGCCCACGACTTGGGTGGCGCTGCCATCAAGGCGGCTGTTCAGCGTGCGGGTATTGCACCTGACGTGGTCACCGAGGTGTTGATGGGCAACTGCTTGATGGCGGGTCAAGGCCAAGCGCCTGCTCGCCAAGCGGTGTTCAAAGGGGGATTGCCCCAAAGCGCTGGCGCTGTCACCCTGTCCAAGATGTGCGGCTCGGGCATGCGTGCGGCCATGTTTGCACACGATATTTTGAGTGTAGGCAGTCAAGAGGTGATGATTGCTGGCGGCATGGAAAGCATGACCAATGCGCCTTACCTGATTTTGAAAGGCCGAGGCGGTTACCGTATGGGGCACGACAAAATTTACGATCACATGATGTTGGACGGCTTGGAAGACGCTTACGAAGCCGGTCGCTCCATGGGCACGTTTGGCGAAGACTGCGCAGCCAAATACCACTTCAGCCGCGAAGCCCAAGACCATTTCGCCATGACCAGCGTGCAGCGCGCCAAGGACGCCACCACCTCAGGTGCTTTCACGGCTGAAATCACGCCCGTCACCGTGAAAGACCGTGCTGGTGAGCGCGTGGTCAGCATCGACGAAGGCCCTGGCAAAGTGAAGTTGGACAAAGTCACCACCCTCAAACCGGCCTTCAAAAAAGACGGCACCATCACCGCCGCTTCCAGCTCCTCCATCAACGATGGCGCAGCGGCTTTGGTCATGATGCGCGAAAGCACTGCCAAGAAATTGGGTTGCACACCCTTGGCACGCATCGCGTCACATGCCACGTTTGCACAAGCGCCCGAATGGTTTACCACCGCACCGGTGGGTGCCACACAGCAAGCGCTGGCGCGTGCTGGCTGGAAGGTGAGCGATGTGGATTTATGGGAAGTCAACGAAGCCTTTGCCGTGGTGCCCATGGCGCTCATGCACGAGTTGAAAGTCCCCCATGAGATCGTCAATATCAACGGCGGTGCGTGTGCTTTGGGTCACCCCATTGGCGCGTCCGGTGCCCGCATCATCGTTACTTTGTTGCATGCTTTGAAAGCCAAGGGCTTGAAAAAAGGCCTGGCTACCCTGTGCATTGGCGGTGGTGAAGGCACAGCCATGGCGCTGGAGTTGGTCTAAGCCACCAACAA
>DAIQOH010000041.1:0-14345 GCA_036787995.1 Limnohabitans sp. | reverse complement strand
TGCGCATTCTTTTATTTGGCGCGACAGGAACCATAGGCCTAGCCACTTGCCGAGCTTTGCTCGAAGCCGGTCATGAGGTGGTTTGCTTTGCACGCCGCAAATCTGACTCACAAGAGACATTTCAGCCACTTGCAGAGTTTCGTTTTGGAGATGTCATGTCGCTTGAATCATTAAAGCGTAATGGTTTCAAAGACGAGCATTTTGACGGTGTTGTGTCTTGCATGGCTTCACGCACAGGTGCACCCAAAGACGCCTGGGCTGTCGATTACCAAGCGCATTCGCACATACTTCACTTAGCCAAAGAGAGCGGCGTTACCCAATTTGTACTGTTATCTGCGATTTGCGTGCAAAAACCCTTGCTCGCTTTTCAGCAAGCGAAGTTGGCCTTCGAAAAAGAATTGATGGCTTCGGGCTTGGTGTATTCCATTGTCAGGCCGACAGCCTTTTTTAAATCGCTGTCTGGGCAAATCAAGCGGCTTCAACAGAACAAGCCCTTTTTGTTGTTTGGTGATGGCCTCTTGACAGCATGTAAGCCCATCAGCGACCATGACTTGGGTGAATTCATCGCCCAATGTTTGACAGATGCCTCAATGCAGAACCGGATATTGCCCATAGGTGGCCCTGGTGAGCCCATCACACCTTTGCAGCAGGGCGAATATTTGTTCAATGCACTCGGGAAACCCCCTGCTTACAAACATGTGCCGGTCGGTTTTTTAGATCTCATCATCCAAGTTTTATCGTTCTTGGGTTGGTTTATCCCACCGCTGGCTGACAAAGCAGAGTTGGCGCGAATTGGTCGTTATTACGCGACTGAATCTATGCTGGTATGGGATACCCAAGCGCAGCGTTATGACGCGAAAGCGACACCCTCGCATGGGTCACAAACCTTGTTTAGCTATTACGATCAGCTTCTTGCGGGTCAGCAAAGTGTTCATTTGGGTGACCATTCGGTTTTTTAAGTTCTCTGGGGCTCTTTTTTCATGGGTGTGTCTGCAATCGACATGGCTTATTTGTCCACTTGGGTCGGCAAAAGCGAAACCATGCATGACCGCATGACAGAAAACCCTGCCCGGGCCATGGCGGCACTGCTTGACCACTCTGGTTTGCCTGTGGAGGGCGACCTATTGCCGCCTTTGTGGCATTGGCTTTACTTCTTGCCCATCACCAAACAATCCGAGCTTGGACCCGATGGGCATGCAAAGCGAGGTGGTTTTTTGCCACCTGTTCCATTACCAAGGCGTATGTGGGCTGGGGGGAGCTTGTCATTTGAAGCACCTATTCACTTGGGTGACCACTTGACTCGAACCTCGACCATTCAATCGGTTACTTCCAAAGCTGGGCGAAGCGGTGAATTGGTGTTTGTCACGGTTGAGCATCGTTTGCATCGTGAACAGACCTTGTGTTTGACCGAAATTCATGACATTGTTTACCGCGCATTGCCAAGTCCTTTGCTTGTCCCTGCGCCTCCTCTTGCTGCACAAAGTTGGGTTGACACCGGTCCCCATGCTTGCGCGGTATGGCATAAAGATGTGGTTCCTGATGACGTGCTGTTGTTTCGTTATTCGGCACTGACATTCAATGCGCATCGCATCCATTACGACCGCAAATACGCCACACAAACCGAAGGCTACCCTGGTTTGGTGGTACATGGTCCTTTGCTAGCCAGTCTATTGGTAGATCTTTTGCGTCAGCACACGAATAAGTCGATCAAACGATTTGCTTTCAAAGCCATGCGGCCTGTGTTTGAATGTACAGATCAAAGAAGTTTTCGGTTGAATGCACAAATGCAAACGGCAGCAACCCATTGTCGTTTATGGGTGCAAGACCGTGATGGGTGGTTGGCCATGCAAGCCGAAGCAGAGTTGGGTTGATGGTTATGAAAAAAGCCATTCCTGGCGTTGATGAACACCAAGTCTTACGCGAAGCCATACGTGATTTATGTGCCACTTATGACGCACGTTACTGGCAAGGTGTGGATGAACAACGCGCTTACCCTGAAGCGTTTGTCAATGCATTGACATCTGCTGGGTGGTTGGCCGCATTGATTCCCACCGAGTACGGTGGTTCTGGATTGGGCTTGGCCCAAGCATCAGTCATCATGGAAGAGATTAATTTCAGTGGCGGCAATGCGGGTTCATGCCATGGGCAGATGTACAACATGGGCACTTTATTGCGTCATGGGTCAGCGCAGCAAAAAGCCTATTTCCTGCCCAAAATAGCCAGTGGCGAATGGCGATTGCAGTCCATGGCTGTGACCGAACCCACCACGGGTACCGATACCACGCAACTGAAAACCACGGCTGTCAAGCAGGGTGATCGCTATGTCATCCAAGGTCAAAAAGTGTGGATTTCCCGTGTTCAGCACTCCGATTGGATGATTTTGCTGGCCCGAACCACACCACTTGCACAGGTGCAGCGCAAAAGCGAAGGCATGTCCATTTTCATGGTGGATGTGAAAAAAGCCTTGGTCGGTGGTATGCGCATCCAACCCATACGCAACATGGTCAACCATGAAACCAATGAAGTGTTCTTTGATCAACTGGAAATTCCCGAAGAGCAATTGATAGGTGAGGAGGGCAAAGGCTTTTCTTATCTATTGGACGGTTTGAATGCCGAGCGCATATTGATTGCCGCTGAATGTTTGGGCGACGCTTATTGGTTTATTGACCGAGCCAGAAGTTATGCCAGTGAGAGGGTGGTGTTTGGCCGTCCTATTGGGCAGAACCAAGGTGTTCAGTTCCCTATCGCTGATGCTTACATGGAAGCCGAGGCGGCCAACTTGATGCGTTGGAAAGCGTGTGAGCTGTTTGATGCGCAACTGCCATGCGGTGCGCAAGCAAACATGGCGAAATATTTGGCTGCCAAGGTCTCATGGGAAGCTGCCAATGTATGTCTGCAAACCCACGGTGGATTTGGTTTTGCCAGTGAATACGATATTGAACGAAAATTTCGTGAAACACGTTTGTACCAAGTTGCCCCCATTTCCACCAATTTGATTTACGCTTATATTGCTGAGCATGTGCTTGGCTTGCCGCGATCGTATTGAGTTATTTCCATGACCCGACCCCTTGACCACATCACCGTAGTCTCTTTAGAGCACGCCATAGCCGCGCCGTTTTGTACGCGTCAACTGGCGGACTTAGGTGCACGTGTCATCAAAATCGAGCGCCCTGATGTGGGCGACTTCGCCCGTGGCTATGACCAACGTGTCAACGGCATGTCATCGCACTTCACCTGGACTAACCGCTCCAAAGAAAGTTTGTGTTTGGATATCAAGCACGAGCAAGCCATGCAAGTCTTGCTGACATTGCTGAAAACAGCAGATGTGTTTGTACAAAATTTGGCGCCTGGTGCAACAGCACGACTAGGTTTGTCTGCACAGCAACTGAAAGCCCTCAACCCCCGTTTGATTGTTTGTGATATTTCAGGTTATGGCAATGACGGCCCTTACCGCGATAAAAAGGCGTATGACCTGCTGATACAAAGCGAAGCCGGATTTTTATCGGTCACTGGCACACCTGAAACCCCATCCAAAGCCGGTTGCTCTATTGCCGATATTGCTGCTGGCATGTACGCCTACACCCATATTCTTTCCGCTTTGTTGTTGCGTGAAAAAACGGGGGAAGGCTCGCACATCGATGTATCCATGTTGGAGTCTCTCGCTGAATGGATGGGTTTTCCGCTTTACTATGCCTATGACAAAGCTGACCCCCCTGTTCGTTCTGGGGCATCGCATGCCACCATTTACCCCTATGGTCCATTTCCTGTGGGGGACGGCTCAACCATCATGCTAGGGCTTCAAAACGAGCGCGAGTGGTTGTTGTTTTGTGAAAACGTATTGTGGGACGTTAGCCTTGCCAGCGATGAGCGCTTTATCAACAACACGCAAAGGCATCATCATCGCGACGAACTCAAACAGCTGATTGACCAGTGCTTTGCTAAGTTAAGTATCACCGAGGTCGAAGCACGGTTAGACCAAGCCAAAATTGCGCATGCACGCATGAACAGCATGCATGAGGTGTGGAATCACCCGCAACTGAAAGCCAGGCAGCGATGGCAAGGCGTTGCGTCACCTGTGGGTGAGGTGCCAGCATTGCTGCCGCCTGGTACGAACAATGCATTCAGCTACCGCATGGATGCCATTCCATCGGTGGGAGAGCATACCCAGCGCATATTGAAAGACATGGGTTTAAGCGATGACACCATTTCGCTGATGAAAACCCAAGGGGCGATCTGACTGATGAATCTTGACATGCTTCTTTTAGGTATAGCGGATGGCATCTCCTATGCGGGATTGCTTTTTTTGGTCTCGCTAGGACTGACCTTGATTTTTGGCGTTTTAGGTGTACTCAATATCACGCACGGCAGTTTGTATGCCTTGGGTGGTTATACCGCTGCCAGTCTGACGGCCTTTGCTATGCACCATGCGCTGGACAAGACACCTGTGTTGTTTTTGGTGTTGTTACTTGCAGCGGTGGTGGTTGGTGTGCTGATGGGTTTACTGCTAGAGGTTGTATTGCTGAGGTATTTCCAAAAAAAGGATCCGGTCATTCAACTTTTGGTGACGTTCGCCGCTTTTGTCATCTTTGAAGACTTTCAAAAATTGGTATGGGGATCATCACCCTATTCGGCGGGTGAAATCGTTTCCCGCTTGGGAACGGTTGAACTCTTTGATGTCACTTACACCGTATACCAAATGGTTGTCATCCCCGGTATAGCGCTGGCAAGTTACCTAGGCTTGCTCTTTTTCCTGAAAAAGACCCTGTGGGGTAAACAAACCGTCGCGCTGACCCACCATCGTGAGATGGCCACTGCCTTGGGGGTAGATGTTAAAAAAGTAGCCACCTTGGTGTTTGTTTTGGGTGCGGTTTTGGGTGCCTTGGGTGGCGCTTTAGCTGTCCCTGTTTCTGCATTGTCACCAGGGGTGGGTGCAGAAATGATTGTGTTGTCATTCACTGTCGTGGCTTCAGCCGGCTTGGGTCAAATCACAGGCGCTTTGATCACTGCTTTGATGATAGGTTTGGCAAGGTCTATGGCGGTTTATGTCTTGCCTGAGTTGGATGTTGCCACGCCTTACATCATCATGTTGATTGTGCTGTTGATTCGCCCCAACGGTCTTTTCACGGTTGCACAGTCGCGGAGAATCTGATGAAGACAGGTTTGTTCTCGGTTTTTTCTGCGTTGGTATTGCTTGTATCTGGCATTTTCTTTCCATGGTCTAAGACCATGCTCATCATTGGCTTGTGCTACGGTTTGTCTGCTTTGGGTGTGGCCATCCCAGCCAAGTCAGGGCAAGTTTCTTTTGGTCATGCCATGTTTGCCTGTGTGGCTGCCTACAGCGTGGCATTCATTGCCAGAGCCTTTCCTGCTATGGATGGTTTGCTGCTTCTTGTGCTAGCTACCTTATTCGGTACTCTTTTTTCAGCTTTGTTGGGCTTGTTTGTGGTGCGCTACCGAGGTATTTTCTTTGGCATGCTCAATTTGGCGGTCAGTATGGTGATCGTCACACTGTTGGGCAAGCTCTACAACTTATCAGGGGGTACCGATGGCATACGGGTAGAAAGACCTGCATTGATGGGCATGCTCACCGACCGCAGCGAATTTGAAACCTTGCTATTGGTGCTCACCCTCTTGGTTGGTTTGTCAGCGGGTTGGTTTTATCAGCGATTTACCCAATCAGCCACAGGTGAAGCTTTGGCTGGTCTGAAAAGCAATGAAACACGCCTGGAGTATTTAGGTATTTCAGCGCACAGGGTGTTGTGGGTAGGCTATGTATGGTCAGGTTTTTGGGTCAGTCTTGCGGGGGCTATTTTCGCTTTGGCGCAGGGTTTGGTCACACCCGATATGGGATCATGGACTCGCTCGGGCGAGTTGGTTTTTATCATGATTCTGGGCGGTGCAAGCCATGCATTGGGCCCTTTTGTGGGCGCTGCTGTTTTTCAAGCTGTCAAATTGTTCGCTTCGGCATACATGGCAGGTGTATGGCAGATGTTGCTGGGCTTGACTTTGTTGACGGTGATTGCCGTGGCGCCTGATGGCATATTGGGCGCTTGGCAAAAGCGGCGAGAGTCATTGCGCCAAGGAGCATCGTCATGAACCCCGTGTTGCTCAGTGCCAAAGACATCTGCCTGTCGTTTGGTGGCGTGGTGGCTGCAGACCACATTGACTTTGAACTCAAGACCGGTGAGCGGTTGGCAGTCATTGGTCAAAACGGTGCAGGTAAAACAACGTTCATCAATATTTGTACAGGCTATCTTCAACCGACAGCGGGACGTGTGGTGTTTGATGGCCATGACATCACAGGCCAGAGCCCGCGCAGCATTGTCAGGTTGGGTCTGGGACGTTCTTTTCAATTACCCCAACTGTTCACAGAACACACGGTTCAACAATGTCTTGAAATTTCTGCTGCGGCCAGAAGCCGGCATTTGTCTTGGTTGACATCCTTGTCAAGTTCCGTGGATCAAACAGAGGTTTTCGAAACCTTGGAGTTGATTGGCTTGCGCCATGTTGCTAACGAGGTATGCGCAGAGTTGCCAGAAGGGCATAAAAAATTGTTGGATGTGGCCATGGCCTTGATGCTGCGCCCCAAGCTACTCATCATGGATGAACCCACCAGTGGCGTGTCCTCGCAAGACAAGCACGGTTTGATGGCCTTGGTCATGCAAGCTTTGGACGAGCGAAAAGTCACCAGCTGGTTTGTCGAGCATGATGTGGATATTGTGTCGCGCTATGCCACCCGTGTGGCTGCTTGGATCGATGGAAAAATTGCCGCTGACGGTGACCCGCAAACAGTTTTGCAAAACCTGCAAGTTCGCCAAGAAGTTTTGGGGGAGATGGCGTGCTAAATATCGATCAGCTGTGCGTATCGTTCGCCCATTCACCGGTTTTGCGATCCCTGTGTTTGCAGTTGCCTGCGGGGCAAACCTTGGCTGTTGTGGGGAGAAACGGTGCGGGTAAAACCACCTTGCTGAGAAGCATCATGGGTCTTATTTCAGTGACTTCTGGTGCAATTCACCTAGGCGAAACCAACTTGTTGCTGTCAGCACCGCATGGACGCACCCAATGGGGTATTGGTTATGCCCCCGAAGACAGGGTGATTTTTCCTACGCTGAGTGTGCAAGACAATTTAAAACTGCCTTGCGAAATTTTGGGCTTGTCTGCACCTGAAATCCAAGAGCGTTTAGCGCATGTTCTTGATGTGGTTCCCCAACTTCAACCCATGCTGACTCGAGGTGGAGCTGCTTTGTCTGGCGGTCAAGGAAAAATGGTGGCCTTGGGACGTGCCCTGATGGTGGGCAGCAACTTGGTTTTGTTAGATGAACCGTTTCAAGGCTTGGCACCTGCACTGGCTTTGCAGTATGCCCAAGCCTTGGGTCGTCTCAGAATCCGTCGTCCCGATTTGTGTGTGCTTATTACAGAGTCCAATGCCGCTTTGCTTTCTGATATTCCCAACCAAATTTTGACGATTGAACGAGGCTCGTTCATTTGACCCCTATTCGTACACCACAGGAATCTGTATGACCAAGATGATGATCAACGGCCAATCCGTCTCAGCGGTATCTGGCAAGGTATTGGACGTGCTTTCGCCCATTGATGGCATGAAGTTTGAAGAAATCCCCAGAGGCGATTCTGCGGATGTCGATTTGGCGGTAAAGGCTGCCAATGCAGCGTTGCGAGGTCCTTGGGGAAAAATGACGGCCCTAGAGCGCGGTCGCTTGCTGATGAAACTGGGTGAAAGCGTGTTGGCCCACCATGCAGAGTTGAGTCTTTTGGAAGCCAAGGACACCGGTAAACCCATGACCACTGCGCGTACCGATATCACGGTACTGGCCCGTTATTTTGAGTTTTATGGCTCTGCGGCTGACAAGGTCCATGGTTTGGTCTTGCCCTTTCTTGATGGCTACAGCGTGAATGTGTTGCGTGAGCCCTTGGGTGTGACGGCGCACATCATTCCGTGGAATTACCCCGCACAGATGATGGGTCGCAGCATTGCGCCGGCGTTGGCCATGGGCAATGCGGTGGTGGTCAAGCCTGCAGAAGATGCTTGCTTAACCCCGGTGCGCATTGCAGAGTTGGCACGCGATGTAGGTTTTCCCGATGGGGTTGTGAATGTGGTGACAGGTCTGGGCGAAGAGGCTGGAGCAGCATTGGCAGAGCACCCAGGTATTCATTTCATTTCGTTCACAGGGTCCAATGAGGTTGGCGTTTTGGTACAAAAAGCAGCTGCCAAGAACGTCATCAAATGCGTTTTGGAGTTGGGTGGCAAATCGCCGCATGTGGTGTTTGCCGATGCCGACCTTGACCGCGCTGTGCCCATCATCACGCGCGGCATCATTGCCAACACAGGACAAACGTGTACAGCGGGTAGCCGCTTGATCGTTCACAGCAGTATCTATCCCCAGATCATGGACAAACTGGCCAAGCAGTTTTCGCAGATCAAAGTGGGAACGCCTGAGATGGACTTGGATTGCGGCCCCGTGGTCAATCTGGCGCAGCGCGACCGTGTGGCGCACTATTTGAATGAGGCCAAAAAATCGGGCATAGACATTGTTGCCCAAGGTGTCCTTTCTGCGGGCTTACCTGACAAGGGCTATTACGTCACCCCCACATTGCTGGGTCATGTGCCAGCAGACCACTGTTGCGCGCAAGAAGAAATTTTTGGTCCTGTTTTGGCCACCATGCCATTTGAAACCGAAGACCAAGCCATTGCTTTGGCTAATGGGACTGACTATGGCTTGATGGCTGCGGTGTGGACCGAAAACGGAGGCCGTCAACAGCGGGTAGCCAAAGCCATCAAAGCCGGTCAGGTCTACATCAATGCCTTTGGTGCAGGTGGCGGTGTTGAGTTACCCTTTGGCGGCTTTAAGAAAAGTGGCCATGGTCGCGAAAAAGGATTTTTAGCGCTGGAAGAAGTCAGTGCTACCAAAACGGTCATTCACTACCATGCTTGAGCAGGAGATCACACATGACTAAATTACACAATCAAGTTGCCATCGTCACAGGTGCCGGTGGTGGGTTTGGCGAAGGCATTGCGCAACTGTATGTGCAAGAAGGTGCCAAAGTTGTCATTGCCGATATCCGTGCTGATGCCGCTGCGGCTGTGGCTAAGCGTTTGGGCGCCCATGCCAGTGCATTCACTTGTGATGTATCCAAAGGCCAAAGTGTTCAAGCTTTGGTCGACCACACAGTGAAAGCCTTTGGTATTCCCCATATCGTGGTGAATAACGCTGGCGTGACTCACCTGAACAGGCCCATGCTCGAAGTCACTGAGGAAGAATTTGATCGGGTCTACGACATCAATGTGAAATCCATTTTTCACATGGCCCATGCGGTTGTACCCTTGATGCGGCAAAACAAAGGAGGTGTGATTTTGAATGTGGGCTCCACCGCAGGCATACGCCCTCGACCTGGTTTGACTTGGTATAACGGTTCCAAAGCAGCGGTGAACATTCTTTCCAAATCGATGGCTGTTGAACTGGGTCCAGACAACATACGCGTCAATGCCATCTGCCCTGTGATGGGTGAGACAGGCATGTTCACCCAATTCATGGGTATGCCAGACACGCCTGAAAACCGCGCCAAATTTTTGGGGTCCATTCCCTTGGGGCGCTTCTCATTGCCCAGCGATGTGGCCGCAGCTGCTTTGTTTTTGGCCAGCCCAGAAGCGGCTTTTTTTACAGGCATTGAATTGCCTGTGGATGGTGGAAGAACCATTTAATTTTTATCGGGAGACAAACCATGTTCAAGTTATCAAAGCAAATCGCCTTTTTGGTTGGCGCTTGTGTTCTCACAAGTCTGACTTGGGCGCAGCAAAAACCTGCCGAATTCAAGTTGGGTATCACCACATTTTTGTCTGGGCCCGCCTCGGTGTTTGGCGTGCCTGCAAAAGCTGCCGCAGAGATCGTGATTGACGATATCAATGCCAAAGGCGGTATTGGCGGCGTGAAAATCAGTGCCAGTTTTATTGATGAGGGTTTGGGCGCAGACCCCTTGTTGTCAGAGTACCGTCGTTTGGTGCAAGACCAAGGCGTTCGCACCATGCTGTCAGCCATTTCCAGCGGTAATTGCAATATCGTTGCTCCTGTTGCAGAAGACTTGAAAGTGCTCAATATCATGTGGGACTGCGGTACCGAAAAGGTATTGGAAGATAAAAAATACCGTTATGTGGTGCGTACCCAAGCCAACGCCACCACTGAGATGGTGGCGACAGTGATTTATTTGTTGAAAACCAATCCAGATTTCAAAACCATTGCAGTGGTCAACCAAGACTATGCATGGGGACGTGACTCATGGGAGATTTTTCGCAACACCTTGCTCACTTTGAAGCCGGATGTCAAAGTGGTGGGTGAGTTTTTCCCTAAGTTTGGGGCTTCTGATTTTTCAACTGAAGTGTCACGTTTGTCTGCACTCAAACCCGATGTGGTTTTGTCTACCGCTTGGGGTGGCGACTTGGATACTTTTTCTCGCCAAGCCGCACAACGTGGCTTATTCAAGCAATCGAAGTTTGTATTGCCTCTGGCCGAAAGCTCTTTAGAGCGTTTAGGTGCGACCCTGCCTGATGGTGTGATTGTGGGGGCTCGCGGTGACCATTATTTCCTTCACCCAGAAACCAAAGATGACCCAAACCACAAAGCGTTTATTCAAAAATTCAAAGCCAAAACCAATACCTACCCCATTTACTCTGTTTACCACATGGCACAAGCACTTTATGGTTTGAAAGCAGGCTACGAACAAGCCATGAAAACCAATGGTGGTAAGTGGCCTAGTACGGAAGAAGTGGCTGACGTGATGCATTCTTTGGAATTCAAAGGCTATGGGCGCCATGTGAAGATGCGTGCCGATGGGCAAGGTTTAGAAGACCAACTGCTGGGCGTGACCAAGAAAGTGGCGCAATACCCTTTCCCTGTGATTGATCAAATCATGATCATTCCAGCCAACACGGCCACCACGCCTGTGGGCCAAAAATCGCCTGAATGGGTGAAAACTGTGAAGCCCGACTTGATAGAGCAAAAGCTCAAGGTCTACAGCACGAACTAACGAATAGGCTAAGCCCTGATGTCTACCCGCGTACCTTTGCTGGCATGGGTATGCGAAGCTTGCTTGACCTCGGTCTTAGCCGATTGAATCGCTTTGCCAACAGTGGCTTTGACCAAAGCTTGGTTTTTTTGCAAAACCTGCGCGGTGGCTTGCGGGCGTGAAGGTTCTATACGTGCCATTGTCAGATCTTACCTAACTTATGATCTGCAACCCCTAGAAGGAGAATCACAATGACCCATGCCATGATTTTTGATGCGGTTCGCACGCCACGTGGTAAAGGCAAAAAAGACGGCAGTTTGCACAGCATCAAGCCTGTGGATTTGCTAGGTGGTTTGCTCAACCAATTGCAGGCACGTCACGATTTTGATCCATCAGAAGTGGATGACGTGGTGATGGGCTGTGTATCGCCTGTGGGTGAGCAAGGTTCGGTGCTACCCAAAACCGCCTTGCTCAAAGCGGGTTGGGACTTTCGAGTGTCTGGCGTTCAAATCAATCGCTTTTGCGCTTCTGGCTTGGAAGCCGTCAATATGGCTGCGCAAAAAGTGGCCAGTGGTTGGGAGGATTTGGTGGTGGCTGGCGGTGTCGAGAGCATGTCACGTGTGCCCATGGGCTCGGATGGTGGCGCCTGGGCCCAAGACCCTGCCACCAACGCCGCCACAGGTTTCACGCCTCAGGGTATAGGAGCGGATTTGATCGCCACCTTGGCAGGGTGGTCGCGTGAGGATGTCGATCAATTTGCACTCACCTCGCAGCAACGCGCAACTGCTGCGCAAGCACAAGGCAAATTTGACCGCTCTGTGATGCCTGTGTGCGATGAGATAGGCCTGGCCGTTCTAGAGCGCGATGAATTCATCAAGCCGCGAACCACGATGCAAGCCCTGGGTGCATTGAAATCCAGTTTCGCCGAGATGGGAAAGTTGGGTTTTGATGCGGTGGCTTTGTCGCGCTACCCCCATGTGGAACGCATCAATCATGTGCACACCGCGGGTAACTCCTCAGGCATTGTGGATGGGGCAGCAGCCGTATTGATTGGCAGCGAAGCCAAAGGCAAAGCCTTGGGACTCAAGCCCCGTGGACGTATCGTCGCCACCGCTTTGTCGGGTGCAGATCCCACCATCATGTTGACGGGTCCTATGCCAGCGGCACGTAAGGCCTTGGCCAAAGCGGGACTGTCTGTTGACGATATCGATTTGTTTGAAGTCAACGAAGCATTTGCGGCAGTGCCCATGCGTTTCATGCGCGAAATGAACGTCCCACATGACAAAGTGAATGTCAATGGCGGTGCGATTGCCATGGGTCACCCTTTGGGGGCAACAGGTGCCATGCTTTTGGGTACCTTGCTTGACGAATTAGAGCTGCGTCAACTTAAGCGTGGTCTCATCACTTTGTGTGTAGGCGGTGGCATGGGTATTGCCACCATCATTGAACGGATTTGACATGGCTTTTTCAACCCTGCGTTATGAGCTGAACCCACAAGGCATTGCCACGGTGACATTTGACGAGCCCGGTTCGCCAGTCAACACCATGAAGCCAGAATGGCAGGCAGATATGCTGGCCTTGGCTGATCAATTACACACAGACCAAGCTGCGCTGAAAGGCGTCTTACTTACTTCCGCCAAAACCACGTTTTTCGCTGGCGCAGACCTCAAAGGTGTGCTTGCGTTGAAAGCCAGCGATGCTGGGACTGGCTTTACAGGCATTGAGGCTGTTAAGAAAGCGTTTCGCCGTTTGGAGACCATGGGTCAACCGGTGGTGGCTTTGTTGCAAGGCGCTGCTTTAGGCGGTGGATGGGAGTTGGCATTGATTGCCCATGCGCGTTTCGCATTGGACAAACCCAACATCATGTTTGGCTTGCCAGAGGTCACCTTGGGTTTGATCCCTGGAGCCACTGGCATCACCAAAATGACGCGACTGCTTGGCTTGATGGCTGCACAGCCGTACTTGATGGAAGGCAAATTGTTCAATCCCAGTGAAGCCTTGTCCTTGGGGCTGGTTGATGGTTTGGCCAACTCTCCTGAGCAACTCATGGCCTTGGGGCTGGCGTTTATTCATGACAACCCTCAGGTGCAACAGCCTTGGGATCGCAAGGGCTACAAAATGCCTGGCGGCAGCATCAACAGCCCTTCGCTGGCATCTGGTTTGGCGGTGGCACCGGCTATGTTGTTCAACAAAGTCCATGGCTTGTACCCTGCCGCCCAAGCCATTTTGGAGACCATGGTTGAAGGTGGGCAAGTGGACTACGACACCGCAACCCGTATTGAGAGCCGCAAACTCGCCAAGGTGATGGTGAGCCAAACCACCAAGAACATGATCACGGCTTTCTTCTTCAACCTCAATGCCATCAAGGCGGGTCAATCGCGGCCTCAGGGTTTTGCGCCATGGAAACCTTCCAAAGTAGGCATCTTGGGTGCAGGGATGATGGGAGCGGGCATTGCCTATGCCAATGCGATGAAGGGCATTCCTTGTGTGTTGCGAGACACGAGCTTGGAAAAAGCCGAGCGGGGGCGTGACCACACACGCCAACTCACTGCCAAGCGTGTGGCTCAAAACCGTATGAGTGAGGCTAAGCAAGCACAAGTACTTTCACTCATACACCCATGTGAATCACTGCAAGATTTACAGGATTGTGACTTGGTGATTGAGGCCGTGTTTGAAAACCGAGCTCTGAAAGCGCAAGTCACCCAAGAAGCGGAAGCAGTAATGAGCGCTGGTGGAGTATTTGCCTCCAATACCTCGACCTTGCCCATCAGTGGCTTGGCCCGCGCAAGTACCCGACCTTCGAAATTTGTAGGCCTGCATTTTTTCTCACCGGTTGACAAGATGCGCTTGGTGGAAATCATCAAAGGAGAGCAAACAGATGATGAAACCTTGGCGCGTGCCTATGACTATGTGTTGGCCATTGGCAAAACACCCATAGTGGTGAATGATGCTCGAGGGTTTTTTACCAGCCGCGTGTTTGGCACCTATGTCATGGAAGGTGCAGCCATGTTGGGAGAAGGTATTCCTGCCCCTTTGATCGAGCATGCTGCTTTAGCCGCGGGTATGCCAGTGGGGCCATTGGCTGTGATGGATGAAACCTCGCTGTCGCTGTCGGTACATGTGATAGAGCAAACCCGAGCCGATTTTGCTGCGGAAGGTAAAACCTATGTCACGACGGCAGGTGAACAGGTGGTGGAGCGCATGGTCCATGAATTCAAGCGTTCAGGTCGAGCCACAGGCGCAGGGTTTTACGACTACCCCGACAGTGGCCCTAAGCAGTTGTGGTCGGGCTTGAAGCAGCACTTTGAAAAACCCTTGGCAGGTGACCC
>DAIQOH010000040.1:0-14707 GCA_036787995.1 Limnohabitans sp. | reverse complement strand
TCGGGCGGTGGCGCCGCCCACATGCGCGAATTGCTGACCCAATTTGGCACCCTGCACGCCGAGGTGAAAGACCTGCTCAATGACCCGAAAAGCGCGATTTTGGAAATCGACCGAAAAGTCATTGCCAAGCAGCGCACGCTCTCAGCCGCTGAAACAGAAAACTTTGGCGCCCCCTTGGGCGGCTCGCTCATCCCTTGGATCGACAAAGACTTAGGCCTTGGCAAAAAAGACGGCGAAGAATTCTGGGGCACCAGCCGTGAGGAATGGAAAGGCATGGCCGAAGCAAACAAAATTTTGGGCCAAGGCCCAGGTTTTGCGCAACCTGCTGTACCCGTTGACGGTTTTTGCGTGCGCATTGGCGCAATGCGTTGCCATAGCCAGGCCCTCACCTTCAAACTCAAAAAGAATGTGCCGGTGGCCGACATCGAGGCCATGATCGCGGCTGACAACGAATGGGTGAAAGTGGTACCGAACAACCGTGAAGACAGTGTGCAGCACCTGACCCCTGTGGCAGTGACCGGCACCATGAGCATTCCTGTGGGGCGCATCCGCAAAATGGCGTTTGGCCCTGAATACGTGGGCGCATTCACGATTGGGGACCAGCTGTTATGGGGCGCAGCCGAGCCTTTACGGCGCATGTTGCGAATTTTGTTGAAAGCCTGAAATTCAATAAAAAGCGCTCATTTCCATTATGATGAGCGCTTCTTGGGCTGCACGAAAATCATTTATATGTTTCAGCTGATAAAAATGCCAATTTACTTGCGTTACTTGATGGGTCTTTGTCTGGTGACATTGGCGTCTCAAGCTATGGCTTTTCAACTGAGCAGGCCGCAGATTCAATCCAAATGGGGTGAGCCTCTGAAGTTAGAAGTCCAAGTCAGCGATTTATCAGCCCAAGAAGCACAAGAATTTCAAGCCAACTTGGCCAATGCCACGGTTTATCAAGCCGCCAAAATCGACCGTGTTGCAGGGCTGGACAATGTCCGAATTACCACGGTACGCAAAGGCGATGACCTGTATTTGTTGCAATTTCAAGGCACGGAGGCCATCACCGAAGCGTATGTCGATTTGCTGCTGGAATTTCGCTGGGCCACGGGACGGGCATTTCGCAATTTAGGCTTTCCGTTGAGCAATGGTCTAGCGCCTGAGACGGCCTCTGTTGCCAACAACGATACGCCCTCTGGCAACAACTTACCTCCTATTCCAGCGGACAGACCTGCGCCTGTGGTGGCACCACCGCGTGCTGCGCCCTTGCCCCCCCCGAAAGAGGTGAGCGCCAAAACCGAAAATTCCCCCCAAACCGAGAAAATTGTTGCGGAAAAGCCTACAACAGAAAAACCTGCCGCTAAAAAACCTGCGTCCGGTATGGCGGTAAAAGAGGGCGAAACCATTGAAGTGGTGCGCGGTGACACCGCCAGCAAACTCGTCCTGTCGCACGCTGTCAGCAGCGAGATTTCACTGGACCAAATGTTGGTGTCCTTGTTGCGCAACAACCCCAAAGCCTTTGTTGACAACAACGTCAACCGCCTCAAAGCGGGTGCTCTGATTACCTTGCCGACACAAGAAGATGCGGCAGCCATTGATAAAAAACAAGCGCGTGAAGATATTCGCTTACAAGCATTGGACTTTGATGCATACCGCAGCCAATTGGCGGGTCAAACCGGCAAAACCAAGCTTGCGGATAGCAACGAGCGTGAATCCAAAGGTGGCTTGAAAGCGCAAGTGGATAACAAAGCCAAAAAATCACCCGACCAACTCACCCTCAGCAAGCCAGGTACGGGCGACGCAGACCAGGTCAAACAAAAACTTGAATCTGAACAAGCAACGCAACGTAGCCAAGAGGTCGCCAAAAACGTTAGCGAGTTAGACGCTATTTCCAAAGCAGCCAACAAAATGCAAGAAGGCTTGTCAGCCAGCTTGCCCGCCATGCCAGCCAGCGCGCAAGACTTAGGCGCATGGCTTAAGCGCTATATGTTTGAATTGATTGGCGTGATCGCTGTCATTGCAGCCGTGCTGGTCAGCATTTCGCTGCTTCGCGACAAGCGTCGCGAACAACACCACGGCGAAGATGGCGAGACCGATCTTGATTTCAAAGCAGCTTCTCACTCTGATTCTGACAAACCCCAAGAGATGAAAATCGACTTTGATTTAGATCTCCCTCCGCGTGCAACACCAGCGCCTGCTCCCGCGACTTCTACCCCTCCCGCACCTGCGTCTTCTTTCAATTCGCCTTACCGCCCTAGCGCGCCAGCCACTTCCATGGCCAATACCGCCCCTCTAAGCGAAGACCCCTTCCAAGTTCGTCTCGATTTAGCCGATGAATTGTGGAAATTGGGTCAGCGCCAAACCGGACGCGCCTTGGCCCAAGAGGTCGCCGACCAAACCCATGGTGACACCCGCGAACGGGCGCTGCGCTGGTTACAAGAACGTTCGTGAATTCCATGCGCATTGCGCTGGGTCTGAGTTATGCGGGTCAAAGCTATGAAGGCTGGCAAAGCCAGCCCAATGGGCGCACGGTACAAGACCACCTCGAAGCCGCTCTTTCCACTTTTGCCAACCAGCCGGTTCGCGCCTTGTGCGCTGGACGCACGGATTCAGGTGTCCATGGTCTGATGCAAGTGGTGCATTTCGACACTAACCTAGAACGCGATATACAAAGCTGGGTACGCGGCACCAACACCATCTTGCCACGTGATATCGCTGTTCAATGGGCGCAACAGGTACCTGACAGCTTTCATGCGCGCGCCAGCGCCTTGTCAAGACGTTATGCCTACATATTGTTGCAATCCCCGGTTCGCCCCAGTGTTGAGGCAGGGCGGGTCGGTTGGGTTTATCGGCCCATGCAAATAGAGCCCATGCAACAAGCAGCCCAGTATTTGCTGGGGGAACATGACTTCAGCTCATTCAGAGCCTCCAGTTGCCAAGCCCTCAGTCCTGTGAAACAGATGATGCACATTGGTATTCAACGCATTGGCCAAAGCCCTGACAGCGCCTACTGGCGTTTTGATTTTCAGGCGTCGGCTTTTTTGCATCACATGATTCGCAACCTCATGGGCTGCTTTGTTGCCATCGGACAAGGCCTTCAACCCCCTGACTGGATGCATGCTGTTTTGCAAGCGCGAAGCAGAAAAGTGGCAGCACCCACTTTTTCACCGGACGGTTTGTATTTTTTAGGGCCGGTGTACGAAAGCACCTGGGGCTTGCCGACACGAACCGCGGTTTACGATAGCCTGCCAGGACTGACACCATGAACGCCATCTCTATCAAAATCTGTGGACTGACACGTGAGCAGGATGTGCACGCCTCGGTCGCTGCCGGTGCCAACGCCATCGGCTTTGTGCTGTACCCGCCCAGCCCACGTTATGTCACACCAGAGCGTGCTGCTGCATTGGCCGCCTTGTTGCCCGCATTTGTGACGCCAGTACTGCTGTTTGTGAACGCATCAGCAAACGAGATACAACACGCCGCCAACTTGGTGCCAGGTGCGTGGCTGCAATTCCATGGCGATGAAAGCCCTGATTTCTGCCAACAAGTAGCGCAAAACCTCTGCAGACGCTGGATTCGCGTGGCTCGCATTCCCAAGGAAACCCCTGAGGGCGCTGCGCCTTTTGACCTCGTAAACTACGCAAAGTCTTATTCACAAGCCCATGCCCTGTTGCTCGACACCTTGGTCGATGCTTATGGTGGCAGCGGCAGCACATTCCATTGGTCACAGCTTCCAACAAACGTCAATGCTCACCTCGTTTTGTCTGGTGGACTCACACCTGCAAACGTGGCCGATGGCATCCGCGCCGTGCATGCGCGCGGACGGTCTTTGGCGGTTGATGTGAGTTCTGGCGTGGAAAGCGCCAAGGGCATCAAAGACGCAGACAAGATCCGCGCGTTCGTGGCAGCCGTGCGTAACACGCCTCTTGCCAGTTAATTGTTAAAGCGGCCCATGGGCTGCAACCCTTTCGGAAAAGCCATGTCGACTACCTACCAACAACCCGACGCCAGCGGCCACTTTGGCATTTATGGCGGCAGTTTTGTCAGCGAGACGCTGACCCATGCCATCGAAGAGCTCAAAGAGGCCTACGCCCAGTACCAACACGACCCCGCTTTCATTGCCGAGTTCAAATCGGAGTTGGCGCATTTTGTGGGCCGCCCCTCACCCATTTACCATGCGGCCCGCATGAGCCGCGAGATGGGTGGTGCGCAGATTTATTTGAAGCGTGAAGACCTGAACCACACCGGCGCGCACAAGATCAACAACACCATCGGCCAAGCCATGCTGGCCAAGCGCATGGGCAAGCCGCGCATCATTGCCGAAACCGGTGCCGGCCAACACGGCGTGGCCACCGCCACCATTTGCGCCCGCTATGGTTTGGAGTGTGTGGTCTACATGGGCAGCGAGGACGTGAAACGCCAAAGCCCGAATGTCTATCGCATGAAGTTGCTCGGTGCCACCGTGGTTCCCGTTGAGTCCGGCAGCAAGACTTTGAAAGACGCCTTGAACGAAGCCCTGCGTGACTGGGTGGCAAATGTCGACAACACTTTCTACATCATCGGCACCGTGGCAGGACCGCACCCCTACCCGATGATGGTGCGTGATTTTCAGAGCGTGATTGGCGAGGAATGCATCGCCCAAATGCCCAGCATGCACCACGGCCTGCAACCCGACGCGGTGCTGGCCTGTGTGGGTGGTGGCTCCAACGCCATGGGCATTTTTTACCCCTACATCCCGTTTGAAAAAACCCGATTGATCGGCATTGAAGCCGCCGGTGAAGGCATGGAAACAGGTCGTCACTCGGCCTCGCTGCAACGCGGCGTGCCTGGGGTGCTGCATGGCAACCGCACCTATGTGCTGCAAGACGCCAATGGGCAAATCACCGAAACCCATTCGGTGAGCGCCGGTTTGGACTACCCCGGCGTGGGCCCAGAGCATGCGTTTTTGAAAGACATAGGCCGCGCCGAGTACGTGGGCGTGACCGACCAAGAAGCCTTGGATGCGTTTCACTACCTGTGTCGCATCGAGGGCATCATCCCGGCACTGGAGTCCAGCCACGCCGTGGCCCATGCGATGAAGCTGGCCAAAACCATGACGGCCCAGCAATCCATCTTGGTGAACCTGTCAGGTCGCGGTGACAAAGACATTGGCACCGTGGCCGATTTGTCCAACGCCGACTTCTTCTGCCGCCCCAGCTGCCAAGGCCAAACCGTCAAAGGCGAACACGCCATATCACTGGCCGCATTGAATGGGAGCAAAGCATGAGCCGCATCACCCCTGTGATGACCGCGCTGCACAGCGCTGGTCGCAAAGCTTTGATACCTTATTTGATGGCTGGGTTCCCCGAGCCCTCGCACACCCTGGGCCTGATGCATGCGCTGGTGCAAGGGGGTGCCGACATCATCGAGCTGGGCGTACCCTTCAGCGACCCCATGGCCGATGGCCCCGTGATTCAAAAAGCCGGTGAGGCCGCGCTGCGCCACGGCGTGGGCATGGGCGAGGTGCTGGCCATGGTGCGTGAATTTCGCGCCACCGACACCACCACCCCCATCGTGTTGATGGGCTACGCCAATCCAGTGGAGAACTACAACCTGCTGCACGGCACCAACAGCTTTGTGAAAGACGCTTCATCCGCGGATGTGGACGGTGTGCTGATCGTCGACTACCCGCCTGAAGAATGCGTGGACTTTGCGGCCAGCTTGCGGGCCCACGAGATGGATTTGATTTTCTTGCTCGCCCCCACCAGCACCGACAAACGCATGCAGCAAGTGGCCGACGTGGCCAGCGGCTATGTGTATTACGTGTCACTCAAGGGTGTGACGGGTTCAGGGGCTTTGAACACCGACGAAGTAGAAGCCATGTTGCCGCGCATCCGCCAATTTGTGCACATCCCCGTGGGTGTGGGCTTTGGCATTCGTGACGCTGCCACCGCCCAAACCATTGGCAAAGTGGCTGACGCAGTGGTGATTGGCAGCAAGCTGATTCAGTTGGTCGAGGCCGCGCCAAAAGGCCAAGCCGCCGAGCAGGCCCGCAGCTTCATGGCTGAGATTCGACAGGCGCTGGACGCATAATCCCCTTCGACAGGAGAACCCCTCATGAGCTGGCTTGAAAAACTGCTGCCTTCCAAGATCCAACAAACCGACCCCGCTGACCGACGCAGCGTGCCTGAAGGTTTGTGGGTCAAATGTCCCAGTTGCGAAACCGTGCTGTACAAAAACGATTTGGAAGAAAACCAAAATGTCTGCCCTAAGTGCAGCCACCACCACCGCATTTCAGCCCGCGCCCGCTTGGACGCCTTCCTCGACCCCGAAGGCCGCTATGAAATTGGGCAAGAGGTCTTGCCCATGGATCCCTTGAAATTCAAAGACAGTCGTAAATACCCCGAACGCTTGAAAGAGGCCTTGGAAAACACCGGCGAAACAGACGCTTTGGTGGTGATGGGTGGCGCGGTCCACAGCATCAATCTGGTGGCCGCGTGTTTCGAGTTCGATTTCATGGGTGGCTCCATGGGTTCGGTGGTCGGCGAGCGCTTTGTGCGCGGCGTACACACCGCCATCGAACAAAAAGTGCCGTTCATTTGTTTCACCGCCACCGGTGGCGCACGCATGCAAGAAGGTTTACTGTCCCTCATGCAAATGGCCAAAACCAATGCATCCCTCACCCGCTTGGCGCAAAAAGGCTTGCCTTACATCAGCGTGTTGACCGACCCCACCATGGGCGGCGTGTCAGCGGGTTTTGCTTTCATGGGCGACATGGTGATCGCCGAACCCAAAGCCTTGATCGGCTTTGCCGGTCCCCGTGTGATCGAAAGCACGGTGCGCGTGACCCTACCCGAAGGTTTTCAACGTTCCGAGTTCCTGATGGAAAAGGGTGCACTAGACCTCATATGCGACCGCCGTGATTTACGCAAAACCATTGCCAATGCCTTGGCCATGTTGACCAAGCAACCAGCAGACTCGGTCGTCTGACTTCAGCGGTAATAGACCTCTACCCTGCCCTTTAAAGTGATCAGCAGGGGCTTGCCTTTGCGGTCCAAGGTTTTGCCCGCAGGCACCTTGATCCAACCTTCACTGATGCAGTATTCCTCCACATCAGTGCGTTCTTTGTTGTTGAAGCGAATGCCAATGTCGTGGTGAAACACCGCTTCCAGATAATGCGGGCTGCGTGCGTCGATGGACAAACGGTCTGGGAGTTCGGGGCGGGTGGACGTGTCGCTCATGGTGATTCAGTCGGTTCTGCTTAAAGAGCTTGCATTGTCTGCGAACTCTTAGAATCCTTGGATGTCAGAACACACACCCTCCCCTGAACTCCCAGACGAAAACCAACTCATCGCCGAACGCCGTGAGAAATTGAGCGCCATGCGCACTCGCCAAGCCCTTGGCGGCCCGGTGGCATTTCCCAATGACTTCAAACCCGCCCACCACGCGGCAGCCTTGCACACCGCCCATGGGGGTAAGACTGCGGAGACTTTGTTGGCAGAGAAACACACGGTGCACATCGCGGGTCGCATGGTATTGAAGCGGGTGATGGGCAAAGCCAGTTTCGCCACGTTGCAAGACAGCACAGGCCGTATGCAGGTGTATGTCAAGGGTGAAGAGATTGGCGCCGATATTTATGAGGACTTTAAACACTGGGACTTGGGAGATATCGTCGGCGCTGAAGGTCATGTGTTCAAAACCAAAACCGGCGAACTGTCGGTACATGTCACACAGATTCGCATGCTGACCAAAAGCCTGCGCCCCTTGCCCGATAAATTCCATGGCATCAACGACCAGGAAATCAAATACCGCCAGCGCTACATCGACCTGATCACCGACGACGCCTCACGCCAACGCTTTGTGGCGCGCAGCAAAGCAGTGAGTGGCATTCGCGACTTCATGGTGAACCACGGCTTCTTGGAAGTGGAAACGCCCATGCTGCACCCCATTCCGGGTGGCGCGAATGCACGTCCTTTCGAGACCCATCACAACGCGCTGGATCAGGAAATGTTTTTGCGCATCGCGCCTGAGTTGTATTTGAAACGCCTGTTGGTAGGCGGCTTTGAACGGGTGTTCGAGATCAACCGCAATTTCCGCAATGAAGGTATTTCGGTGCGCCACAACCCTGAATTCACCATGATGGAGTTTTACGCGGCATATTGGAATTACCAAGACCTGATGCAGTTCACCGAAAGCCTGATCCGCGACGCCGCTGAAAAAGCGGTCGGCACCTTGCTGCTGACCTACGACGGCAAACCCGTGGACTTGTCCAAACCTTTTGCACGCCTGACCATCCGCGAGGCTATTCTGAAGCACACCGAGGCTGGCAACCATGTGGACGACAGCGTTTGGCTGACCAACGCCTTGAAAAAGCTCGGCTTCACCGAAGAAAAGCACAAACTCTCCACGCGCAGCTTGGCGGGTTTGCAGGTGCTCTACTTTGAAGAAACCGTGGAAGACAAGCTGTGGGAACCCACCTTCATTTGCGAACATCCAGTGGAAATTTCACCCTTGGCGCGTGCCAGTGACACCCACCCCGAGGTGACCGAGCGCTTCGAGCTCTACATCACCGGCCGCGAATTTGGCAATGGCTTTAGCGAGTTGAACGACGCCGAAGACCAAGCGGCGCGCTTTCATGCCCAGGTCAACGCCAAAGACGGTGGCGATGACGAAGCCATGTTCTTTGACCATGACTTTGTGCGGGCATTGGAATACGGCATGCCGCCAGCAGGGGGCTGCGGCATTGGCATTGACCGTTTGATGATGCTGTTGACCGACAGTCCCAGTATTCGAGATGTGATTTTGTTTCCCGCCTTGCGCCGGGAAGTTCATTAAGTCGCTTTAGGCGCAGCAGGCGCTGCGGGTTTGGGTGGCTTGCAGTCGTGGCAGAAAAAAGCCAAACTGCCAGCGAAGCGTTGTTGGCTGCCTTGACGGCGGGGTTTGTGCATGCCGCACTTGATACACGACATGGTTTCTCCCATTTTTCCCATACCTGCGAAGGGAGAGCCATTCTCACGACTGGTAAAACGAAGACCACTCTCATCAACAGAGGTTTTGCCAGATTTGGTAGCCATGAAATTCCTTTTGCGTAGCCTTATGCCCTGATGGACAGAGCGAAGAGGGTCTATTTTAACCGGTTTGGCTGCTCTTAGGGAGCTGACGCGCTGGCAAATCTTGTCAGGGCAATAAGCTCAGCGCCTGCAAATAACTGGGGTTTTGCATCAAAGAGTCCCAATCCAAGGCCTTGGAAGAAGGCAAAAGCGCTAAACGGCGCTGCTCGCTGGATGCGCTGGCTTGCCATTCGGCTTGTGCTTGGGCAAGGGCTAAGCCATCTAGCAACGCATCCACTGCCTGCCCACCTAGCGGGCTGTCAGGTGTACTTTGGTTGCACAACAAGACCAAATCACAACCGGCTTGCAATGCAGCTACCGCTGCCTCGGTGTAACTCACCTCCTTGCCGTCGATCAGGCGCGCACCCGCCATGGACAAATCGTCGCTGAACACAGCGCCGTGAAAACCGAGTTGGTGACGCAAAATATCTTTCAACCAGCGTTTGGAAAAACCTGCTGGCCGCGCGTCCACCTTGGGATAAATGACGTGCGCTGGCATGACGCTGGTCAAACTGGTGGTCAACCACGCATAAGGCAATGCGTCGTCATGCAAGATGGCTTTCAAGCTGCGCTTATCGACAGGAATATCGGTGTGTGAATCCGCCTTCACAAAGCCATGTCCTGGGAAATGCTTGCCGCAATTGGCCATGCCGGCTTGCAACAAACCCTGCATCAGGCTTTTGGCCAATACACCCACCATACGGGGGTCACGTGAAAAAGCACGGTCGCCAATCACGCCACTGGTGCCAAAATCCAAATCCAGCACAGGCGTGAAACTGAAATCCACCCCGCAAGCACGCAACTCCGACGCCAAGATATAGCCGCAAGCAGTGGCTGCATTGGCCGCGTTCAAAGCCCCGCTGCCGGGTAAGTCTTTGTCGTCATCGAACCATAGCTGGCCCAAGGCTGTCATGGCTGGCAAATGCGTGAAGCCATCGGTGCGAAAACGTTGTACCCGCCCACCCTCATGGTCCACGCAAATCAAAGCATCGGGGCGCACGCTTTTGATGTCAGCACACAAAGCAGTCAGTTGCTGACGATTGACCCAGTTGCGGCCAAACAAAATCATGCCGCCACACAACGGATGCGCCAAACGGCGGCGATCGGTGTCGCTGAGCGTGGTACCAGCAATGTCCAAAATAAGAGGGGCGTGCTTCACAGTCTTCATGGCTTCAGGGCAATATTTGTTCAACGATCACATGGCTGGTGGCATAGTCCGATTCGTCACTCAGGCTCACATGGGCGCGCAGATGACGCTTTTCAAACCAATCTTGTAAGCCCCCGTGCAAAACAATGGTCGGTTGGCCACTGGGTAAACGCCCTACCTCGCAATGCCGCCAAGTCATGGGCATGCGCATGCCCATGCCGATGGCTTTGCTGAAGGCTTCTTTCACCGAAAAACGCGTGGCCAAAAACCGAATGCCCCGCTCGGGCCAACGTTCACTTCGGACACGAAAGGTTTCCATCTCCGACTCACTCAGCACCTTGAGAGCAAAACGCTCACCATGCCGTTCATAGGCAGCACGGATGCGGCGTATGTCGCAAATATCGGTACCAATGCCGAAAATATGGCTCATGCTTGCAAGCACCGCAAATACGCCTGAACGGTGGCGCTGTAGCCCATCTCCAAAGCATCGGCCATCAAGGCGTGACCAATCGATACCTCTTTCACATCAGGAACTGCTTGCACAAAGTCACGTAAATTGCGCAGGTTCAGGTCGTGTCCCGCATTGACTTCCAGACCCACAGCTTGGGCGGCCTTGGCCGCAGTCACACATTGCGCCAGCACCGCTGTACCTTGCTCACTGTCATGGTTTGCGGCATAAGGCTCGGTGTAAAGCTCGACACGCTCAGCACCCACTTCCTTGGCAAACACCATGGCTGCAGGATCAGCATCCATGAACAAGCTGACCCGCGCACCCCAAGCTTGGGCTTGGGCAATCAAGGGTCGTAAGCGCTGGGCGTCGTCGGGGAAACGCCAACCATGGTCTGACGTGAACTGGCCTTCGGCGTCTGGCACAAACGTTACTTGTTGTGGCCGCACTTTTTCCACCAAGGCCATGAGGTTGTGAAACGGGTTGCCCTCGATGTTGTATTCGCGGTCTGGCCAGTCTTTCAAAAGCGCAGCCAAGTCAAAGACATCACCATCGCGTATATGGCGTTGGTCGGGCCGAGGATGTACCGTGATGCCATGGGCGCCAGCTTGCAAACACAAGGTGGCTGCACGGGTGACGCTGGGAATGCCCAGGTGGCGGGTGTTACGCACCAGCGCAACCTTGTTGACATTGACAGAGAGATGGGTGTTCATAAGGCTTGCAATTGCATCATCACTTGGCGGGTGCGCAAGCTGCTGACGCCGCAATGGTAGTGCAAGAGGTTGCGCAACTGGGTTTGCAAGGCGCTGCGCAACTCGGGCGCGAACTCGGCACAGCATCGCAACAAGGCCGTTAAAGGCGCATCTGCGCTGATGGCTGCATGTAATTCAAGCCAATGGCTGCCACGCAAAACCGAGCCCTCCTCTACGGCTCTCAGCCCCCCTTCAGCGAACAAGGCATAACAAGCCTGTGTTTGCAGCACTTGCAGGGTCAAGGTTTGCACCGACAAATCTGGCAAAAAGCCAATGTCACGCAGCAGCAGCAATTCAAAAGCACGCAACAAAGGTGCGATGGTGTTGTCCAAGCCACTGGCCAAAACTTTGACAGTTTGGCGGTAGGTGTCAAACAAAGCGGGATGGGGGTCGTCACGGGCCAGCAATCGCAGCATCAACTCATTAAGGTAATAGCCCGATAACAAAGCCTCGCCGCTGGGCATGACATGGCCACCCGCCCACTCGGCACTTTTCAAGGTGCGAATCTCGGCGTCCCCGCCATAGCAAAGCGACAAAGGTTGCAAGGGTAGCAAAACGGCACGCAAATGGGAGGTAGGACGCTTGGCGCCTTTGGCCACCAAAGCCACACGGCCTTGATGGCGGGTCAAGACTTCCAGAATACGGCTGGATTCGCTCCAGTCGTAATGGTGAAGCACAAAAGCGGGTTCATCCAAAACCCGCAATGCAGTGGTTTTACTCGTAGCCAAAGCTGCGCACCCGCGCTTCGTCATCGGCCCAACCCGAACGCACTTTCACCCACAGCTCGATAAAGACTTTGGCATCCATCAGTTTTTCTAATTCTTGGCGTGCCAATGTGCCAATTTGCTTCAAGCGCTCGCCCTTGTCGCCAATCACCATGGCTTTGTGGCCATCGCGCTCCACCACGATGGTGGCGGCAATGCGCACCATGCGAGACACGGTTTTGCCGGGCTCTTCGGTGAATTGATCGATGATGACGGTCGAGGTGTAGGGCAGTTCGTCGCCGGTGAAACGAAACAGTTTTTCACGGATGATTTCACTGGCCAAAAACTTTTCGCTGCGGTCGGTCAACTCGTCTTCGCTGTACCACCAAGCTTGTTCGGGCAAATACGCTTGGCACTGGGTCAGAAGCCGCTCGATGTCCTTGGGGTTTTTCGCCGACATGGGCATGAACTGGGCAAACGGGTGGCGTTCTTTCATCTGTTGCAGCCAAGGTGCGATGTCTTCTCGGCGGTGTACTTTGTCAAGCTTGTTGGCGATCAACAAAGCAGGCATATTTTTGTTCAGCAGCGCCAGTACCTTGGCATCAGCCTGCGCAAAGCTGCCGGCATTAACAACAAACAACACCAAGTCCACGTCGCTGACGGCGCCCATCACGGTTTTGTTGAGAGAGCGATTCAGCGCATTGGCATGGTCGGTTTGAAAACCCGGCGTATCCACAAAAATGAATTGGGTCGCGCCCGTGGTGCGTATGCCAGTGATACGGTGGCGCGTGGTTTGCGCTTTGCGCGAGGTGATGCTGATTTTTTGTCCCACCAAGGCGTTCAGCAAAGTAGATTTACCTACATTGGGTTTGCCCACAATGGCGACCAAGCCACAGCGCTGTGTGCCTGCTGCAAGAGGTGTCGTAGCGTCGCTCATGAAGAATGCTCCTGCAGCCATTGGAGCATAGCGGTGGCAGCGGCTTGCTCGCCGCTTCGACGCGAGTTGCCAATGCCGCGTTGGGTTTGCTTTAACTCAACGATTTCGCACTCCACGTCAAAAGTCTGCTGATGCGCTGCCCCCGTGGTGCCTACCACCCGGTAAATAGGCAGTTGCATGCGCTTGGCTTGTAACCATTCTTGCAATTCGGTTTTCGCGTCCTTGGCCGCGGCCGTCATCGTCGGCGAAATCGTCACCTTGTCAAACAAGCGAAGCACCAAGCTTTCGGCTGCGGGGTAACCGGCATCCATCAACACAGCACCAATGATGGCTTCCAAAGCGTCAGCCAAAATGGAGGGGCGCTGTTGGCCGCCCGAGCGCATCTCGCCGTCGCCCAAGCGTATCAAGCCACTTAAACCCAATTCCAAGGCTAATCGGTGCAGAGTATCTTGTTTGACCAAATTGGCCCGCACCCGCGACAGATCGCCCTCGGGTTGATCGCGCAATGCGGTGTAGAGCATGCGCGACACCGCCAGATTGAGCACCGAATCACCCAAAAACTCTAAGCGTTCATTGTGTTGGCTGCTGAAACTGCGGTGGGTCAAGGCCAGTTCAAGCAACTGAGGTTGATGGAAATGGTGCTGCAACCGATCTTGCAGGCCCGAAGTGGTCAACTTGTCATGCCCTTGGGCCATCTTCAATCGAAACCACCCACACGGCTGGGGTTGCCAAAATTCATCCAAACAAAAAACGCTTTGCCCACAATGTTTTGGTCGGGTACAAAGCCCCAATAGCGTGAATCCAGCGAGTTGTCGCGGTTGTCGCCCATCATGAAGTAATGCCCTGCAGGCACTTTGCACACAAAACCTTCGACGTTGTAAGTGCAGTTGTCTTTGTAGGCAAAGTTATCGATACCGCTGACAAAAGCTGGTGCACGTTCCTCGTTCAGCAAGCGATGAACGCGCAACTTTTGCATCTCAGCCGGTGTGCTGCCAATCGGGAGGGGCTCCTCGAACTGTTTGCTGTAACGCATATTGTCAGCGTCAAAGAAATCGGGAATAGCCGTTTTAGCCACTGACTGGCCGTTGATAGTGAGTTGCTTGTTGGTGTAAGCGATCTCATCACCAGGCACGCCAATCACACGCTTGATGTAATCCAAGCTGGGCTTGGGTGGGTAGCGAAAGACCATGACATCGCCGCGCTGCACGGCATTGCCATCGGTGATTTTGGTATTGATCACAGGCAAACGAATACCGTAATGAAACTTGTTCACCAAAATCAAGTCGCCCACATGCAAAGTGGGAATCATGGAGCCAGAGGGGATTTTGAAGGGCTCAAACAAAAAAGAACGCAAGATGAACACGGCAGCAATGACGGGAAACAAGCCCGCAGTCCAATCCAGCCACCAAGGTTGACGGTAGATCTCTTCAACCTTGGTCGCCAGCTGCTGGTGTTCGGGAGGCGTCGCAATGCCCTGTTGGGACAACTCTTGTTCCCGCTTGGCATACTGGTCTTGCAAAGCTTGGGCAGTACGGCGACGCTGGGGCAGAAAATACAACTGTTCAGCCACCCAATACAGGCCTGTGACAGCCGTCGCCATGAACAACAACAAAGCAAAATTACCTTCAACCATGCCGGTGTACCA
>DAIQOH010000039.1:1523-14827 GCA_036787995.1 Limnohabitans sp. | reverse complement strand
GGTTCCCAAGTGAACTGTGGTTTAGCTACCTGCAACAAAGGTACTGATTTGCCTGACGCGGTAGGCACATAGGCGTTGCCCAAGTCTGAAATGGCCTGACGCTCGGTTTGCGGTTGACGCAAAACGATGTCAATCAATTTATCGCCCTCACGAAACTGCCCCACGGTGGTACCACTGAGTAACACACGCGAGGCTTGGGCAATCGATTGGCTGGTCACGCCCAAGGCACGGGCTTTGTCCTGATCGACAGCCAAACGAATGACTTTGATGGACTCATTCCAGTTGTCATTCACGCCGCGGGTGTTGGCGTTGGTACGCATAGCTGCTTTAACTTCATCTGCACGCAAACGCAATACCAGTGGATCAGGCCCCTCCACACGAAATTGCACGGGAAAAGGCACAGGCGGGCCATTGGGAAGAAGTTTGATACGGGCGCGCACTTCAGGGAACTCTTTGGCCATGATGGCGGGTAAAGCAATTCGCAAACTTTCACGCAACTTCAAGTCTTTGGGTTGGATGATGAACTGCGACACATTGGTTTGCGGGAAGACCTGATCCAGCGGCAGATAAAAACGGGGGACGCCAGAACCCACCCACAGGCTGACCGACTCCACACCCTCGGTGGCTAACAAACGCTTTTCCACTTGAAGGCTTAAAGCCTCGTTGGCGGCCAAACTGGTGCCTTCGGGAAACCAGATGTCCATCATGATTTCGGGACGACTGGAATCGGGGAAAAACTGCTGTTGAACCTTGCCCATGCCCACAATGCCCAGCGCAAACGTCAGAAGGGTGGCGCCTATGGTTAACCAGCGGTGCTTGACACACCAGTTCACAGTGCGGCGAAACGTGTTGTAGAAGGCCGAATCAAACAATTCTTGGGGTGCGTCTCCCGCCGCATGCGGTTTGACCTTCAACAAAAGCGTACCTAGGTAAGGTACGAAAAACACCGATACCCACCAACTCAGCAGCAATGCAATGACGGTCACCGCAAAAATCGCAAACGTGTATTCACCGGTAACCGATTTGGCCAAACCAATGGGCAAAAATCCCGCTGCGGTGATGAGCGTACCAGTCAGCATGGGCATGGCAGTCACCTCATACGCAAAGGTGGCTGCACGGACTTTGTCAAAACCCTCTTCCATTTTGCGCACCATCATCTCGACCGCGATGATGGCGTCATCCACCAACAGTCCCAAGGCAATGATGAGCGAGCCCAGCGAAATTTTGTGCAAGCCAATGCCGAAGTAATACATGGCCAAAAACGTCATGGCCAATACCAAGGGAATGGTGATGCCCACCACCAAGCCTGGCCGCATATCGATGTACCAGCCAAAACGCCCGCCCTTGTGCCAACCCAGCGAGACAAAGCTCACTACCAACACAATCACCACCGCTTCGATCAGAACGCTGACAAACTCGCTGATAGAGCGGCTGACCGCCTTGGGTTGGTCTTGTAACTGCACCAAGGTCACGCCATGGGGCAGGTTGGATTGGATTTTGGTGGCCGCTTCGCGCAAAGCCTTGCCCAAGGCGATGATGTCGCCACCTTTGGCCATGGAAACACCCAAGGCCACCACTTGCTTGCCTTGAAAGCGCACCTTGACCGACGCGGGATCGACATAGCCACGCTGAATGTGGGCAATATCCCCCAGCTTGATTTGCTGGCCTGTAGCGCCTCGGATGGGCATGGCTTGTAACTGCTCAATCGCTTGGAACTGGCCTTGGACGCGAATTTGCACCACGTCTAGGGGCGACTGCATGGTGCCGGCACTCTCCACCGCATTTTGCTGACCCAGCTGCGCCAGCACCGCATTCAAATCCAAGCCCAATTGGGCCAAGCGCTTTTGCGGAATTTCTATGTAGATTTTTTCGTCTTGGGTGCCAAACAACTCCACTTTGTAAACATCTGTGACCCGCAGCAACTGCTGACGCACATCGTCTGCGATATCACGGATTTCGGCCATGGAAAAACCCTCGGCTTCGATGGCGTAAATCACGCCATAGACATCGCCAAAGTCATCGTTGAAAAATGGCCCGACCACGCCTTGGGGCAAGGTCTGTCGCATATCGCTGACCTTTTTGCGCACCGTGTACCAGACGTTGGCCACATCCGCAGCTTTGGAGGAGTCTTTGATCTGGAAAATGATTTGCGACTCGCCCGGCTTGGAATAGCTGCGGATCTTGTCGGCAAAAGGTGCCTCTTGTAGGGTGCGCTCTAGCTTGTCAGTGATTTGCTCGGCCACTTGCTGGGCGGTAGCGCCTGGCCAATAGGTGCGAATGACCATGGCGCGAAAGGTGAACGGCGGGTCTTCGTCTTGGCCGAGCTGGAAATAAGCAGCCACACCCAAAACCATCAGCACCACCATCAAGTAGCGCGTCAGCGCAGGGTGCTTAAGGGCCCACAGTGAAAGGTTAAAGCCCTTGGGGCTGTGTGAACCGCTCATGGCTTAGCGCCAGCCGTTTGAAACAGCGTGACTTTTTGCCCGGGCGACAACACATGCACCCCAGCTACCACCACTTGTTGCCCGGCTTGCAAGCCGCTGTTGACCACCGCTTCATTGCCATCAGCGGTGGTAACCTGGATTTCTTGGGATTTCACCGTCATGGAGGCCATGTCCAATACCCAGACCATGGTTTTGCCACCTTCTTGGCGCAAGGCGCTGGTGGGGAGTTTGATTTTTTGAATGCTGGCTGCAGGATTAGCCTCTATGCTGACGGTCACAGTGCTGCCCAATGGGGCTGTCACGGGACCTGACAACGCCACCCGGACACTGAAGGTGCGCGTCACAGGGTCGGCACTGGCGGCAATTTCATAGACCGAGGCTCTGTGTGGTTCTTCACTGCCCCAAAACTTCACTTGAACGTTTTGGCCACGCTGAAAACTCGCTACTTTGTCCTCTGGCACTGCAAACATCACGTCCCTGGGACCGTCTTGGGCCAAGCGCAACACCGGCATGCCCGCGCTCACCACCTGCCCTGCCTCGGCATCAATCGCTGTGACAACGCCGGCTTTGTCGGCCAACAGCTTGCTGTAAGCCACCTGGTTACTTTGCGCAGACAACTGCGCTTGCGCTTGGTCGACTTGGGCTTGGGCGGCTTTCAAACTGGTTTCGCGCCGCTCAAGCTCAGCGCTACTGATGAACTCTTTGTCGCGCAACTCTTTGTAGCGCTTGTAGTCAGCGGCCGCCAAATCGCGATTGGTCACCGCCGCGTTGATTTGTGCGCGGGCAGCATCCACGGATAAACGGTAATCTTGGGCATCAATTTCTGCCAGCAATTGGCCCGCCTTGACCCGTTGGCCCAGCTCTACATGCCTGGCCACCAATTTGCCACTGACACGGAAACCTAACCGTGACTCGACCCGCGCCTTGACCTCGCCGGCGTACTCGGTGCCATTACCCAAGGCGGTTTCACCCACTTGTAAGACCTTGACCGAGCGCACCGGTTCTTGGTTGGCAGGGGGCGGTGAGCAAGCCGCCAGGCCCATGATGGCGGCAAGCAATGAAAATCGGTAGAAAAGCGGCATGACCAAGGCTTTCTTGAAGAGAATATTAATGACTGACCGGTTAGTTATCTAATTCTACAACCATGGTGTGACAAGCGACAATGGAAAAACCATGTCTTCTGTAGACCATTACGAAAACTTTCCCGTCGCCTCCTGGCTATGCCCAGAGCATCTTCGCCCGGCCATTGTTGCCATTTACCACTTTGCCCGTACCGCTGACGATATAGCGGATGAGGGAAGCGCCGATACCCCAAGCCGTTTGGCCGATTTATCAGCCATGCAAGCAGACCTGCTGGCGTGCACCACGGCTGACCAAGTCAGTGACCAATGGCCGAAGGTATTCACACCCTTGGCCGAACAAATACGCCAACACGCCATTCCCCTGCAACCCTTACTCGACCTGCTCGATGCATTTACGCAAGACGTCCACTACACCCATGCCAAAAAGCATTACGTTTCAAGAGAGGAATTGCTGGACTATTGCCGCCGCTCGGCCAACCCTATAGGCCGACTGCTGTTACATCTCTACGGGATAGACGACCCAGTGGCTGTGGCGCAAAGCGACGCGATTTGCTCGGCTTTACAGCTGATCAACTTTTGGCAGGACTTAAGTATCGACATTCCGCGTGGCAGGTACTACCTCCCTCCCAACGCCAAGCTGTCTGAAGAGACCGCTTTTGCCAGAGACTTGATGCACCAAGGCAGCCCACTGGTACACACCCTGCCTGGGCGAGGCGGTTGGGAGTTGCGCTTGGTGGTCCAAGGGGGGTTGAAGGTGTTGGACAAGCTTGACGGTGTTGATGCTTTCAAGTGCCGCCCTGTGCTCAAGGGCCTCGACTGGCTAAACATCGCTTGGCGAGCCGCTTTGATGTGATCAAGACCCCATACCAACCTGCTCGCAGGGCAGGATGCCACAATCGTCGCCATGACGCCGCAAGACTATGTTCAAGAAAAAGCCGCTGCCTCAGGCAGCAGTTTTTACTATGCTTTTTTGTTCCTCCCCCCCCACAGGCGGGCAGCCATTACCGCTTTTTATGCGTTTTGCCGTGAAGTCGACGATGTGGTGGACGAAGTTCAAGACCCGTCGGTCGCTGCCCAAAAATTGCATTGGTGGCAAACCGAGGTGCACAACAGTTTTGCAGGACATGCCCAACACCCCGTGATGAAGGCCTTGATGCCATTGGCCAGCGACTTTGGTATCACTGCGCAGCACCTGCAAGATGTGATTGCGGGTTGCCAAATGGATTTGAACCAAACCCGTTACCTCGACTTTGCTGGCTTGGAACGCTATTGCCATTTGGTGGCTGGGGTGGTGGGCGAAGTAGCCGCCCGCATTTTTGGGCAAAGCCAAGCAGAGACCACCCAATATGCGCATCAACTGGGTTTGGCGTTTCAACTCACCAACATCATTCGCGATGTGGGCGAAGATGCTTTGCGAGGCCGTATTTACCTGCCGGTAAACGAGTTGCAGCAGTTCAATGTCAGTGCCAAAGACATTTTGGAGCGACGCGACAGCCCCGCGTTTCAAGCCCTGATGGCTTTCCAGTACGAGCGCGCACAAGGTCTTTACACCCAATCCTTGGCTGCGTTACCCAAAGAGGATTGGCGCAGCCAAAAACCCGGCCTGATGATGGCCAGCATTTACCGAACCTTGTTGGTGGAAATCCAAGCAGCAGGTTTTCCTGTGCTGCACCAGCGCGTGGCGCTCACGCCTTTGCGCAAGTTTTGGCTGGCTTGGAAAATGCAGGCCTTGGGACGTTTTTGAACCCCCTGACCATCATCGGCGGCGGCTGGGCCGGTTTGGCTGCGGCCGTACGTGCCACCCAAGCGGGTTTTACTGTGCGTCTGCTGGAGGCGGCGCCACAACTGGGCGGTCGCGCCAGAAGGGTCATGCACGATGGGCTGGCTTTGGACAATGGTCAGCATATTTTGATCGGGGCATACCGAGATACCTTAGCGCTTTTAAAAACCGTCGGTGTTGAAACGGACGCCAGTTTGTACCGCCTGCCCTTGCAACTGCAAGACATCCGTGGTCAAGGCTTGTCTTTGCCGACTTTGCCAGCGCCGCTCAATCTCTTGGTGGGCGTTGCGATGGCCCGTGGCTGGTCATGGGCTGACAAACTCAGTTTGATGCGCCAAGCCACCCAATGGCAAGCGCGAGGCTTTGCGTGCGAAGCCCACATGACAGTGGCTGAACTCTGCCAAAGTTTGACCCCCAAGGTGATGCATCAACTGATAGACCCCCTGTGCATCTCGGCGCTCAACCTCGGTGCCACGCTTGCCAGTGGACAGGTTTTTCTGACAGTGTTGAAAGATGCGCTCTGGTCTGGCCAGGGCAGCAGCGATATGTTGTTGCCCAAGGTCGATTTGGGTTGCCTCATGCCCGACGCTGCGCATGCGTGGTTGACCGCACGCGGGGGCGTTGTGCAAACCCTCCAACGTGTCGAAGATCTGGGTGCTTGGCTAGACCACCCGGTGTTGCTCGCGTGCCCGCCCTGGGAGGCCGCCAAGTTGACCCGGACCTTGGCGCCTGCTTGGTCAGCTCTGGCAGCTGGGCTGTCCCACACAGCGATCGCCACCGTGTATGTTCGAACTCCCCAGCGCCCAACATGGCCGCAACCCATGGTGGCCTTGGCAAGTAACCCAGATGCGCCAGCGCAATTTGCGTTTGACAAGGGTCGCCTCAGTAACGATCCAGCATGGCATGGTGTGCTGGCTTTGGTGGTCAGCGCCAGTAACGCCGAGCGCGACACACTCACGCGGCAAGTCATGAGGCAACTGGGCGACCACCTTGACATACACGATGCCAAACTGATAACCACCATCGTAGAAAAACGCGCCACCTTTGCTTGCACGCCTGCGCTGACGCGCCCCCCCATGCAGATCGGCCCTGGCATCTGGGCCTGCGGTGATTACGTAGCCGGCCCCTACCCTGCCACTTTGGAAGCCGCTGTTCGCAGTGGTTTCGCGGTGGTAGAGGCCATGAAGCAATAGGTGAAAATACCCCCATGCCTATAGAACCCCGTTTTGCCCAAGAGCCAGCCTATACCCATGGGCAAGCCTCCCGTACTGCCATTGTTTACTGCAACCTCGGCACCCCAGACGCACCCACCGCCCCTGCCCTGCGCCGTTATTTGGCAGAGTTTTTAAGCGATCCTAGGGTGGTAGAGATCCCCCGTTTTTTATGGTTGCTGATTTTGCACGGCATTATTTTGCGGGTACGTCCCGCCAAGTCTGCGCAAAAATACGCCAGCATCTGGACCCAAGAAGGCTCGCCTCTCAAGGTATGGTCGCAACGCCAGGCTCAGGCTCTGCATCAAAAATGGACAGAACGCGGCGTTCAAGTCCGGTTGGCCATGCGCTATGGCTCGCCCGCCGTAGGCAAAGTGCTGGATGAACTGAAAAACGAGGGTGTGACCCGCGTTTTGGTCATGCCTGCTTATCCTCAGTATTCAGCCACCACCACGGCCAGCGTGTTTGATGCGGTTTACGCCTGGGCTCTGCGCACCCGTCGTGTACCTGAATTGCGTTTTGTCAACAATTACCATGACCACCCAGCCTATATTGCCGCGTTGGCTGACAGCATTCAGCGGCATTGGCAAACCCACGGTCGCCATGAATTGCTGGTCATGAGTTTTCATGGCGTGCCAGAGCGAACCTTAAAGCTCGGAGACCCTTACCATTGCGAATGCCATAAAACAGCGCGTTTGTTAGCACTTGCTTTAGGATTAACCAAAGAACAATATAGGGTTTGCTTTCAATCGCGGTTTGGGAAAGCCAAGTGGTTAGAGCCTTATACCGAGCCCACCGTACGCGCATTGGCAAAGGCTGGCTTAAAGTCCATGGACATCGTCTGCCCAGGGTTTGTCAGCGATTGCCTTGAGACCCTGGAAGAAATCGCCATGGAAGTCAAAGAGGCTTTCATCGAAGAGGGTGGCGAGTCTTATGGCTACATACCCTGCTTGAACGACAACCCCCTGTGGGTTCAAGCGCTTGAAGACATTACCGCGACGCATTTGTCAGGTTGGCCCTTGCTGAGTCCGCCTGCCAAGGAGGCGCAGGCCTCCAGGGAGGCGGCTTTGGCCATGGGCGCAGAAAATTGATTCGCTTTGAAAAGCGCTTGACAGACCTATTGGCCAGAACCAGAAGGCGCGGTGGTACTTGGGGCCGTTGTTGCGGCAGGCTGATCTGAAGCGCCCACGGTTTTGTTGACTTCTGTGGGCGCAGTGTTAGCGCCTGCTGTGGCAGGGCTTGGGACGGGATTGCTGGGTTCTGGGGGGGCGACAACAGGAGGGGCTGTCATGCTTTGACCCGCATTGCTCTCGTTGGCTGGGGTGGTGATTTCCACCGATTTGGGCCGGAGCAAAGCTGCGACCGCAATAGCCACCAAAAATAAAACCAAAATTTTCAAGAAGTAGTTGCCAGACGGCGTCGGTTCGGGGTCTTCAGTCTTGTCCTGGCTTGGCAACACAGCAGGACCATCAAGCACAGGGGCTTCATTCGGCACGGTAAATGGGTGATGGGCCTCTTTAACAGGGAGACGCTCGGTCAATTCTGGTTCTGGGGGTTGCGCCAAGAAATGCAAAGGCTCACTGCGACTTAAATGAACACCAGAATGCGCTGGCTCCCTTGTGGGTACGGATGCATCAGTCACTTGCAAGCTTGGCGACGCAGCAACCTGGGTCGCAAACAGCAAGGACTCTTCTTCAAGTGCTGGCGCTTGTAAAGGCACTTGACCAAACAGTTGTGCCTCGCTGAGTTGTAAAAGTCCAGCTACTTTTCGGGCGGCGGTCAGTTTGACGCTCTCGCTGTAAAAAGAGCTTAAGCCACCTTCTTCAATTTGCCTGACCTGTTTGACAGACAAGCAAGCTCTGGCGGCGAGATCTGTGATAGCCCATCCCTGGGCTTCGCGGCGCAGTCGAACTGCACTTCCATCTATCTGAGAAACATCCGACATTCCAAGCCTTAAGCGGGTCAGCGAAAGGCTTTACTTTACCAGCAGCAACTCACCCTTGATGGAAGCGCCTTTTTGCACCGACAAGGTTTGGTAGACCACGTGACCGTCGACAGAGGCAGACGAAGTCACAATCAATTCGCTACAGGTTGCTGTGCCGGAAAATTTGCCTTTGATATGCAGGCTGGAACAAGTCACCACACCCTCAACCTGACCCCGAGAACCAATGGTGAGCTCGTCCACTTGGACTTGACCGTTAAGGGAGCCTTCCACATGGATGGCGCCCTTGGCTGAGATTTCACCTCGAAAAGAAAAACCCTCACTCAAAATAGAGGGCTTAGAGGCATTGGAGGAAATGATGTCCATCATGGTGTTTCTCTGAGGTTGATCTGGCGTAACCGACTCGCTGGGAATGGCTGACTGTACAGGAGGCGCAGACATGGCCGTGTCCGGGGCTCGCTGAGCAGCCACATTAGGGTTGTTTGTTTTGGATTTGTTGAACATATTGGGCGGTGCGGATCACTTTTTGGGGATTCACAGGATACCCTCCCACCAATATCTCAAAATGCAGATGCTTGCCGGTCGAAAATCCTGTGTTGCCAATATAGCCCAACACATTATCGGTTGTCACCTTATCACCTACTTTGACCAACAATTGGGCCATGTGTGCGTACAGAGACTCAACGCCATTGGAATGGCGAACGACAACGGTGTTGCCATACTGGGGGTGGAATTCTGACATAACCACCACCCCAGGCTTGACCGAGAAGACTTTATCGTCACCGGTTTCGCTCATCAAATCAACGCCCGTATGGAAATGCGATTTACCCGTCAAGGGGTGCTTTCGAATGCCAAAGTCTGAAGAGAGACTGAAGTTGGAAATCGGCATATGGTTAGGCAAGGCGTAAAGCACTTCGCGCAACGATCGGTTGGTTGATAGCTCGTCGGCGACCTTGCCACGCATCAGAGGATTGGATTGCAAATCGCCATCCAGTGTGAAACCGCCATTGGCAGAATTTTGCTGAATGATTTTGATGATTTTTTCGGTCAACCCTGATGTTTCCAATTGCGACTTGATGGTGTCGTTTTCCTCAGAAACCGCCACCATCGAGGTTTCAACAAAGCGACGAATGCTCATATCGCGGTCACGAATGGTTTGTGCCAAGCTGACCATCTGCTCCTCAGTCAAAGCCTGGAGGCTTTCGGCATCCTGCGATTCAGCAGTGCTACTGATGAGTGCGCGGTAAACCTCTTCATGGGAACGCTCTAGTCGTGCGCGGCTAAAAGCGAGCGTGAGAGAAGTAACGCTCAGAATCAGCACACTACAAACCATCACCAAACTCACCACAATGGTGCCACGGGCGAAGATTCGCTGAAAACCCGCAGGAATATTGAAATATTTCAAGTCCCCGCTTTGCTCAAGAATGAGTTTGACGTCTTGGTAATCGCGCACCCAAGCATGACGAACCCAACTTGGCAGGTTACGTAATTGGCTCAGCAGAGGATGGGGCAATAAACGCATACAAATTAACAAAAACCTACAAAGACTTAGGGCTTGGCAGGTGTGGCAGGGGTATTGGGCGTAGCTGGGGCAGATGGCGGTTCGGCACCTTGGCTGAGGGCACCTTCAATTTCACCACCTTTTTCAATTTCGATTTCAGCATAGTGGATTTTGCCGATGATTTTGCCTGTTGTACGGACAATAAGGCTTTTTTCACTGACAATGGTATTGTGAAGCTCGCCACGCACATCGATGACTTTGGCTGAAACGCGGCCGGTGATACGTCCTGTGGGACCAATCAAGACCTCTTCAGCTGTCAAATCGCCTTCGATCACGCCATTGATGACTGCTTTGGAGGGCACAGTGAACGCGCCCTTAACCACCACGCCATCGCCGATGACAACGCTTTCTAAAGAATCGGATTGATTAGACATACATGCTCCTTATTCGGCATCTTAGCAAATAATCAATATAAGTTAAGTTTTTTATTGAAGTTATTGATTTAATTGAAGAAAAATTCGTTCATTCGCAACAATCGTCAAATATTCAAATTAAATTAAAAATAATAGTATTCATATTTTAAAAAATATCAATGAATTATAATTCTTTATAAAATCCGAATAAATCTTATAAATTTCCAAAACCCTTCCCTATTTAGGTAGTCCGAGGTTGTTTTGCAACGCTTCATAGCGATACAGGAAAAAAGTGCCTGAATCAAGGGCAATTATCTCAAGTTATTTATTTGAAAAAACTCACAATAGTTTGTTTTTTAACAATTTTTCCAAATAATCACCGTCTCTCATTGGTTCTTACTTTGATACGCATGCAAATTTCTCGGTTCTTACTCTGCTTAGCGTTTTGTTTACACCAAGGTGCTGTGAAAGCCCAAACTTGGCATTTGGGGCAATTGATTCAACTCGCGATAGAGTCTCATCCATCGGTACGTGCCTTAATGGCCACTGAAAAATCTGCCTTGATTGGGATAGATACCGCTGAGTACCAAAAATACCCTACCCCCCAATTAAGCTACGAGAGCGTCAAAAAGTACAGCGGCGATACCAGCTATGTTGGCAGCGACGGTATTGCGACTGTTCGCATCACCCAACCCCTCTTCACAGGTGGGCAATTCACTGCACAACTGGACAAAGCAAAAGCCAATTTGCAAGTAAGCCAAGCCAGCGTGCGTGAAACACGTCGCCAAATTGCGCTGCGGGTGGTCCAAGCCTATGCCGATTGGAGCAGCGCCGATATGAAGGTGCAGTCAGTGGAAAAAAACCTCTTGGTCCATCAAAAATTACTGCAACAAGCTAAAAACCGAATTGCCCAAGGCGTATCTCCAGCCAGTGATCTCACCCTCGTACAAGGACGGCTAGATGCCACTTCCGGCGAATTGTTTTCTGCCAAACTGCAAAGCGAACTGGCCATACAAAAATTAATTGAGTTAACAGGCAATACGATAAACGCCACTCAACTGAAAGTTGATAAATCAGGGCCAATACAACACACCCAATTACTCGACAATTTGTTGGCCAATGCCCTACAGCACTCACCTGAAGTACAAAAAGCCAAAGCCCAAGCCTTGATTTCACGGGCCAATGTATTGGAAAAAGAGTCCGTTCTTAAACCCGACATTTATTTGCGCGCAGAGCGCCAATACGGTAACTATTTTTCAACCGACAGCAACGCGCATAACCGCATTTTTATTGGGGTAACCAGTAAATTTGGACCGGGATTTTCCAGCTTGACACAAATATCTGCGGCGAAATCACAAGACGATGGCAGTGAATATGAAATTGAATCTCAGCAAAGACTGATTCGTGAACAAGTCATGAACGATGTCAGCGTGATTCGCTCTCTTCAACAAAGAATTCAAGCCATTCAAGGTGCTTTACAGTCTTCTGTCAATGTTCTAGAGTCGTTTGAACGTCAATTCAACGCTGGACGGAAAACCTGGCTTGACCTGATTACCGTGGTAAAGGACGTGGCTCAAAATGAAATGCAATTAGCTGAACTGCGTGGCGCGGAATTGCAAGCGAGTTGGCATTTGTATATTTTGACCAGCGATAACTTTGCACAAGTCAATCCCAAACCATGAGCACACTGACTTCATTTCCTGCTTGTTTGGTTCGCATTGCGCAACTCCAACAAAACCCGATTGACCGAACTGCCTTTCTGCAAGCCTTGGCAGATGTCAAAAAACGTAAGCCGCGCAACGTCAAGCAAACTGTCGACATACTTACCCAAGTCTTGATGGTGCCAAAACCTCGCTGGCAAAACCAGCCTGATCCCGCCAATATGCCCTTGTTAGGCCATCACCCTTTGGTCGGTTGGTTTGTGGTGCGAGGACAAAATGCGCACGAAAAATGGATCATCGAAACCTGGTCAGAAGATTCACAAAAGTTTGCTGAATCTACCAGCGATTTACCCACCCAAAAACAAACACATTTGGTCAAACTGTCGTTGACGCAACCCTTTGACGCATCTAATAGCCCAGTTTACAGCTTGATCAAACAACAGCTTTTTTCCCATCCAACGCGATTGTTTGAAATCATGTTGGCCACAGTAACCATCAACATGCTGGCCCTGGGTACATCGCTTTACAGCATGCAAATTTATAACCGTGTCATACCTACCAATGCCACACAAACACTGACCGTACTGACCATAGGTGTATTTATCGCATTGGCAGTTGAATACCTGATGAAACATGCCAGATCATCGCTATACGATGTGTTGATTGATTCGGTCGACCAACAGCTATCACGCAAAGTCTTTATGCGCTTACTGTCAATTCGTCTGGATCAAATGCCCTCTAGCGTGGGAAGTTTGGCTTCCCAAATGAATGCCTACCAAACCGTTCGCGGTTTTCTCACGACAGCCACCACCCATCTGATGGTAGATACACCATTTGTTGTTATCTTTTTGGTGCTGATAGCGTTTGTAGGTCATCCTTTTCTTGCAGCTATTCCAGTGGTTTTTTTCTTGGTGGCTTTGTTGAGTGGTATTTGGCATCGCAAACGCATAGAAGCTTTGGCCCAAAGCAGTTCAGGTTTAAGCAATTTAAAAACCGGTTTGTTGGTAGAAACCATTGAGGGTGCTGAGATCATCAAATCTGGACAAGGTGGATGGCGCATGTTGAATCGCTGGATGGGGGCTGCTGATGAGTCACGTAACCATGAAATGTCGTTGCGACACATCACAGAAAGAAATCAGCACGCCACAGCCTCACTTCAACAAGTCTCATATGTGCTGATGGTCGCCTTCGGCGCGGTACTTGTCTCCATGGGTTTGACCACACAAGGTGGTTTGATTGCTTGCTCCATCTTGGCAGGTCGCATCTTGAC
>DAIQOH010000039.1:0-1423 GCA_036787995.1 Limnohabitans sp. | reverse complement strand
GGTGAAAAAATTGGCATCATCGGCCCTATTGGATCTGGCAAAACCACTTTGCTAAGGCTTTTATCCGGGATGTACAAGCCACAAGAAGGTCGCGTCTTGCTTGATCACATGGATATTGCCCACCTCAGTAAACCGCTATTGGCTGAGAACATGGGTTTTTTGTCACAAGAGGGTCGCTTGTTTGCAGGAACGCTGCGTGACAACCTGATCTTGGGCATGCTAGACCCTGGAGATGATGCTTTGCTGGCTGCTGCCGAAAAAACCGGTTTGCTTGAACTGGTCATCAAAGCCCATCCCAAAGGGCTGCAATTACCGATCTCTGAAGGTGGCATGGGCTTATCCGCTGGTCAGCGCCAATTGGTACATCTGACCCGCTTGTTTATTCGTCAACCCAAGATTTGGTTGCTGGATGAGCCCACTTCCTCCATGGACAGACAAACTGAAATACACGTGATTCAAGCATTGTCGAATACCCTGCAAAGCTCAGACACATTGGTGATGACCACGCACAAGCATGAGCCTTTGACATTGGTAGACCGATTGATAGTGGTGGCCAACAATGAAGTCGTGTTGGATGGCCCCAAGGACAAAGTAATGGCGCGATTACAAAACCCGCAAACCGTCACGCCTATACGCACCAGCGCCAAAACAGCATGAGCGAACACTATGCCATGGAAGACAAACGCAGTGGACGATTGATTCTGCTTTTGTCAGCCTGTGTAGCTGTGTTTGTGGCTTGGGCAGGCTATTTTGAAATCGACCAAACCGTGCACACAACAGGTCAAGTCATACTGAGTGCACGAACGCAATTGGTTCAAACCGCTGATGGCGGGGTATTAAAAGAACTTACCGTACAGGAAGGCGATACGGTCACAAGTGGGCAACTGCTGGCTGTCTTAGAGAAGGAACGGGCGCAAGCCAACTTAGAGGAAACACGCGCCAAAATCATGTCTCTCAAAATTGCATTGCGCAGAGCCAAAGCAGAGGTGCAATTTTCTGCGCCGTTGTTTGGGGACGAATTCAAACGCTATCCCGAATTTGTCTCAGCTCAGCAAGGTTTGTATATTCAGCGCAAAAAATCACTGGATGAAGAACTCCATTCCCTGAAAGACGCCTTGAACATGGCGCTGCAAGAAAAGCGTATGAACGACAACTTGTTCAAAAACGGCGACGTCAGCGAGTTGGATGTATTGCGCGCCAAACGCCAAGTAACGGAGATTGAGGGGCGTATTGCGGCAGCTAAAAACAAATACCTTCAAGACACCCGTACAGAACTCACGCGCATAGAAGACGAGTTATCCAGTCAAATTCAAAAACTCAACAGTGCCGAAAACTACTTATCCCATACCGACATTACCGCCCCCATGGACGGCGTGGTCAAAACATTGAAAATCCATACCTTGGGAGGAGTACTGCGCCCTGG
>DAIQOH010000038.1:0-14903 GCA_036787995.1 Limnohabitans sp. | reverse complement strand
CTATGCCTTGGTTAGCAACAATGGCGCGCACAAAGGCTTGGCCCAGCAAGCCAGCTCCTCCTGTCACCACCACCACTTTGTTATTCAGCATAGGGGTCAGTTATGTCGTCGAAACACGGGTTTGATGATGTTTTCATTTACCAGCGCATCTTCCAGTCCATGGCGCAAAGCATTACTGCAAACTGCAAAGGCTTTGTCCAATGCAAGGGAAGTTTGAGCGAGTTCAGCTTCACCGTGTCTGTAACTGAAAGCCAGCCATGGCATGAGAACGCCATTGGCAATCATCTCGCGGGCAAACAAAGTGCGCAGCTCAAACGAGGCGCTGCCGTCAGCACGGGTGGTCATGTAATAAGGGTTGGCGGCTGGACCAGCTGCTTTGAAGACATGGGACAGACCGTGTTCTTGTGCTTTTTGATTGAGCAACTGGGTCAGTGCATGACCGTATTGCCACAGGTGAGGAATGACCTTGTGTTTGTCTAAAAATTGCATGGTGGCAATAAAGGCGGCCAATCCAGACATTTCAGCACCATGGGTGGTGGACAACAAAAACAAGCGTTCTTGTCCCGGCTTGTCGATGCTGCCAAGCGCCATGATCTCGCGTCGCCCAGCCACAGCAGCTACAGAAAAACCATTGGCCATGGCTTTGCCAAAAGTACTCAGATCGGGTTGTACGCCATGCACATGTTGTGCACCTTTCATGTGCCAACGAAAGCCTGTGATGGTTTCGTCAAGGATGAAGACAATGCCATGCTTTTTGCACAGGGCCTGCACCTGTTGCAAATAATTGGGTTGTTCACCCAAAAAGTTACGAGTGCAAACGGCTTGCCCACAGCAGCCTGAGGATGTACCCACAGCGGGGCATTCAGTGGCAGCAGGTTCCAAAATCACACAGGCAAATTGATCGGGATGCGCTTGTATCAAGGCTTCTAGTGAGGCAATGTCATTGAAATTGAATTGTTTGGTTTGCCGAATGGTGTCTGCGGGTATGCCTTTGGTAATGGGGGTTGACCCAATGAACCAATCGTCAAATGAAAAGAAGGGATGTTGTGCACAGCGAGCCACCAATTCGCGGCCTGTATAGGCACGTGCGAGTTTGACCGCTGCGGATGTGGCAGTTGAACCATTCTTGGTGAACTTGACCATGTCTACCGAATCGATCAGGCTCACCAGCAGTTCGGCGGCTTCCAGTTCAATCATGGAGGCACGGGTTAGGCTGTTTCCAAGCTCTAAGCCTCGAATGGCTGCTTGGTTGATTTCTGGTTCTGCGTAGCCAATCGACACTGCACGCAAGGCCATGCCGTAGTCCAAAAATTCGCGACCATCGGGCGACCAGACACGCGAGCCTTTGCCGCCGCTCAAAATGGGAGGCGCATTGCTGGGGTGTTGATCGTCGCCGCGTGAATAGGTATGGGCACCCCCTGGGATAACGCGGTGAAGTCTTTCGCTGTAATTCATGAAAGCGCTCGGTTTTTTTCTTGGTTCATCTGAGCATGGAAATTTTGCCAGTACACATCATGCAAACTGGCGTTAACAAGATGCAAATCTTGTGCCACGATTTTTGACACGAAGTCTGGTGTGGACAAAGTTTGCCAATCGGGAATGTGCGCTATCACGCTGCTGAAAAAATCCAAATCCAGCGGGTAATCCAAGCTGGCGCGGACTATCGCGGCTTCTGGGCAACCAAGTTCAATGACCTTGGCTTCAATGGCATCAAATGCCCGCCCCCAACCTGTCTCCAGCACGCCATGGTCTTGGGTAGATACCGCTTGCGCCAGTGCTGCACAACTGTAGCCCCATGCATTCATGCCAAACGGGTAACCCGTGGTTTTGACCAAAGGTTGGCCTTGCATCAAACCCTCATAAACCGAGAGCATAGCCTCGGGGCTGCAAAACAAATCATCGCCATCGATGGACACCATGGCATCTAATTGATGGGCTTTTGCCAACTGCCAATGACGCAGCGGAATGTTGTCGTCGTCGCCATGAAACACATGCACATGGTCATTGGAGAAAATACCCAGCGCCGCATTGGCAGATGCACTGCCAGTGGCAATAAACACCTGCGCCAAGCCCTCCAACACAGGTCCTTTGAAAGTATGTTCAATACGCTCTAACAAATAAGAAAGCGCAGGGCGACCCTGCAACGCTAGAAGGTGTTTGTCTTTGAGTCTGGAAGACCCCATGCGAGCGGTGACTAGCAGTCCCATTTTCATGAGGACATCACTTGTTGAATACCCACAGGGTCAGTGGCCTCTAAGCGGTACAAAAGTTTGAGCACCGCATGGTCGTTGTCAAGGTTGTTGGGAAATGCTGCCTTGCCTTCTATGGCATCAATAAAAGCACGTATTTCATCGATGTACATGTTTTCACCAATGTTTTTGTTGTAGCCGACAGCCGAAGTGCCAGAGTCGTAAGGTATTTCAGTCCATGTAGCGGTGGCGCCATCAAACACTTTGACCGCAGCATCTTCCCAGTTCCAGACCAGTTGTTGCTTGGACCCATTGATCAGCAAACGGCGGGTCGCTTGGCGCGATACCACGTCAACCGTGACACTGGCTAAAAAACCGCCGTAGTCGAATACTGCGTTATAGGTGTCAGCAATACCTTCAGCACCTTCGATATGAATGGTTTTTCTGAAGTGACAAGACACATTCAATGGAAAGCCAAATACTTCTGTGAACCAAGTCATTTCAAATGGAACGATTTCTCTTGCACCACCTGTGGCGGGCGTGGATACATAGTAATCTGACACTTTTTCATAGGTGTGCCAGTCGGGTAGATATTGTCCGGAATGCAAGATCACATTGGACAAAGTGCCTAAAGCGCCAGAGGACACGATGTCACGGATGCAAGCAATGGCAGGATGAAAGTGCAAAGTAGAGGAGGGTGCCGCCAGCAGCCCTTGTTTCTTCACTGCAAGGATGATGTCGGCCAAGCCATCGTCCACCACACTGGCTTCGACAAAAAATGGGGTGTTGTGCTTCAGGCAGGCTTGCATAGCAGCCACGTGAAGCAGAGGTGGAAGTGAAATCACCACTCCATGAAAAACATCTTGATTCATGCACATTGCATAGTCGCTATGCACTTGGATGCCATAACTGTTCTGTGCTTCATGGCGCCTGTCTTCGCGCACATCCACGCCCACAATGTCTTGAAAACCTAAAGCTTGTAAACAGCGTATGCGACGCTTACCCATTGAGCCCAAGCCGATCACTAAAAATTTCATGGTGTTGTTTCCTTGGGTGTGTTGGGTATGACGCGGGCTGGTGTACCCACCAACCGCTGATGATCACCATGGCTGTGCAGAACGACAGAACCCGCCCCTACAGTGGAATGGCTGCCTAAGCTCACGCCTTGAATCAGCACTGACCCTGCGCCAATAAAGGTGTGGTTACCCAAGTGAACGTTGCCACAAAGAACCGCTCCACAGGCTACGTGGCTGTGTGGACCTATATCGCATCCATGATCGATACGGACGCCAGTGTTAAGCAAAGCGTTTACACCCAATTGCACACCTGCTTGCACCACAGCACCGGCCATGATTTGTACGCCTTCGCTGACAAAAACATCTTTGGCCACCCAACTGAAAGGATGAACCAATGCTGGAAATACGTAGCCTCTGTCAGCATACGTATCGAAGACGCGTTGTCGTGGTTCAGGTGTTTGAACAAAGCCTACACCATTAGCTAAAAAAACATGGTTAGGCGAATGCTTTGTAAGCACGGTGGCATCGTCCCACACGGGCAACCCTTGCCATTTGGATATCGACTCAGCCAACAACGCGGGATCGCTGACTCCCAGCACGTCACATTGAAGCTCTCGCAGCAAGGCCAGTACCACGCTGGCATGGCCACCCGCACCCAGTAAAACCCAAGGTTTGCTTTGTAGTTGGAGAGTATTCATGTTTGTATGGCTTCCCCAGCGGCAAAGTCGTGTTGTGCAACACGGCCTATAAGTTGCCACAATTCATGGGCTGGCAAGCCTTGGCCGCTACGCGCTGTTTCCAAATCTTCACGTGTGAAGGTATGCCCTTTGGCAATAGGCCGTGCAGCCACCACTTGCTTGCGCGCAGCCATGCGTGTATTGAGCTCGCTGGCTTGGGGTACTTTATGACCATGGCCCATGGCCACTTCCAGCTGCCGAATAGCCTTCACCATCAGACCAAATTCACGTGGCTCAAGCGAGGCGCGGTGGTCTGGGCCTTGCATGTTGCAGTCAAGCGTGAGGTGTTTTTCAATCACACGGGCGCCGCGTGCGACGGCCGCAATGGGAATGGCTGTACCCTGGGTGTGGTCCGAATAACCCACGGGCAAATGAAATGCATCACGCAGCGTGTCCATGGCATGCAAGTTCACCTCACTCATGGGGGTAGGGTATTGTGAGGTGCAATGCAAGAGTATGACGTTGGCCGTCAATAAACTGCGGTCGGCTTGAGTGACCCAGTGTGACCAAACGGCTTCCATGTGCTGAGGTTCGCTCTGGTGGTGCAAGCTGTGGTGAATCACCGCCAAGGCTTGTTCCACCTCGGACATTGTGGCCATGCCGGTGGACACCACCAGCGGCATACCGCTTTGTGCACACGCCCACAAAAAAGGGGCGTTGGTCAAGTCGCCAGATGACACTTTGAGCATAGGCAGTTGAAGCGTTTGTAAAAACTTCAAGCTGACCACGTCAAAAGGTGTCGATAAGAAAGTGATGCCTAGCGTTGTGGCATGCTTCTGAAGCGGTGCGTGCCAATCAAAGGGCAGCTCCAACTTTTTGAGCATGGCGTGTTGTGACTCGCTTGCAGACGTGGTTTCAGTTTGGTAGGAGGCTTTGGGCGCTGTGTTGCTGGCCAAGCGATCTGCTTGAAAAGTTTGAAACTTCACTGCATCAGCACCTGCGCTGGCAGCGGCATCGACCAGTTGCATGGCCAAGTCCAATTGGCCGTTGTGGTTCACTCCGGCTTCGGCAATCACATAAACGTGCTGGGGTTCAAACGACATGGGCAGCCTCTGAATCGAAAAATACTTTAACAGTGCTCAAAGAAGAGGTCTGCAAAACAGCCAGCATCTTCTGCGCAGCATGGCCGTCCCCATAGGGGTTCACAACGCTGCGACAAAATTCTGAAAAATCGGTGGACAAAGCCTGGTTGATGGCGCTACCTACAGACATTGAATCGGTATATGTATTGATGACGGAGGCTGGCTGTAATCGACCTTGTTGGCGAATGCCTACATTGATGGTTGGTATTCCAAAAGAGGGCGCTTCGATCAATCCACTTGATGAGTTACCCACAACAAAAGCGGCGTGTTGAAGGGCGCTGAGGTACTTCACCATGCCCAGCGATTCAAAGGGTTTGACGCGAAGAGGGCGGCGAATGGCTTCTGCATGGATAGCCTTGATGATGGCCGTGTGACCTTCATCGGCGTTGGGGTAGGTGACAAGCACTTGCAAATGTGGGTGGGCTTCCAAAGCCTGCAAAATGTTTTGCAAGGTGTTTAAGCCATCTTCGTGACCTAAGGTGGCAGGGTGGTAGGTAAGTACAGCCAATCCTAAAGTTGGGTCAAATCCAAGCACAGCCATCAAGTCGGTCCGTGACAGCAGAGGTGTGCGGCGAATCGCGTCCAGTCCAAACGCACCGACGCAATGCACAGCGTGGGGTGCTTCACCCATTTGAATAACCCGCTGGCGATGTTGTTCGGTTGACACGCCGTGAATATGAGCCAGTTTGGTGATGGCGTGTCGCGTGGCATCGTCGTTGGCGCCTTGCGTGATTTCGCCGCCATGCAAATGGGCAATGGGAATGCCTAAAAAATGGGCTGCTTGGGCGGCAGCCAAGGCTTCAAAGCGGTCCCCCAAAATCACCAAAATATCTGGCTTCATTTCGGACAATGCTTGGGATATTTGAATGACGCCGCGGCCAACCGCCTTAGCAATATCCAATGATTTATCACCAGTAAGTTGAAGGTCAACAAGCTGGTCTATATGAAAGCCATCGTTTTCGATGTCACGCCATGTTTCTCCGTGCGTGACAGAGAGGTGCATGCCACTCACCAATATTTGCAGCGTCAAATGGTCGTTGGCTTGGATGTCTTTCATGAGCCAAAAGAGCAAGCCGTAATCAGCTCGCGAGCCTGTGAAAACTGCAATGGTGCGTTTCATGATAAGCGCGCAGCTGGAACGCCGCTGGGTAAATTCACCAAGGTATCGAACAAACGCTGTGTCTGCGGCAATGCACCGCGCATGCAAGCTGCGTACATGGGCAACAGATGCATGGGTGTCCAGCTGGGCCGAGACAAAATGCCATGGCTGTGCAGGTGGTTCAGCAAAGCGTCTCTTTGTAAACGGTTTTCGCACAGCACGGCATTGAGCCAAAAGTTCGATTGACATCCTTCAGGTTCGTTTACAAACTGCCAATCACTGTTGGCAAAAAAAACTTTATAAGAAAGAGCCAATTTGCGTTTGGCTTGGATAAACTTTGGAAGTTGTTCGAGTTGGGCGCAGCCTAGAGCCGCGTTGATATTGGGCATACGGTAGTTGAACGCCAATTCATCGTGAACAAAGTCATAAGCATGGGCTTGCTTGGCTGTGGTGGTGAGGTGCTTAACGCGAGCAGCCAATTCGGAACTGCTGGCTAAAACAGCACCACCCCCTCCAGTGGTGATGGTTTTATTGCCGTTAAAACTCAATGAACCCATTGAACCCACAGTACCTGTATGTTGACCTTTGTAAAAACTTCCCAAAGACTCAGCGGCATCCTCGATCAAAATGAGGTGCCAGTCTCGGCAAACAGCGACCAAACCGTCAAGGTCGGCAGGATGGCCAAAGGTGTGCATGGGTAAGGCCGCTTTGATGGCTCGCATTGACTCTGTGTGTCGGCATTGGCCACGGTCATCCACAAAGGCATGCTCTTGCAGCCATTGACGCATGGCCCATGCCGACAAACCCAAAGTGTGTGCATCCACATCTACAAAAACGGGGTCGGCACCACAGTAACGAATGGCGTTACATGTAGCAACAAAGGTCAGCGACTGCGTGATGACCAAGTCACCCACGCCAACGCCGCATGCCACCAAGGCCACATGCAGTGCTGCCGTGCCGTTGACTGTGGCAACCGCTTGTAGGCTTCTTGTGTAATCAGTCAGGTCAGATTCAAATCGATTGACAAACTGACCCACGCTAGACACAAACGTCGAATCAATGGCTTCGTTCACATATTCTTTTTCGCGCCCTCTAAATAGAGGCTCATGCAGTGCAATTCTGTCATGGCTGCCATATATTTCACGAATAAAAGAAACCAGGTGATCCATGGTTTAGACGTTATAAATACCAGTTTTATATTTGGCTAAATTGGCAGGCTGGGTAAACCAATCAATGGTTTTCTTAAGCCCATCTCGTAAGCCCACTTGAGCTTGGTAGCCCGTGAGTTGCTGTATTTTTTGGTTATCACACCATAAACGGAAAACCTCAGATTGGCTGGGTCTCAAGCGTGCATTCTCGCTGACAAATTCCACATCGCTGTGCATAATATCTTTGATCATGCTCAAAGTCTCTCCCACACTGATTTCGGTGTTGGAGCCTATGTTGACCACTTCGCCAATTGCCTCAGCACATTGTGATAATTGTGAAAAGCCTAGGCAAGTGTCACTGACAAAATTGAAATCACGTGTCGGTGTCGTGTCGCCTAACTTGATTTGCTTCACACCGCTAGCGATTTGACCAATGATCGTTGGAATGACTGCGCGGGCAGACTGACGTGGCCCGTAGGTGTTGAAGGGGCGTGCCACGGTCAGTGGCAAACCAAACGCATGGTGAAAACTCATGGCAATCGCATCTGCCCCTATTTTGGAGGCGCTATAGGGAGATTGCGGTTGCAAAGGATGGACCTCATTGATGGGGACGTATTGCGCTGTCCCATAAACCTCGCTGGTAGACGTGTGTATAAAACGCTCTACACCGTTATCCAATGCCGCTTGACACATGTTGAGTGTGCCATTGACATTGGTCTCTACATAGCTTTGAGGGGCAACATAGGAATAAGGAATGGCAATGAGTGCAGCCAAATGAAATATCTGATCTACGTCTTTGGTGATATGGCGGCAAAAGTGGGGATCACGCACATCGCCACTGACCACTTCAATCTCGGGTAAGCAAGAAAGGTCTTCCAACCAGCCCCAGTGGTTGAAAGAGTTGTACTGACTCAGGGCTTTGACGGCATGGCCTTGTTGCACCAAAAGTTCGGTGAGATGTGAACCAATAAACCCATCGGCGCCCGTGATAAGCGTTTTTTTCATATCAAGATATTTTGAATTGTTCAGCGGCCACCAAATAGTCTGCTTCACGACCTACATCGATCCAAGGTTCATGCATGGGAAAGACAATGGTCTTGTGCTTGGAGGACATCAATTTTTGAAACAATGAGGGCATATCGCAGTAGGATTGGGGTTGCAATTGCGCTACCGCCTGAGGGCTGAGTACATAGATGCCCGCATTGACCAAGGTGCGCGTTGTAGGTTTTTCATCAATTCCTATGATGTCTGCGCCATGCGTTTTAACCACCCCAAAAGGGTGTTGCCATTCAAAGTTGCGAACAGCCATGGTAGCCACAGCTTGGTTATTGAGATGAAAATCCAAAATTTCGGCATAGTTCACATGGGTGAGTACATCGCCATTCGTGATAACAATAGGGTCGCTGGGCAATGGGTCAATCAGACTCAGTGAGCCGCCCGTGCCCAAGGGTTCAGTTTCGTGAACATAGCTAATTGATACATTGAATTGTCTTCCGTTACCAAAATAATTGGTAATCACATCAGCCAAGTAATTAACTGAAATGATGAAGTTTGAAAAGCCATTGAGCTTTGCGCGCTCGATGATGTGTTCAAGCATAGGTTTGCCTGCCACACGTAGCATGGGTTTAGGGCATGAGTCGGTATATGGGCGCAAACGCTTGCCCATGCCGCCTGCCATGATGACCAAGGTGTTGGGTCTTTGGTTGGTGCTTATGACGCTAGACCAAATATGCAAGCCAACCAATTGACCTTGGCTGTCAACCACCGGAATTTGGTGGATTTTGTTGGCGTGCATGATGTGCAGTACCGTTTCACGGCTGACTTCAACAGGTGCGATCAATGGTTTGGAATTGATCATTTGTTTGATTGGTGTGGTCAATGCCAAACCAGCAAGCATTCCACGCCTGATATCACCGTCGGTCAAAGTGCCTAAAAATTTTCCGGCAGAGTCAGTGACCAACACAATTTGATAACCGGTTTCTTCTAAATTTCGAATAGCGTGTTCAATATACGCGTCTTCATTCAGCACGGCACTTCGCCACCAGCCTGGTTTTTGCCTGTCAGTCGATGCAGTTTTGAGGTTTGTCATATCACGGGTTGGTCATGGGTTTTTGCCGCAAGGTTTTCAATACTTCAAGCAACAAGGTAGAGTATGTTTCGCAACCTTTTTGTAAGTCTGTTAAATGGGGTTTAAGCTTGTTGAGCACCTCAAAACTGCTGTCTGATTCTTTGATGTTTTCTTTAGACAAGTTAAGCAAAGCGCGCGTCATGATGTAATTGACGTGAGGAGCAGAGGATTTTTCGACCTTGGTCAAATAATCTTTGAAACTGGTCAACATTTTGATAGCTTTAGTCATGGCTTTATTGTCTTGATCATTTTTTATAACCTGCTTGAAGCTACTCAAACAAGCCGATAAAATTTGTGACACTGAATTGATATCCGCCAAATCTTTTTGGAACAAGGATTTGACGCTAGGGATTTTCACCAAAGGCACATCCGTGCGCGCACTGATATCAATGTCTGGCAAACCTAACAATTCGTCGGCAAGGGTTTGAAATGGTTGTTGTACAGATCCTTTGATCATGGCGCCACCCTCGGTACAGTTCAGTGCTGTGATGTCTTTGTCGGCAGCAAAACGAGCTTCAAACCAAGCTTTGAATACATCCATAGCAATGGTGGTGAATACAGTGTCGCCGTAATAGCCCGCAACCTTTTTCATATTCGAGTCTTTTTCCATCTCTTCGGATGTTTTATCCTCTCTTTGTTGGTGACCCATAGCATGGCTAACGCCCCCTGTGTAAGCCAAGTCTTGCCCCACAAATGCAATGGTTTTCATGCCTATGATCTTGGCAAAAGAATAGGCGCAATTGGCCACAGATCCTGCGCTGTCCATGAAACACATTCTTCCATATGGGTTACTTGGTGCCTCATCAAAATTTTGACTAAATTGGGTGAAAAATTTCTCACCTTGGAAATTGGCAACAACAGATGAATTGCCAACCAATGAGCTGACCAAAATTTCACGAGTGAACTTACCAGATGAAAAATCTTTGATATTGAGTTCAATGGGGTCAATCAAAACAACAAAATGGGGGTGGATATCATGCGCATGCAAAGTTGGCAAAGCCGCACCCACCGATATCAACACAATTTTGTTTTGAATGGCCTTGAGCAGAGGCAATTGCTTTTCCAATGATGGTCCCGCGGAGATGATGACGCAACGCTCGCCTTCAAACTTGCCCTCAATTTGAGACACATAATGGGACTGTGGCAGGTGAATCACGTTATTTAGATAGTTTTTTAAAAACTTAGGGCCAAACACGGTCGCGGTGTTGGCATTGAGTTTTTGGTGATACATCAAATTACCAAACTGACCAATGAATTCTTTAGAAAATTCACCGTACAGTTGTAATGCATTGGGGATCAGCGCGAACCCCCATTCCTTCATATCAGCGCTGGCAATTTGAAAATGTGGCGCCAAAAGGCTGACAGAATCAGAAACACTGTTTCCAATAATGAAAGCCACTTTTTCATTAGCAATTTGCGAGCTCAAATCCATGACTTCCAATTGCTCTAGGAACAAGGCGCCTGATGGCTCCACAATGATGATGCGTTGTAAATCATTGTATTGATTCAAAATCTCTTCGGTCAAAAATCCAAAATTCATCCCAAGACTGATCACATGGGAAATGTTCTTACCCTCGAACTGAAGCAAAGCATTTTGTATATCGGCGTAGGGGTTTCGGTCATCAAATACAGATAATTCACTATCGCCTTGCCCGTAATAAATATTGGGTAAACCCACCGGACTGTTACGTATGTTCGGTGTGTGTTCAAAGTTAAACGGCGTCTTTCTCAAAGCCTCGACTGCTTCATCGTTCCACTTGAAGCGGGTCTTGAAAGCGTCGATATTTTTTTGAAAAGTTGAGTTCATTGGGCTGCATGGATTGTTGTCAAGAATTCGACATTCAAATTGAACAATTAAAGGTTAAATAATGGATTTAATTAATTCAAAAGTGAATGTTTCGAGGCTGATTCATTTCTCCACTGGTTCAGCAATTTACATGCCTAAGCACACGTAAGCAAAACACGAATGGCATATTTATTGCATATGTGATGGTCAGTCATTTTTTTAGTGAGCAACAAGATGTCAATACTGCTTCAAGAAATTTCAACCAAGCAAAAACTTGGCGGCATGGTCAATGAGCGTGATTTATCGCGTTATAGCCCATCAGAAATTTGCCAAACCATTCAAGCGTTAATGCGCGATGGCCGAGACGATTTTGCTTATCTGATGGGTGAAGCCGCGCTTAACCTTTACCCCTATTCAGAGGATATTTTGGCTGTAACGGGGTTGTTGGCGAGTACCAGGCAAGATTGGTCATTGGCGGTAGAGTTGCTCGAAGAGCTCAAACGCATGCAAGGTGAGAAATCCCCTGTTTTAACATTTGTAATTCTGGCCAGATCCTTACGTTGTAATTTAGAGCCCGCCAGGGCGTTTGAGGTCGTGCAAGAAGGTTTGCAGCGTTTTCCAGACCATCAGGAATTGTTGTCGGAAAAAACTTTTTTGGCAAACTTTAATGACTCACACCATCCAATCTCCCAAAGTAAGAGTTGAAGATTTACTTGGTTAAAAAATCTGCGATTGATCACTAAAGGGTTCGTAAGAACCCTTTTTATTGCTGTAATAACTTTAAAACAATCTGTTGACTGGCGTTGGCTTGCGCCAAAACGGCTGTGGCAGCTTGTTGGATGATTTGCGCACGCGCCAATTCAGAGGAGGCAAGAGAATAGTCTGTATCTTCTATTTTGCTTCGTGAATTGCTGGTATTCATGGATACATTAGTGATGTTGTCCATTGCATGGTTCAGTCGATTGGTCACTGCACCCATCGTAGCGCGAGATTCATTGACCTTTTGTAATACCCGATCTAACAAATCAATCGCTTGAGTAGCGCTTTGGGGGGTGGTAATTCCTACGATAGGGTTGCCTAATTGTGCGTCTGCCGTGACAAGTCCTGTAATGGCGCCTTGGCTACCAAAGTCAGGCATGTCGATATTGATGGTTTGGTACTTTCTTGCTCCAACCTGAAAACTTAATTGCCCGGTGCTTTCGTAACCGTAATGGCCCTCTAAAAAGCCCAAGGCTTTGAAGTTAGAAGATGTCGAATATCCATTCACACCGGGGGTAATGGTGAAGGGTTGACGCGATTGAAGAGTGACACTTCCGTAATAGGTTTTATAGCCAGGCGGGGCTATTGAGCTGCTAGGAATATCAGCATTCAAACCCAAATCGGCGTTGCTCATTCCTGCGCCCAAGCCAATTTGTATGGACAGATTCCGCCCGTCTACTGTGGTGAGGTCGATACCACCTGAGTCGTTGAGAGATGCTTTCACACCATGGGTGCTTGTACCCGCGTTCACAGCTGTTAAAACTGCATTCAACCTCTGTGCCGTTGTTTGGGAAGCAGTCAGGGTTACAGATACCGTGGCATTATTTATCATTAATGTCGTCGTGCCGTTGGCAGTTGACATAGCCGTACCTTGCAGCAAAGCTCCTTGGGCCAGTGCAGTGACGTTGGTTTGCGATTGACTGTCGTTGATGGCTGCTGCCAAAGCAATCGCACTGCTGCGTTTGTCGCTGCTATCAATGCTGCCTAATCCGCTTTTGGCAATAGATAATGCATCGTCGGCGTCCGTCGTGGCTCGTATGCCGAAACCATTGATCACCAGATCGCCCGTATTCAGAGGTGTGTAGGTGGTATTAGGAGAGGCTACAGAGCGTTGAAGCACCAATGCCCTGGTTGTCGGTATGCTGAAATCTCCCGTCGTAAGACCCCATCTTGAGATATATCCACTGGGACTGCTGATCTTGAGCGGATCGTCGCGTTGCGTGGTTAATGCAATGCCGCCAGTTTGAATGCCTGCCTTCAAACCAGTATGAGCTGCAAAGTTGGCATCGGTTGAGACCAAACTAAGCTCAATATTGCGGCCATCCTTTGCCGTTAGCAAAATGCCGTTGGCATCTTGCCCTGTGTCTTTTGCCATAACCCCTGTATCAGGCGTCAGTGAGTTGATAGCCCTGACGATTTGATCTCTTGTACTACTGGTGTCATTGACCACAGTAGTGATCGTTATGCTTTGGCCATTTATGGTTAGCGTGCCGCTATAGACTGCTGTTGCGGCACTCATGGTGGTTCCTGTCAACAGCGTTGGTTGTGGGATCGCTCGCACACCCGTCATCGGTGTCTTTGCATTGATGGCTGCAGCTCTGGCAATAGCACTGAAAGCTCGGCTGTCTGAGCCAGCCACCCAATGCGTCAAGTTGTCGTCAGAAGCGCTAGGAATTCCAATAGGTACGCCATTGATCGACATATCGCTGGCGATGATGGCGGGAAGGTTTGCTGAAGATGTGCCGAAAGTACCAATGCCAGTTGCTTTCGATTGGTGACCTATAGGCACGCCAGTACTGCCATTCAGTATAGGAAAACCGTTCCATTCTGTGTTGTTGGCAATTTGTACGATCTGTTTTTTTAATTGCTGAAACTCCATGTCCATGAAGCCGCGCTGGACTTTGTTGAAAGTGTCATTCACAGCAAGTACAGACAACTCACGCATACGCTGCAACATATTGCTGATTTCGCCAGTGGCACCATCAGCGGTTTGCAGCAATGAAACAGCGTCACCGGCGTTCCTCACCGCTTGGTTCAGCGATCTGATTTCTGTATTCATCCAAGTAGCAATAGCCAGTCCTGCAGCATCATCCCTTGAAGAATTGATGCGTTTACCCGTTGACAGCTGCTCCATGGATACGGACAGTGGCCGCTCATTTCCCTGTAGCGCTGATTTAGCCATCAAGGCTTTAACGTTGGTATTGATAACAGGCATAAGGTTTAGTGGATGAAAATTTCAATTTACCTGTGTAACAAGCAATAAAAATGCCATTGCAAGGCTGTCAAGGTTTCACTCGAAGTAAGAAAGTCCCCTGTTTCTTGAAAGACGGTAACAATGTCTGTGGGTTTTATCGATAAGCACTAAAGACGTTGACGACTAATCGACAATAGTTGCCGCATTAGCGGCAAACTGGTGGCAACTTTATGCCACTGAATATTTAATATTTAAAAATTAAAAATCAGTAATTATTTAAGTATCCAATAAATGTATTCATCAACTCTCTTGCGATCGCAAATCAGATACTTTTGAAATTGGCATCTGTTTTGCTTAACAGGTTTCATGTGAGGGAACTGATCCGGTTGGGATTGTTTCCAACCGTAAACCTTTTTTAGGAGTTAGACATGAAAGCATTGGCAAGAGAAGTGATCGGCACCGCAGAAATGGGCCAAATGATCAGCGACAAAGATGTTTCTAAGTTTTCCCCCATGGAAATCCGAGAAGCCATCCAGACTTTGGTGACAGAAGGCAAAGACGCCTTGGCCAATGCTTTGGGCGACGCTGGTTTGAGTTTGTATCCCGACAGCGAAGATATTTTGGCAATTACCGGCTTGTTGGCCTTGATGCGTCAAGACTGGGCCTACGCCGTTGACTTGATGGAGCAGTTACAAAAATTGCAAGGCGACAAAACACCTGCATTCACCTATGTGATGTTGGTTCGTGCATTGCGTTGTAACTTAG
>DAIQOH010000037.1:0-15447 GCA_036787995.1 Limnohabitans sp. | reverse complement strand
TAGCCAAGTACTCTATCCAACTGAGCTACAGCCGCACTGGGCGCGAATGATAACACGCATCAGTTATGACAGCGTAGGCACAAACCCACTCGGCGTAATCAACCTGCTTAGATCAAAAGATGTCCCGTTTTCACAAAGATAGTGCAGCCCTCTTTGCTAAATGGTTTGTGCAGGCTCAGATGAGGACTTCTGATCCAGGTTCCAGCAGGATAGCGACCGTGTTCGTCCTCGAAGACCCCATCAACCACAAAGATTTCTTCACCACCGTAGTGCCTATGAGGATTGAAATACGTTTGAGGCGCCCATTTCACCAACGTCGATCCACTACCCTGCTGCATCAGTGGCATGACGCTTAAGCCAGGCACCATGCCTTGATACCAAACGGCTGTCTTCGTATTGATGACCTCTCGCTCTGTTTGCTCAGAACCAAGATGCCGCAATTTCACAAAAAGCGTGCATCCAGATTCGCTGAAAGGCGCATGCGAAGACCCTGGTGGATTCATGATGTACGTGCCAGCAGGATAATCTCCAGCCCCATCGCTGAAAACCCCTTCCAAAACGAGTATTTCTTCACCCAAACCATGGGTGTGCATTTGAAATTGAGAGCCAGGTTGATAGCAAACGACAGAAGTGGCTTTGGCCAACTCGTCGCCTTGGCGCTCAAGCATTCGCCTGTGGACACCGAGTTCGGGGCTGGCAATCCAAGGCAAGTCATGGTGATTGATCACCACCCGCTGGCTGTCATCCGCATTGATATTCATGTGTTTTGCTTTTGAAACAAAACCCCTGCTAACGCTAACAGGGGTTTCACTCTTGTTGGTGGGCCCACCTGGACTCGAACCAGGGACCAAAGGATTCCGGTTTGTGTAGCTTTCACCACTCCCTGGACTTTGCCTTCACCATAGCTTTCGCCTTAGGTGGGTGCCGTCAAGTCTCTACACCTTCAAGGTGATTTCTCACCAAGCTTGGCTCGGCGTTGGCATATGCATTGCTGCACTTAGCTTTCGCCGACTTTGACACCATCCCTTACACAGTTTCCACGCGTAAGGCACATTTGAAAAATATGAGTCCTCTGCTCTAACCAACTGAGCTATAGGCCCGAGCTTTGATTGTACTTTGCCCAGTTTCAACCTCTTTTCGGCGTCATGCTGCGGTCAATAAATAGCCCACCAGCGTTGTTTAATCCAAGGCTTGCAAACGAACTCTGATGTCTGGCTGTCTTGGTTACCCGGGGTTAAAAGCAAACTCCCCTCCGATGGACGAAAGACAAAATGCAGTTGCGCATTAGGCACTGGCAGGCCACTGGATGCATCCCCTTTGTCTCGTGCAAATGGAAGAATATCCAAGGAAACTTGCTTGGATGAAAAGTCTGTTTGTAAGTGCCCGCGTATTTGACCTAGGCGTGTGCGATCGTCAAACCATGCTGTTAAAACTGGCTTGCCGGAAACACCACATACCGAGGCGTCAACAGGCCAGATGACACAGAGTTGCTGTTTGCCCAAGCGAATGATTTGTTGTTTATACACATTGCTTAGATTCTCTTGCGCATAGCTTTCACAAAAGAATTCTTGCGTGTCCGACGATGTGCAGGCCGATAAAAAAAATACAAAAATAAAAGCAATAAAGCCTGACTTTGTCACCATATCAAAGCCACGGTTTTTCACACTGCCCCGTGAATACGGCAACCACTTTCGTCTGACCCACATCACCATCGATGAAGCGTACACCCGAGGACTGCGTGAACACTTGCAAGCTTTGACTGCGAGTATTGAACTCAAAGGCATAAGACATGTTTTCTACAGCATGGGTGGTGTAACTGCCATGAAACCCTACTGGGGTTTGGGCTGCAAAGTGGTTGTCTTTGTTGAGCTCTTTGTAAAGTGGAAAGCGGTGGTTATCCAGATACACCTCGCCTCGTCGAATCTCTATACGGTGCGATTCTGCAAGGCGGTTTTCTTGTGTCAGGGATGTCGAATTTGCATCTCCCTCTGTTGTCCAAAAACGCGATTCCAGCACCTGACCTTGACAAATCAAGCTGGGGTAAACCTGTCCATAACCATAAACACCCATGGGCAAGATGACCACAGCGGCAGCCAAAACCAGAAATGGGGGAGAAGCAGACCTGACTTTAGGTGTTGAACCGACTGCCACTGAAGACATGGTGGATTCAGCAGAGTCTGGGGATACCACAGTGATGGCAACGGGTAGTGCGGGTTCTTCTGGCAATTCGGTTACCAATGCCTGGGGTTTACGCTCAGACCGAATAAATTTGGGAATTTCAACTGCTTGGAAATTCAACTCTGGCCAGTCATTAGGTAGGGGCGTCTTTTTTGAATCTATGGCTTCAACCGGTATTTGCGCAATCACAGTTGATACAGGTTCTACAAATCCAAAATTATTTTTTTCATAAGCCTTGGTTGGATTCATGCGGTCAAGTTTTTCATGTATTTGACCAATATTGACTTGCAAATCGTTTAAGCGATTTTCTGAAACCAACTTAGGCGTACCCGTCACAACGCCTGAAAAATCTATACCCTGTCGATTGTCAGCAAACCCTCCCTCACTCAAGGGTTGGCGGTGAATTTGAAAACCATTGGCGCCAATTTTCTGCACATTGGACAAACGGCCAGCTTCTTCAATATTGTGTAAATTAGCAGCTGACCCTGCTTCAGGTAAAGCTTGTATATTGGATTTACCAACTGCATTCAGCGTGACGCGATCGATGTCATCTTTGTTTTCGAAATTAGCGCCAACTTGCTGGATGTTCTCCTGCATGGTGCGGGTAACAATATCGCTCAAGCTTCCCTTGGATTCAGTGCTTTGCCATTCGCCTTGTTGGCTTGCATCATTGACTTCACGACGACCATTGCCTGCATTGCTGTGCTTATGACTTAGCTGTGATCCAAAGGTTTCACCCCGCCCCTTGCGCCGTGTGCTCTTTCGGGTATGCAAAGAATTGACTTCCTCATCCGTACCGAATGGCTTGAAGTTTTTAATTTCTAACGGTGCATAGTAAGGACTGAATTGCCTCTCAGTCATATCAAAAGCCTGCAACATGTTTTCAAACAACTCTTTTTCGACCTCCGCCACCTCACCATCGGACATCATGGAATCACACACATTGGCCAGAATGAGCAATTTTTGATCGGTATTCAACGCCGCATGGGCTTGAATGCAAAACTGGCTCATCTTGACTTTACGCACGTAGACCATGGCGCTGGCTTGCAAGCCTTCAAACTCCCCAATAGAGACTTGTAACTGCCCCATTTCTTCTTCCGCGATATCGCCATCTGCCGCCATCATGTAAAGCAAGGCAGCAGCCAATGCCAAATGAGGCGTCATCACATCATCATTGCGCAAGTTTGGGTCATAAGGCCCAAGAGGTGTCTTCTCATTTTTAAGAGAGATGGCACTGTAATAAGTAGAAAAAGATTTTTGTGAATAACCAAATGCGTTGCAAATTTTTAAGAATAAATCCTCTTCGACTTGCAGGCAAACACCATCGGCCAACAAGCAATCGCACAAATTACACAAAATGCACAATTTGTCTTCATTGCTGAGAATAGGCGGGGCATCTTGGATAAATTGGTCTATGGAGACCGTTTCCACATATTCAAAAGCCAACTCCAGCACATCTTGGTTGCCGCCAATGACAGCCTGCAATTGGCTGGACTCATGGTCATCGATTTCGCCATCGGCCATAAGCATGTAAAGCAATGCCACAGCCAAGGCCAAAAAAGGCGTTAAATCTATGGGCTCATCAAGCTCTTCTTCAGCAAGTGATGCCGAGGGTGCGTTCATTGCTGCCTCTGTGTTTTAGCACGGCGATAGTGCATCACAACACGTGAACACCACCCACGGTGATGCTTCAATTCACACACAAACCCATGAAAAGGCATGGATTAGGGATTATTGGTAGGTGTTTACACTGGTTTGTGGCTCAAGGCATTGCTGACCAATTTAGCGGTAATGTCCACAATTTGAATCATTCGGTCATATGGCATGCGGGTAGGGCCAATCACACCCAAGGTGCCCACCACTTGCCCATCCACTTCGTAATTGGCGCTCACCACGGATAGTTCTTCAAAAGGCACGATTTGACTTTCGCCACCAATGTAGATGCGCACACCCTCGGCTTGGGATGAAATATCCAATAAACGCATGAGTTGGGCTTTTTGCTCAAATAACTCAAACGCACGACGCAGTTGCCCCATATCGCTGGAAAAATCTGAAACCGACAATAAATTGCGCTCACCGCTGATAACCACCTCGTCTTCGCTTTGAACCAAGGCTTCCGAACTGAAATTCACTGCCGCTTGCATCAATGACGCAATTTCGCTTCTCAAGCTTTCGACTTCCGCTTGCAAGCGCTCGCGTACTTGGTCGATGGCCAGGCCAGCAAAATTGGCATTCAGGTAATTGGAAGCTTCCACCAATTGACTTTGGGTGAAATCGGTGTCGGTAAAGATGACGCGGTTTTGCACATCGCCCTCGGGCGTGACGATGATGACCAAAACGCGTTTGTCGGACAACCGCAGAAACTCAATATGGTGAAACACCGAACTGCGCTTGGGCGCCATGACCACACCCACAAAATTTGACAGGTTAGACAACAGCTGTGCCGCGCTGGTGATGACTTTTTGCGGCTGCTCCGCGACCAAACTGGGTGCTTGCAACTGCTGGCGATCAAATGTCAGCATGGTGTCGACAAATAATCGGTAGCCACGTGCTGTCGGAATGCGCCCTGCCGAGGTATGGGGGCTGACGATCAAGCCCATATCCTCCAAATCGGCCATGACATTTCGAACGGTGGCAGGGGACAGTTCGATACCGTTGGCGCGGGATAAGGTACGCGAACCCACGGGTTGGCCGTCAGCGATATAACGCTCTACCAGGGTCTTGAGCAACAACTTGGCACGATCGTCCAGCATGGTCATCCTTTCGAGGCATTTTAATGATGTAATTTGGCCTATGAATCCCAAGTTCGGTCAAATAGCCGTCATCGGCAAACCCCATGCCTCATCTGGCCATGCGGCATCCTTGTCTCCTGGCCAGCCTGTATTGGCATCGTTGGTGGCGTTTTTGCACAGCCAAGGCTGCGAAGTCGTGGTTGAAAAAGACACAGCCGCCCACTTAGGCGCATATAACTGCCCGGTCTTGGATGTGACGAGCATTGCCAAGCAATGTGACTTGGCCTTGGTGGTGGGTGGAGACGGCACCATGCTGGGTTTTGGCAGACAACTGGCGCCGCACGGCATACCCTTGATCGGCATCAACCAAGGACGCTTAGGCTTTATCACCGATATTTCCTTGGAAAACATGGAAACCACGTTGCAAGCCATGTTGCATGGTCAATATGAAGAGGACCACCGCAGCATGTTGCATGCCCAAGTATGGCGAGGTAAAGATTGCGTCTTCGATGCGCTGGCTTTGAACGATGTGGTCATCAACCGAGGCGCTACTTCAGGCATGGTGGAGTTGCGCGTGTCGGTTGACGGGCATTTCGTGGCCAACCAACGTGCCGATGGTTTGATCATTTCTACCCCCACAGGTTCCACTGCGTACGCATTGTCAGCAGGGGGGCCGTTGTTACAACCTTCTTTAGGGGGGTTGGTGATGGTGCCGATAGCGCCTCACACATTCTCCAACCGACCATTGGTGCTGGCCGACCCTGTGGAAATTTCCATAGAGCTGGTAGCAGGTCGCGATGCCAGCGCCAATTTCGATATGCAATCCATGGCGTCTATGCTGATAGGGGACAAGGTTTTGGTGCGTAAATCACCACACCATGCGGTATTTCTTCACCCCAAAGGATGGAATTACTTTGACACACTGCGACATAAATTGCATTGGAATGAGGGTGGTTCATGAGCTTGCAACGCATCAGCCTGCGTGACTTTGTCATCGTGCGCCAACTCGAACTGGAGTTTGGCGCTGGTTTTACGGTGCTCAGCGGGGAAACCGGGGCGGGTAAATCGATTCTGATCGATGCGCTTCAATTGGTTTTAGGTGCACGCGCAGAAGCCAGTGTGGTACGCGAAGGTGCGGCTCGCAGCGAGTTGTGTGCTGAATTTTCTACGCCTGCGCATCTTCATACTTGGCTACAAGACAACGGCTTTGATGTAGCCGATGATTTGCTGCTCAAGCGCAACATAGACGCGCAGGGCAAAAGCCGTGCATGGATCAATGGCAGTCCCGCCACCGCCACGCAATTGCGCGAAATAGGCGACCAATTGCTGGACATTCACGGTCAACATGCTTGGCAAAGCCTCACGAGTGCCACTGCAGTGCGTGACTTGCTGGATGCCTACGCCCAACATCCTGGGCAAGCATTGCAAGCGCTTTGGAACGATTGGCGGCAAAGCTTGCAAGGCTTGGAACATGCACGTTCAGCACAAGACCAATTGCAACAAGAGCGCGAGCGTCTGGGTTGGCAAATCGGTGAAGTCGACAAACTCTCCCCTGGTCATGACGAGTGGGACAGTCTGAATGCGCAACACAGCCGTTTATCCAACGCGCAATCGTTGTTGGATGCGGCACAAACCGCTCTCACCCACTTACAAGAGGAAGACGCCGCACACAGCCACTTGGCACAAGCCGTCAAGGTCTTGCAAGAACAAGCGCCAATTGAACCGGAATTTCAACAACTTGCTGATCAATTAGCCTCTGCACTGGCACAGGCCGAGGATGCTGCGCACAGCCTACAAACGTGGTTGAGACATGCTGATCTGGACCCCGAAGCCTTGGCAGACATTGACGCTCGAATGGGACTGTGGGTGGCATTGGCTAGGCGCTACAAGCGCACCCCCCAAGAGTTGCCATCGCTCTACCTTGCTTGGCAGCAAGAGTTGGCCAGGCTTGACGCCGCGGTTGATTTGGCGGCGCTGGAAGCTGCTGAACAAAAAGCCAAAAGCGCATTCATGGCTGAGGCCCGTAAACTTTCTATGGTTCGCCAAAAAGCCGCCCCCAAGTTAGCCGCCAACATCACCCAAGCCATGCAAAACCTGGGCATGCAAGGGGGGCAATTCCAAGTTCAACTGCAAGCTTTGGACGAACCTGCCAGCCATGGTCTAGAAGAAGTGCAGTTTTTGGTGGCTGGCCACGCTGGCAGCACGCCACGTCCTGTGGCTAAAGTGGCCTCAGGTGGCGAACTTTCTCGCATCGCCTTGGCCATTGCGGTCACCACCAGCCAATTGGGTACCGCTCAAACACTTATTTTTGACGAGGTTGACGCCGGCGTGGGCGGCGCTGTCGCTGAAACCGTGGGTCGTCTCATGAAACAACTGGGCAAAGATCGCCAAGTGTTGGCGGTAACGCACCTTCCCCAGGTTGCCGCTTGCGCTGACCACCATTGGGTTGTCTCCAAACAAGCCGACAAAGAAGGGGTAGCAAGCAGCGTGACCCCTGCGGTGGGTGAACAAAGGGTGGCTGAAATTGCGCGCATGTTGGGTGGCGAGCGCTTGTCGGACACCACCCATGCGCATGCTCGTGAAATGTTGCAAGCCATGACCAAGCTTGCTGTCAAAACCAAAACGGCACGTACATGAGCCGTGAACTGATTTTGATCACAGGCATGTCAGGTTCTGGCAAATCCATAGCCTTGCACGCCTTGGAAGATGCGGGCTATTACTGCATTGACAACCTGCCACCAGAGTTGCTCTTGCCCTTGCTTGAACTGGAAGACCAAACACAGCAAAACAAATTGGCCATCGCCATGGACGTGCGCAGCGCCCATGCCTTGCACTTGGTACCCGCCCATCTGGCTCAATTGCGCCAAGCAAAGGTTGATGTACGGCTGCTTTTCTTGGATGCGAACACCGATACCTTGGTACACCGCTTTTCTGAAACACGCCGCAACCACCCGCTTTCACGCGCAGACAAAGGGGCTGCGGTTTCCACCCGAGATTTGGTCGCGGCCATTGAATTGGAGCGCAAACTCTTATCGGATTTACGTGAAGAGTCGCACATTATTGATACCAGTTTGCTGCGCTCTGTGAAGCTGCAAGACTATGTGCACGCTTTGGTGACAGCACCCAGCGCCCAAATGACACTGATGTTCGAGTCATTTGCCTTTAAACGCGGCATACCCGTCCATGCCGACTTTGTATTCGATGTACGCATGTTGCCCAACCCGCATTACGAAGCCGACCTGAAAGCACTGACGGGGCGTGATATCGCTGTAGCGCAATGGTTGGCAAGCCAAACACCTGTACAAACCATGCAAGCACATATCAGCGGTTTTTTAGATCAATGGCTGCCTTCTCTGAAAAATGACCACCGCAGCTATGTCACGGTGGCCATAGGTTGTACGGGCGGGCAACACCGCTCGGTGTATTTGGTTGAAGCTTTACACCAACGCTTTTCGTCCGATTGGGTCAGCCTCAAGCGTCACCGAGAACTTGACACGCTTTAAGCCGTCAACAATTGCCTGACTGGCGCTGGCAGCCCCAATTTTGGCCAGTCTTTCGCAGCCCACCACTGCCCTGCCCCATCCAAGGGTTGGGCTTTGGACAAAGCCAAATGCGCCACATGCAGATGCAAATCCTTGTGCGTCAGCACATGCACGAACGCGGGCGCCAATTGCAACTTAGGTTGTAATGGTTCAGGCAATGAAGCCATCAAAGCCTCTTCGCTATCAAAAATGGGAAATGTAAACAAGCTTGCCCAGACACCTTTGGGTGGACGTTGCGCAAGCCAAACAGCACCATCAGCGCTGCGTGCAAACAGCAACCACAAAGCCTGCGCGCTGCGCTTCACCTTGCGCGTTTTGACGGGGTAGTGCTTTGGTTGACCTTCTTGGTAAGCCACACAACAGTCTTGCATAGGGCAGCGCTCACAGGCGGGTTGACTGCGGGTACACAAGGTGGCACCCAGATCCATCATGCCTTGGGTATAGCGTGGCATATCACTTTCATAAAGCGGCAAAACCGATTGAGCTAATTGCCAAAGGGCTTTTTCATGGATGGCTAAAGACACATCATGGCCAAAACCAAACACACGGGTGAGCACGCGCTTGACATTGCCATCCAAGATCGCCTCTCTGTGTCCAAAGCACAACGAGGCGATGGCCGCTGCTGTGGAAGGGCCAATGCCAGGCAACTGTTGTAACGCTGCTTTATTGCTTGGAAACGCACCGCCATGCTGCACAGCGACCATTTGTGCACAGCGGTGCAAGTGACGCGCCCGACTGTAATAACCCAAGCCACTCCACAAACCCAAGACCTCATCCAAATGGGCTTGTGCCAAATGAATCACTGTTGGAAAGCGCGCTAAAAACTTATCGTAATAGCCCATCACGGTGACAACTTGGGTTTGCTGCAACATGATTTCGGACAACCAGACGCGGTAGGGATCAGCGCTGGCTTGCCACGGCAGGTCATGGCGCCCATGTAATGTTTGCCAAGCCACCAATCGCTGAGCAAAGCTGGAGGTCATCCTCATGGCTTTTGGCATTGGGCACAATAAAAAGTAGAACGCTGTCCCTGCACCAAGCGCTTAATGGGTGTGGCGCACACTCGGCAAGGTTCTCCTGCACGGTCATACACCATGGCCTGCAATTGGAAATAACCGTTTTGTCCATGCGCATTGCTGAAGTCGCGCAAGCTGCTGCCTCCTTGAGCAACCGCCGCCATCAGCACTTCGCGAATCGCTTGGTGTAGCTTCAAAGCCCTGGGTTTGCTGATGCGATGGGCCCGCGTGGTGGGGCGAATCCCTGCCCTGAAAAGCGCTTCGCTGGCGTAAATATTGCCAACACCGACCACCACATCACCTGCCAGCAATAGCTGCTTGATAACGGTTTGTCTGGTTTTGAGTGATTGGGCAAAGAGTTCAGGGTCAAAAGCGTCGTCCAAAGGCTCTACCCCCAAGCCCCCCAACAATTTCTGGGCAACAGGGCTGTCTTGGCTGGCCGCATAGACCACCGCACCAAAGCGACGGGGATCGTGCAATCGCAACAAACCTTTGTCGGTGAGGCAATTGAAATGGTCGTGTGGACCCGGTGGGCTCAAGGCCTCGCCAAACGACAAAGACCCCGACATTCCAAGGTGAATCAACAACAAACCTTGGCTTAAATCCATCAACAGGTATTTGCCTCGCCGACGAACACCTAAAACATGCAAACCTTGCAAGCCCTGAGGCGCACAGCCCAAGGGCCAGCGCAAAGCCTTGCCCATGGCCACATTCATGATTTGTGCACCTGCAATGCGAGAGGCAAAACTCAGCCTTGTGACTTCAACTTCGGGTAATTCGGGCATGGCAAGCGGACGAGGGAATGCAGCGATTATCATTCCCCGATGAATTCTTACCTCCGATCATCTTTGCTGCGCCCAGCTTGTTTGGCTGTGACCTCTGGTTTGACCCTCTTTGTCGGCACTTTTAACTCTGCATGGGCTCAGTCTGCGCCCCCACCTGTGGAGCCTGAGTCAGCTGTCATCGAAAATTCCAAACTCAATTCGGAATGGATGTTGCTCATCTTGCTGGGCGAGATGCAAGTCACCCAAGGCAACCCGGGTGCAGGCTACTCCATGATTTTTGAAGCTGCGCGAAAAAGCGGCGATGAAGCGGTCTACAAGCGCTCTGTAGAGGTGGCTTTAGCGGCGCGCTCGGGACAGTCAGCGCTAGAGAGCGCCAAAGCTTGGAAAAAAGCCCATCCCAAATCGCACGAAGCCAACAGCTATGTGTTGCAGATTCAAATTGCCTTGAACCAAATAGCTGAAAGCGTTACGACCTTGCGTTCAAGCATCACTTTGTTGCCGCCAGAGCAACAGGTGGAAGGCATCGTGGGCATTCCCCAAATTTATTCGCAGGTGCAAGACAAAGAGCTGGCTAATGCGGTGGTAGAGCAAGCCTTGACGCCCTTTACCACCCAAGACAACACATCTGCCGTGGCTTGGGCCACCATCGGTCGCATGCGTATTTGGGCGAAAAAATTACCCCAAGCAGTTGAAGCAGCGAAATTGGCGCTGGCCAAATCCCCTGAGTCACCCGAGCCGGCCATGCTGGCCTTGGAGCTTTTGTCACTGGGGGAATCGCAAGCAGAAGACCTGGTGTTGCAGGCGCTGAAGAAAAACAGTCAACCCAATTTGCAACTCAGCTATGCCCGCGTATTGATTGACAGCCAACGCTTGAGTGACGCCTTGGTGCAGTTGCAAAAGCTCTCGCAAGAAATGCCCCATTTTTCTGATGTCTGGTTGCTGCTGGGTGCCGTACAGGTCGAACAATCACAAGACGAGCAAGCCAAGGCCTCTTTGCTGCGCTTTTTGGAATTGGAAAAAGACAAGCAAGAGGTTCGCGGTCTCTCGCAAGCCTATTTGATGCTGTCTCAATTGGCCCTCAAAGCCAAAAACAGCGCCGAAGCTGAATCTTGGTTGAACAAAATTGACGACCCCGAGCAACTCACACAAGTGCAGGTACAACGCGCCAACCTGTTGGCCAGCAAAGGCGATATGGCCAAGGCTCGCGCACTCATCTCGCAATTGCCTACCAATACACCGCAAGCCAAACGCGCTCGTTTGCAAGCCGAGGTCAAGCTGCTGCGTGATTTCAAAAAATTCGATGATGCTTACCAAGTCTTAACCAAGGCCAGCAAAGACGAGCCTGACGACCTTGACTTGCGCTATGAAGTGGCCATGATGGCTGAAAAGCTTGGCCGCTTAGATGAAATGGAAAAGCTGTTGCGCAGCATCATTGCCGCCAAGCCAGACTTCCAACACGCCTATAACGCTTTGGGTTTTTCATTGGCAGACCGCAATCTGCGCTTGCCTGAAGCACGCGACCTGATTGTCAAAGCTTTGGAATTCTCCCCTGAAGACCCTTACATCGTTGACAGCTTGGGCTGGGTAGAGTTCCGCATGGGCAACAAACTGTCGGCGCTGGCTATCTTGGAGCGTGCCTATGCCAATCGTCCGGATGTGGAAATCGCCGCGCACTTGGGTGAGGTGCATTGGAGCCTAGGTCAGCAAGACAAGGCTCGCAAAATTTGGCGCGAAGCATTACGACTAGACCAAACCAATGAGTTGCTGCAACAAACCTTGAAACGCTTGAAAGTCAAACTCTGATGTTGTGGCGCAAGACTTGCTGGCATGGCTTAGGCTGTGTTTTGCTGGTCTTGTTGGCGGCTTGTGGCCATGCTCCCCGCACCATGGTGAATGATGCATCCCGTCCTATGGGTCACTGGGAAGGACGATTGACTTTGCAGGTGGCCAAGAACCCGCCCGAACAATTCAGCACCGCCTTTGAAATGACCGGTCATGCTGAACAAGGCGAACTCACACTGCTGTCACCTTTGGGCACCACATTGGCGATGGTGCGATGGGATTCCCATGGCGCAAGCTTGCAAAAGGGTGTGGATATCCAGCAATTTGATTCCATGGACGCGCTGACCCAGCGTTTAACCGGTGCTTCTTTGCCATTACCCGCTTTGTTGACTTGGTTAGACCGAGCAGGCCCCCCGGTAGCTGGCTGGAAAATCAGCGCCCAGAACTTGAAATCGGGGCGGCGCGTCCTGGCCGAACGCCAGCAACCTTTGCCAGCCCTGCAACTCACCCTCTTGCTTGACCCCTCTTCTTGAATTTGGTTTTACCATGCAGTTTCTGCACAACGTACCCGCACCCGCCAAGCTGAATGTGTTTTTGCACATCACAGGCCGCCGTGACGATGGTTACCACTTGCTGCAATCAACTTTCATGCTCATCGACTGGTGGGATGTATTGCACTTTGATCGTCGCGATGACGGCCAATTGTTGCGAAAAGACTTGAGCACGCCTTTGCCACCACTCGACCTCAGCCTCAAAGCGGCCCATGCACTGCAACAAGCCAGTGGGAGTCGCTATGGTGCCTTGATTCGTGTGCAAAAAAACCTTCCCTCTGAAGCTGGATTGGGTGGTGGATCCTCGGATGCGGCCTCCACATTACTGGCCTTGAACCGGTTGTGGGAGCTGAACTGGCCCTTGTCGCGACTGTTGCCTTTGGGCGCCAACTTGGGTGCGGATGTGCCGTTTTTTTTAGGTGGACGAAATGCCTGGGTGCAAGGCATTGGCGAGCAACTCCAGCCCATAGACCTGCCGCCAGCGCAATTTGTGGTGCTGAAACCGCAACTAGGCCTGTCAACGGCGACTATTTTTCAAGACCCCCTGCTGGTTCGCAATACACAGCCTGCTACAATACAAGACTTTGCTGCACAGCCTTACGCTTTCGGGCGCAATGACTTGCAAGCCGTTGCCCAAAGGCTGTGTCCCGAGGTTTCTCAAGCCATCTACTGGCTGGAAAACCAAAGTTTGCAAGCCCGGATGACGGGTTCTGGTAGCGCGGTGTTTGCCAAGATCGAACCTTCGACGGTGTTAGCTCACCCTCCCGCAGGATGGACTTGGCGGATTTGTAGCAATTTGGAGGTTCATCCTTTGCACCGATGGGTCTCCTGCGACGATTAGCTGGAAGCGTGTTGAGAGACAAGTTTCCCGTGTAGGGGAGTCGCCAAGTTGGTTAAGGCACTGGATTTTGATTCCAGCATGCGAAGGTTCGAATCCTTCTTCCCCTGCCACCCTTTTGCACTTCGCCGGAAGTGACGTCAAGCGGCATTTCTGCAGAATTGCTGGCTGGCAGTCCTTTCTTCTTGTCCACCATCTACGCCAGCCATGTCAAACGCTCCCTCCGATTTCATGGTCTTTACCGGCAACGCCAACCCTGTTTTGGCAGCCGAAATCGCAGAGCACCTGGGCATCAAACTCGGCGCGGCTGAAATTGGTCGTTTCTCTGATGGCGAAGTGACGGTTGAAATCAACCAAAACGTTCGTGCACGTGATGTGTTTGTAGTGCAGTCCACCTGCTACCCCACCAACGAAAACCTGATGGAACTGATGATCATGGTCGACGCCTTGAAACGGGCCTCGGCAGAGCGTATCAGCGCAGTCATCCCCTATTTCGGTTACGCCAGACAAGACCGCCGTCCTCGCTCTTCAAGGGTGCCTATTTCGGCCAAAGTGGTGGCCGATTTGCTGCAAACCGTTGGTGTGGCCCGTGTACTCACCATGGACTTGCACGCCGACCAAATTCAGGGTTTTTTCGATATTCCTGTCGACAATATTTATGCCTCACCTGTGTTGCTGGGTGATTTGCGCTTGCAAAACTATGATGACCTGATCGTTGTTTCACCGGATGTAGGCGGTGTGGTGCGAGCCCGTGCTTTGGCCAAACAACTGGGCTGCGATTTGGCTATTATTGACAAACGCCGGCCCAAAGCCAATGTATCCGAGGTGATGCATGTCATCGGCGACATTGAAGACCGCAACTGTGTGGTCATGGACGACATGATTGATACCGCTGGTACCTTGGTCAAAGCGGCAGAAGTCTTGAAGCAACGGGGTGCCAAAAAGGTCTACGCCTATTGCACCCACCCAATTTTTTCTGGCCCCGCCATCCAACGCATCACCGAAGGTGCGGCCTTAGATGAGGTGGTGGTCACCAACACCATTCCACTCAACGCGCAAGCGTTGGCTTGTCCCAAGATTCGCCAACTTTCCGTGGCACCACTGATCGCAGAAACGATTCAGCGCATTGCCAAGGGAGAGTCGGTCATGAGTTTGTTCTCTGATCAGGATCAGCTTTTTTAAGCCAATACCTGGTCAGGCAACAACACGGTGGGGCTGTTCGCAGCCCTTTATTGAAACCGAAGTCACACTGGTCGCGGTGGACTTCATCAGGAGAAGAAAATGAAATTTGTCGCTTTTGAGCGCGCTAAGCAGGGAACGGGTGCGAGCCGCCGTCTGCGTATCACCGGTCGCACGCCCGGTATCGTCTATGGTGGCAAGGCACATCAGCCCCAATCCATCGAACTCGACCACAACGCCTTGTGGCATGCACTGAAAAAAGAAGCCTTTCACGCCACCATCCTCGAGATGGAATTGAATGGCCAAACATCCAAAGTGTTGCTGCGCGATGTGCAGTACCACCCTTTTAAGCAACTTGTGTTGCACATCGACTTCCAGCGCGTAGAAGCCGATACCGTGTTGCATATGAAAGTGCCACTGCACTACAGCGGTCAAGAAAATTCACCCGCTGTGAAAGTGGATGCGTGTTTGGTCAACCCCGTCATGAACGAGCTCGACATCACCTGTCTGCCTGCTGATTTGCCCGAATTCATTGCTGTCGATTTGAGTAACCTGAAAAAAGGCCATTCACTGCATGCCAATGACATCACTTTGCCTAAGGGCGTGAAAGTGGTCACCCATGGCAAAGCCAACCCTGTGTTGGTCAGCGTGGTCGCCATTGCTGAAGAGGCAGCTCCAGAGGCTGCTGCACCTGCCGCGGCTGCGCCGGCCAAGGGCAAAGGCAAGAAGTAATTTTTCGCTGCTGCCTCTGAAGAGAGCCCGCATCATGCGGGCTTTTTTGTCATTGGGCCTTGCAATGACGGGTAGATAATTCCTGCATGATCAAACTGTTTGTTGGCTTGGG
>DAIQOH010000036.1:0-15468 GCA_036787995.1 Limnohabitans sp. | reverse complement strand
GCGTTGTTTACATGGCTATAGGGAAAGCTTTGCGCTACGGGATAGTGGTGTGGGGTTGGACCTGGGTGTTGCATGGGTTTTCCAACGTCATGAGCTAAACAAAAAGTTCATCACGTCGCCATCTTTCACCACGTACTCCTTGCCCTCGGCGCGCATTTTGCCGGCGTCTTTGGCACCTTGCTCGCCTTTGAAGGTGATGAAGTCGTCAAACGAAATGGTTTGGGCTCGGATATAGCCCTTCTCAAAATCGGTATGGATCACACCGGCGGCTTGCGGGCCGGTGTCTCCAATACGAATTGTCCAAGCCCGCACCTCTTTCACGCCTGCCGTGAAATAGGTTTGCAAGCCCAGCAAGTTATAGGCAGAACGAATCAGGCGGTTCAAACCGGGTTCACTTTGCCCCAACTCTTGCAGAAACTCCAAGCGATCCGCATCGTCCATCTCAGACAACTCGGCTTCGATCTTGGCGCAAATGGCAACGACGGGTGCGTTTTGCGCTTTCGCAAAAGCCTGTAGCCGGTCGAGGAAAGGATTGTTCTCAAAGCCATCTTCCGACACATTGGCCACGAACATGGCGGGCTTGGCAGTGATGAAGAAAAACTGCTTGAGTTCGGCGCGTTCTTCTTTGCTGAAATCGATGGTGCGCACCGGCTTGGTGTCGTTCAAGGCGGCTTGGCATTTTTCCAAAATCGCCATTTGCTTGGCGGCTTCTTTGTCACCCGATCGGGCGATTTTGCTCACGCGGTGGAGGGCTTTTTCAACAGAAGCCAAGTCGGCCAGGCACAACTCGGTTTGGATGACTTCGATGTCGGCAATCGGATCGACCTTGTTGGCCACATGGATCACATTGTCGTCTTCAAAGCAACGCACCACATTCACGATGGCATCGGTCTCACGGATATGCGCCAAAAACTTGTTGCCCAAACCCTCGCCGGTGCTGGCGCCGGCCACCAAGCCGGCAATGTCGACGAACTCCACGATCGCCGGCACGATGCGCTCGGGCGTGATGATGTCCGCCAACTGCTGCAAACGCGGGTCCGGCACCTCCACCACACCGGTGTTGGGCTCAATGGTGCAAAACGGGTAATTTTCAGCCGCAATACCGGCTTTGGTCAGGGCATTGAACAGGGTGGACTTGCCAACGTTGGGCAAGCCGACGATGCCGCATTTCAAACTCATGAGATTCTTTCAATCTGTACCGAACGGTAGGGTTACGCAATCAGGGGCAAATTCTACGTGCAGGCAACTTCTACAATGGACTGCATGACAACAACCTACGATGTGTGCATACGCGGAAGTGGAAGCGTGGGTAGCGCTTTGGCGCTTATGCTGGCGCGACTCCGCCTGCGGGTAGCGCTTGTCGGTACGCCCCCACCTGCCAATGATGTAAGAGCTTTTGCACTCAATGCAAGTTCCCAAGCGACCTTGAATGAATTACGTTGCTGGCCTGGGCCTGCTCATGCCACACCCGTTCTCAGCATGCATGTCTGGGGTGATCAGGGTGGCGATCTTCGCTTTGACGCACCACAAGGTACGTGTCTCAATCACATCGTAGATGTACCCGCACTAGAAAAGTTGCTTCAAGAAGCGGTGGGTTTTCAGCAGTACATTGAACGAATCGAACAGCCCGTCGATGCTGCATTGACGGTTATTTGCGAAGGTAAGAACAGCTTCACGCGTCAAGAATTGGGTATCGATTTTGATGCATTCCCTTATGCACAACACGCCATCGCCACCCGTGTTCGCTGTGAGCAACCCCATCAACAACAAGCCTTTCAGTGGTTCAGCCAATCATCACATGCGCTGTCCATTTTGGCTTTGCTGCCTTTGGGTGGACCTCAAGGTGACGAGGTCGCAGTGGTGTGGTCTTTGCCCAATGAGCAAGCCCATCGCCTGTATGACATCAGCGATGAAGCCTTTGCAAATGAATTAAGCCAGGCATGTCAACACCGATTGGGATCATTGCAACTGTGCGCGCCTAAAAGCAAATGGCCCTTACAAACTGCCCAAGCCAAGCAATGGAGCGGTCGATTTGCGAATGGTCACAGTTGGGTGCTGGCCGGTGATGCGGCGCACACAGTCCATCCGTTGGCAGGCATGGGTTTGAACCTGGGTTTAGCCGACGCGCAGGCATTGGCCAGCACGCTGGCGCAACGTGAAGGCAAAGATTACTGGCGAAGCGTTGGCGACCCCAGTTTGTTAAGACAGTATGAACGTGCCCGAAAAGCTGGTCTGTGGCCTACGTGGATTGCCTGTGATGGGCTGCAACGGCTGTTCTCCCATTCACAACCACTGGCGCAATCTTTTCGAAACTGGGGCATGAGCAGTTTCAACCAATTAACATTTCTCAAACAATGGACTGTTCATCAAGCCATGAACCCCTCTTTTTAACCAAGGCCACCATGCGTCACCTTTTTAAATTCATTACCCTTTTATTGACCTGTCTTGTCATCCCCATGGCATGGGGTCAAGGAGAAGAAGCGTCCATTCGCAAAATACTGAAAGACCGCATGCCACATATTCACCCTATCGATGAAATCAAACGCACCCCTATGCCAGGCTTGTTTGAGTTGCGGGTCGATGGATCTGAGATTTACTACACCGATGCCAGCGCAAATTTCTTGATTCAAGGGCATTTGATTGACACCAAAACCCAAAGAGATTTGACAGAAGAACGCATTCAAAAAATCATGGCCGTTGATTTCAAATCGCTGCCTTTCAAAGACGCTATCGTCATCGTGCGTGGCAAAGGCGAGCGTAAAATGGCCATGTTTGAAGACCCCAACTGCGGTTACTGCAAGCGCTTTGAGCGTGACTTGCAAAGCATAGACAACGTGACTGTTTATCTTTTCCTCTACCCCATATTGGGCAAAGATTCGGTCGACAAATCCAAAGCCATTTGGTGCTCCAAAGAACCTGCGAAAGCATGGCAGGACTTGATGCTGCGAGACCAAGCGCCAGTCCCCACAGGGTGCGACACCACTGCGCTCAAACGCAATGTGGATTTCGGTCAAAAGCAAAGAGTCAACGGTACACCTACCACCATCTTTATGGACGGCACCCGTATTTCAGGCGCTGTAGAAATCGCACAAATAGAAAAATTGCTTTCTGCACCCAAACCCTGATTCCCTGTACACATGGCCAGCCAACGATCTGATGTCAATCGCGTTCATTACACCGTCAAGGTTGAGAATGCCAACGCTCACCTTTGGCGCGTCATAGTGGATATATCCCAACCCCTGGCCAAACAACAATTCCAGCTACCTGTTTGGATACCTGGAAGTTATTTGGTCAGAGAGTTTTCCAAACAACTCAGTGAAATGCGCGCCTTTCAAGCTGAGGAGTCATTGCCAGTCAAACAACGTGATAAAGCCACTTGGGAAGTTGCTTGTAAGCCTTCACTAGCCTTGCAGTTGCAATACCTGGTTCATGCGCATGACCACTCGGTGCGGACCGCTTGGTTAGATGCCAACCGAGGCTTTTTCAACGGAACCAGCTTGTTTGTTCAAGTGACAGGCAAACAATCGCCAGTCATACAGTTAACACTACCCAAACCCACGCACACAGATCTTTGGAATGTCGCTACGTCACTCACGCCAATTCGGGTCGATCGTGCGGGTTTTGGCCAATACCAAGCACAAAGCTACGACGAACTGGTGGACAGTCCAGTGGAGATGTCGGCTTTCAAGCAATCCGAATTTTCAATGCTGAAGTCAAAGCACCGCATCATTGTCACCGGCGCACCACCGTCTTTTGACATGAAGCGTCTTGCCAAAGATGTAGAAAAAATTTGCCTTGCCATTTCCAATTTTTGGCACCCAGGAAAAACACCGCCATTCAAACACTATGTTTTTTTGCTGAATGCGGTTTTGGATGGTTATGGTGGACTTGAACATAGCCACAGCACGGCATTACTGTGTCGACGCAAAGACCTGCCCAAGCTAACTGACAAACAAAGAGGCGACGACTACATTGGATTGCTAGGTCTGTTCGGCCACGAATATTTCCACAGTTGGAATGTCAAAAGGCTCAGACCGGCCAATTACGAGCGCTACAGCTACCAAAGCGAACAGTACACAGACATGCTTTGGTTTTTTGAGGGGTTTACAGACTACTTTGATAATCTCATGCTGTGTCGGACGGAGTTGATTTCACCTGGCCAATACCTTAAATTGCTGAATAATTCGATACAGCTTTATGTTCAAACCCCAGGAAGACACCAGCAAACAGTAGCGCAGTCCAGCTTTGAAGCATGGACCAAATACTATCGCCCAGACACCAATACCCCAAATATCACTGTCAGCTATTACACCAAAGGCTCTTTGATCGCTTTGTGTTTTGATCTGTCGTTGCGACAAAGTGGTCACAGCTTGGACGAGGTGATGCGAGCGTTGTGGGAACATTGCCAAGGTGGTCCTATGACTGAAAAAGATTTTTTGCAAATACTTGAAAAAGTCAGCGGAAAGTCATGGCGCAAAGAATTGCAAGCTTGGGTACACGGTACAAAGGAGCTTCCCCTACAAGACTTGCTGGACAAACAAGGTGTGAAGCTGTCTTTCGAAGACTCGCCTATCGCACAGCAACTGGGTTTGAGGGTGAAAGAAGACCACAGCGTACAGATACAAACCGTTTTCCGCCACAGCCTCGCAGAAACAGCTGGGTTTTCTGCGGGTGACGAATGGTTGGGTATTGAAACAGGACGCGGTAAGGCGCTGCAATCATGGCGCTTGCAGCGCCTAGACCAATTGGGTTTGCTGCTGGGTCAGCAAACGCATTGCACAGCTTTGGTGGCCAGAGAAGGTCAATTGTTGCGCTTAAAACTTTCACTTCCTTCTGAAGATCCCACGCCTTTGTGGCGTCTGAGCATTGCAGATCCGGTGAAAGTGGGGAGTTGGCTGAGCGACATCACTTAGCGCTGGTCGACCACTCTTTTCGCTTTACCCATGCTTCGCTCTACCCCGCCTTCGCTGCACAACTCCACTTTCAAGCTGGTGCCGATATAGGCTTTGGCATCGTGCTCTAGGCTAGCAGCTGCCTGTTTTGCCTCTGCAGAGTCAGAAGCCAAGCCTTGGCGTGTTTCAACTTTCACTATCAAGGTATCAAGTGGCCCCTCTTTTTGAAGAATACATTGGTAATGGGCACTTAAAGCAGACTGCTTGAAAATCAGTTCTTCAATTTGCGTGGGGAACACGTTCACCCCTCTGACAATCATCATGTCATCACTGCGACCCGTGATTTTTTCCATGCGCCGCATGGTGCGCGCCGTCCCTGGAAGCAGTCGAGTCAAATCACGCGTTCGGTAACGGATGATGGGCAAAGCCTCCTTGGTCAAGCTGGTGAATACCAGTTCACCCAATTCACCGTCGGGTAATACCTCACCCGTTTCAGGATCAATGATTTCGGGATAAAAGTGATCTTCCCAAATCGTAGGCCCATCCTTGGTTTCAGCGCATTCGCTGGCTACGCCTGGACCAATCACTTCTGACAAACCGTAAATATCCACTGCATCCATACCCATTCGCTTTTCAATAGCCAAGCGCATATCGTTGGTCCATGGCTCAGCACCAAAAATACCAATACGCAGGCTGCTCATGCTGGGATTCAGTCCTTGACGCTCAAACTCATCGGCCAATGCCAACATATAACTGGGTGTGACCATGATGATGTCAGGCGAAAAGTCTTGCAACAGTTGCACTTGACGCTCGGTTTGGCCACCCCCAAATGGAATCACGGTCAAACCCAAACGCTCTGCGCCATAGTGCGCACCTAAGCCGCCTGTGAAAAGGCCATATCCATAGCTGACATGGACTTTGTCGCCAGGCTTGGCCCCAGCAGCACGGATACTTCTTGCAACGCATTGAGCCCACATATCAATATCGTTGTGGGTGTAACCCACTACGGTGGGTTTACCTGTTGTCCCGCTAGAGGCATGGATGCGAGCCACTTGGTCTTGGGGAACGGCAAACATACCAAAGGGGTAGCTGTCTCTTAAATCCGATTTGGTGGTGAAAGGGAACTTGTGCAAATCGGACAATGTTTTGCAATCATCAGGATGCACACCTGCCGCATCGAATTTGGCCTTGTAAACCGCTGAATTGGCATAGGCATGCTGCAAACTGGCTTTCAAACGTTTGCATTGCAAGTGGCGTAATTCATCCACACTGGCCTTTTCGATGGCTTCAAGTTTGAAAGATGTAGAACTCATACTGGCACCACAGTTCCTTGGATTTGTGCGCTTTTACCTCTGAATAAAGCAATGATTTCATCAAGTTGGTTGCGTACCACCATATCGTAAACACCATGACGACCACTGAGCACCTGTTCTTGTCCATCGCATGTCAGCACATCACTCAGTTGCGCTGGTTTTAAAAATTCAATAGATGCAGCAGCGGCCACAGCCACTTTGTTATGGCTGTTGCAGGCAAATGCAAAGGTAGAGTCAGCCAATGTAAAAATAAAACCACCATGGCAAATACGATGCCCGTTGAGGTGCTGTTGTGTCACCTGCATTTGCATACGCGCTCGACCAGGCTTACAAAAAACCAAAGTCATACCCATGGTTTGGCGCGAGGCCACATCGGCCGAGAACATCGTCTCTCCCACCTGTTGGGCCAACGATTCGTGCACTGTAGGGGTCTCCATGTCAGTGCCCAGTGAATACAGGTGAACGCTTCTCTAAAAACGCCGTGACACCCTCAATATAGTCATGCGTTTTGCCCAATGTTGATTGAGTGTCGCGTTCAATGTCAAGTTGCTGATGGAGACTTTTCTGACCTGCATCGCGTAAAAGATGTCTGGATGCAACCAATGCCTGGGTTGGCATGGCGGCCAGTCTTTCTGCCATGGCTGCAGAAACCGCCAAGAAATCCTCCGTCACATCCCAAATCAAACCCCATTCCTTGGCTTGTGCAGCCATCAGTTTGTCACCCGTCATCACAAGCGCCATCGCACGCGCCAAGCCCAAGCGTTCTACTAAAAACCAACTGCCGCCCGAGTCTGGTACCAAGCCTATCTTGGCAAATGCTTGGATAAACGAGGCATTGGGCGAGGCAATGGCAATATCGCATGCCATGGCAAATGAAGCGCCAGCACCTGCGGCCACACCATTGACAGCTGCCACGGTAGGCATACGCAACTGCTGCAAGCGTCGCGTGGTGGGATTGAAGGCTTGGTCTATCACGGGCCCAGGATCTGCTCTCTCCAGCCTTTGGGGCCCCTCTGATAAATCAAATTCCGACAAATCTGCACCGGCACAAAATCCGCGTCCTGCGCCAGTGATGACCATGGCACGCATCAATGGATTCGCCTCTGCACGGTCAAATGCCTCCCACAGATGGCGGTGCATTTCACGGGTAAAGCTGTTGAGGGCTTGCGGTCTGTTGAGGGTAAGCCATGCAACGGCTCCACGCTCTTCATAGGTCACAGTTTTATCGGTCATTGCGGTCTCCTTTCAGGGTAATTTATCACCTCATGGCTAAAACCATTCTTGGGTATAGTTCAAGGCAGAAATTCCTCAATGGAGACTTAGATGGGCTATGAATTAATCCAGGTACGTACGGAAGCTGACAAAGTAGGCGTCATCACTATAAATCGCCCCAAACAAATGAACGCACTCAACAGTGAATTGATGGTTGAAATGGGACAAGCCTTGAAAGCGTTTGATGCCAATCCCGATATTGGCTGCATTATTTTGACGGGTAACGAAAAAGCTTTTGCGGCTGGCGCAGACATTGGTGCCATGGCCACTTATACCTATGCTGATGTATACAAAAACGACTACATCACCCGCGATTGGGAAACCCTCAAAAGCATCCGCAAACCCGTGATTGCCGCCGTTGCCGGTTTTGCATTGGGTGGCGGTTGTGAGGTGGCCATGATGTGCGACATCATCATCGCGGCTGATAACGCACGTTTTGGTCAACCTGAAATCAAGCTGGGCATCATTCCAGGTGCCGGCGGCACACAACGTTTGCCACGTGCGATTGGGAAAGCCAAGGCCATGGATTTAGCATTGACAGGGCGAATGATGAATGCGGACGAGGCTGAACGTTCTGGGCTTGTCAGTCGGGTCGTTCCTTTGGCGCAATTGATGGAAGAGGCACTTGCAACCGCATTGTCAATCTGCAACTACTCTCAAATAGCGGTAATGTCTGCCAAAGAGTCGATCAACCGAGCCTTTGAAAGCAGTTTGTCTGACGGCGTGATGTTTGAACGACGCATGTTCCATGCCCTCTTTGCTACCCAAGATCAAAAAGAGGGCATGGATGCATTTGTGAACAAACGCCCCGCCGTCTTCAAGCACGAATAACACAGGGGTTTCACCATGAGTTTTGAATCAAACGCACAGCACCCTTCCAAAAACAGGCTCTTACTGGCAGTTCAATTATTTTTGGGTGTCATTGTTTTAGCGGTTGCTGCCTTTTTTGCTGGACCATCCAACGAATTTGGCAGTGATACACCCACAAGCCGTGCTGCACCCCCCTCTTCATCCACTGAGCTTGATGCATGGTTGGCCCAGAGCGAATCGCAATTCACTGGCATCAAACCCGGCACGGCCAAAGGTATTGTTTGGGCCAACGACACCCATCAAAAAACCCCTTGGGCTGTTGTGTATTTGCATGGATTCTCGGCAAGCAGATTAGAGACGGCACCGGTTGCAGATCATGTTGCTAAACAATTGGGTGCCAATCTCTTCTACACCCGCTTAAGCGGCCATGGCCTACCCGGCGAGGCCATGGGTCAAGTGACGACCCAAGATTGGTTGGCAGACACCATGGAAGCTGTTCGGATTGGACACACTTTGGGTGAAAAAGTGTTGGTTATCAGTTGCTCTACAGGTTCAACACTCGCAACATGGCTTGGCTCCTCCAAAGACGCCGATATGGTTCAAGCGCATGTGTTTATTTCTCCCAATTTTGGATTGAAGGACAAGCGTTCTGAACTGATCAACGGACATTGGGGAAAACAGATTGCCTTGGCCATCACAGGACCCCAACTTCATTTCCCTGAAGTGAATGAACGCGAATCTACTGCATGGACCAAAAGCTACCCTACCAACGCTTTGTTCCCCATGATGGCGTTGGTTAAAAAAGTACGTGAAAGTGATGTCAGTCAATTCAAAGCACCTTTACTTGTGCTTTACAGTGCAGACGACCAAACTGTTGACCCCATAGAAACCAAAAACATGTTTGACCGAATGGGTTCAGTGAATAAAACCCTAGAGCTGGTTGCCTACAGCAAAAGCGATGGTCAACACGTATTGGCGGGAGACATTCGAGACCCACAAGCTGTCGAACCCATGGTCAACTCCATCGTCAAATGGATAGAAGTTCAGGCTTCGAACTGATTCTTTTATTTTAAAAGTTGCTCTACTTTGAGCTAAGCTCACCTGAGTCGATTAAAAGTTTTGCATTTTGGGCACCTCCAAGTAAGACGCCATTGACAAAGACCATGGGGAACGTAGGCCAACCAGTCCACATCTTCAAGGCAAGGCGGCGACGCCATTGACTGAAATAGCTTCCATACTCTAAATAAAAGAACTGAATTCCTGCGTCATTCAAATATTTTTGTATATTTTTGACGTATGGGTTTTGGGTCATGCCAACGACAACAACGCGGTGATGAATGATGGCTTGCTGCACCTCTTGGACAATATCACTTTGAAAGTTGAATATCGTCGGTTGTATTTTGGGATGGATATGCTCAACGGACAAAATGCTTCTAGACATAGGTAACCTTAGGTTGATCATGAATGGCTTACGAACAATAATACGCTTTATGAAATACCTGCTTGGACTCATCGCTTGCATCCCATGCCAATGGGCTTTGTCGCAAATTGTTTCTCCACCCCTGGCCTGCGGAAAGCACTTTTTAGGAACCCCTTTGGAAGTGCAGTTCAAGGGTGAAATTGCGGTAGCCAATTTCAAAGATGAATCCCACACACTGAAATTCAACCGTACCTGGGTCACCACGCAAGGCGAGCATTGGAGTGATTACACCGATGGGAACTACATATTGGCCTCAAGTTACCCTGACGAACCCTATGTAGCCATCAGTTTGAAAAACCAAAAAAATGCTTTTGCATCATGCGATGTGATTGAACTTACACAACCTGCGACCAACCATTAAATGCGCATCACTTTTTTTTCTGGAACCATCGTTTAGTCACGTATGTATGTTTGACGATTGTGTTTGGCACTGTATATGCCTTTAATAATACGTTGACACATTTCCTGATGGTTGTACCAGGCGCACATTTGATCCATATACCAAGCGGTTTGAAGTTTTTACTGGTTTTGGTTTTTGGTTTGACAGGTGCTTTGAGTATTTTCTCTGTCTCATTGGCTGCATCACTTTGGTTTTATTTCCCTAACTCTCCCATGGTGAGCTTGGAGTTGGCGTTGATCAATGCCCTGTCTCCCTTGTTAACACGCAGAATTTACATCGATAAATTTTCTTTGAATGACAATTTGTCGAATCTCAATTGGAAAAAACTTTTGCACATGGGCTTACTTTTTTCGTTTCTTAACAGCGTGATGAACCAACTGGTTTTATATTGGAACGATATCTCTCAAGAGCTTTTACAAGGCATTCAGGTAATGTTTGTGGGGGACATTACGGGCGTCACTTTAACTTTGGTATTGATCAAAATCTTGCTATGGGTATTCAAACCCAAGCTTGATATTTAAAGTCACACCAACTGCGAGAGCAATCACTCCTCCTTTTTAGGCTCGGGTTTGCGAACTTGATAAGTGTTGCTTCTTTGCAATTTAACAACCATGAAATAGCAATCACGCTTTTTTTCACCATTGCCAATCATGTCGCAAAAAGTAGCGCTGCCAGCAAATGATGCTTTGCAGTAATTCATGTCATCAGGATTTTTCTTCAGCGTACAAGAACTGAGGTCTTCACCCCACGCTAAGGGTGATAAGCACAACAGCCACAAAAGGTGATAAATGTTCTTTTTTATCATGATCACTTTTCTCATTGAGTACAAGATGTAATCCGATATTACACAAAATACAGTGTGCTTGCAGCAAGCCGCCTCCATCGTGGTCAGTATTTTTCTGGAACCATCATCTGATCAGGCACAGGGTTACGGATGTAATCAGGATGACGAACTCTTGCGGGCAAAGAAATTTCAGGGTGCTCAATCTCATGGTAATGAAATTGGGAGAGTAAATGGTTGATGCAATTGAGGCGAGCACGCTTTTTATCCACCGCTTGAACAACCCACCATGGAGCTTCGGCAATATGCGTGCGCTCAATCATGGTTTCTTTGGCACGGGTGTAGTCTTCCCAGCGCCGGCGGCTTTCTAAGTCCATGGGACTGAGTTTCCACTGCTTTAAAGGATCGTGGATTCTTCCTAAAAATCGCGCATGCTGCTCATCATCCGTGATAGAAAACCAATACTTCAACAAAATGATGCCGCTACGCACCAGCATTTTTTCAAATTCAGGAACGGTTCTGAAAAATTCCTCGTATTCGTCCTCGGTACAAAACCCCATCACTCTTTCAACACCAGCGCGGTTGTACCAGCTGCGGTCAAACAAAACGATTTCACCAGCTGCAGGCAGGTGTGTGACATAACGCTGAAAATACCATTGGGTGCGCTCTCTGTCATTAGGTGCAGGCAATGCCGCAACACGACATACGCGTGGGTTTAAGCGCTGCGTAATGCGCTTGATGACGCCACCTTTGCCAGCGGCATCTCTACCTTCAAAAAGTATGACTACTTTTTGCTTGGTCGCAACAACCCAGTCTTGGAGCTTAACTAACTCGCCTTGCAATCGTAAAAGTTCACGAAAGTACAAGACTCTGGCTTTTTTCTCTTCATCGTTGTCAAAGGGATTGTTTTCATTCTCGCCATCCTCTAAAGCCATCTCTAACTCTTCATCGATAGAGTCAAGTATGTCTTCGCGGATTTTGCGTAATTGTGCTTCGTCAAGAGGTGTTTTATCACTCATAAGAATTCATCCTAAGTCTGTTTTTCCAGCCAAAGTGGATACTTACAAGCTTTTAACAGTGCTTTATGAAATGCTGATGACTGATTTTTTGTTTTTTGAGCCCTGAAATATTGTGGGGTACTTTATGAAATCAATGTCTTTCAAAATTTATAACGGATCCCCATTCCCACCGTGCTGGTTGAGTTGTTTTCTGAACTTACCTTTTTAGACCAGACGGATTCTGCAGAAACACCCCATTTTGAATTCAGGTTGTAGGAAACACCCAAACCATAAACGGTGTGCGCATAGGTGGTGTCTATAGGTTTTCTAATGACAGTGGTTTGTGTTCCATATTGCCGACCCAATTTGAGATACCCACCCCAGGATTCATTGAAAGCCATGAAGGGACGAACACCTAAGGTGTAGCCGTTTTTAACTTTGACAGTCACTGTGCCTAATCGTGGTTTAACGACAGATGAATCAGCGGCGCCGTCAAACATGTTGGCATCCAGGGCCAAGTTATCAGCTATGACGTACGACAAACCTAAGCCCACAACGGTAGGTTTGAATGTTCCAAGGTGATTAGAAGACTCATCTTTGATGGAAGATTGTGTATAGGTAATGCCGCCAAAAATATCACCAATATCTTGAGCTTGCAGACCAGTAACCCCAAACATGAGCAAAACAATTATCAGTCGCATCAAAATAAACCATTGATTCAGTTGGGGTACTTGAGTATGCCTATTTTTTCAGCAATATGCAGTTTCATATATTTCTAGAGTGCTTTAAAAGATAAAAAAGCCAAAGAACAAATTACAAAACAGTACCCAGTTATATACCCAGGAATAAAAAAGTATCCAATAATTTCCCTGCGAATATCCCCCTAAAAGGATTAACTGTTGGGCATGGACGCCAAGAAAACTTGAGGCCATGTTCATATGCTCTGCCTTGCATGGTATGGCAACATCTACATTTCAGAGTCTGTGCGGTCTTGGCCCTGTATATCTATCAATTTTTGATTGGCTTTGCTTAGTTTTTCTTTCATCAGCCTCATTTGCGCTTGTAAATCATCGTCATTCAATTCTTGCGGTGTTGTGTCTGATGGCTTAATTTGGGTTTGAGTCACATTGGTTTCTTTGGATTGAGTTTGTGACTCATCTGATGGTTTAGTCTTTTCATCTTCCACATCAAATTGCGAAGCAGATGGTTGACTTTCAAGCGTACTGATGGGCACAGAAAAGTCTTTGATATTTTTCTTGCCCAAATAAACCATGTCCTTTCGGAGGTGGTTAGCTTCATCACTGAATGTTTGCCGGTTATCGATGTGATGATTTTCTTTGAAGTGTTGTATCCGGTCTTCAAGTCTTTGAATTACATCGTGAAAATTGTTTTCATCAAGCAGTGAGTCATTTTCAATTTTTTGAAAATTATTTTGGGGTAGAGATTTTTTGCCAACCGTGAGGTTTTGCTTCTTGATCTGTTCATTTGAAAAAGTTGGATTAACAGATGCAAGAGAATTGTCATTCGAATTTATGGCCACATGATTGGTGGGTAATTGCACTGGTGGATGTGCAGATTGAACTTCCGATTGCTTGGTAATTTCTTGTTTCTCTGCCTCTGATAATTCGCTCTTTGGACTGAGTGCGTTTCGAGTGGCTTCGTTGAAAGTCACCGAATGTGGAGCGCCACTGCGAATAAGTTTGTCATTCATGGCTTATTGTGACAAATTCAAGATGCTTAATCAATCAATGTGTATTGGCAATAAGCAAAGACTGATTTATGGGACCAATGTTAAAAACATAAATGTAAAAAACAACACAAGATGTATAGCACCTTGCATGACATTCGTACGACCTGAGCCTAATGTGATTGCCCCCACCAAAAAACTCAGGCACAGCAAGACCACATCTTTCATTTCTAAGCCTAAATTCAAATGAAATTTGAATACGACAGAGGCAGCAATGATCAGGGGAATGGTTAACCCAATACTCGCCAGTGCAGAACCTATGGCGAGATTCATGCTCGTTTGCAACCTGTCAGCCCTTGCTGCTCTTAGTGCTGCCCATGTTTCTGGAAGAAGAACAATCAGGGCAATGATGATGCCTACGACGGCTTTAGGTGCTTGGTACTGGGTAACCACAGTTTCAATGACAGGTGACAAAGATTTTGCAAGACCCACCACGCTGACTAAAGAAATAATCAGCAATACAAAACTCATGCTTGCTGCGCTAGCGGTAGGAGGCAAAGCATGCGTATTTTCATCATTGGTAGCTGAATCCGGTAGGAAATAATCTCGATGACGAACAGTTTGTATGAACACAAAGATCATCCATAAAAGAAAAGACGACATTCCTACAAACAGCAATTGAGAGTCTGTGTAGGTACCCTCGGGTGAACTAACCGTATACAAAGGCATGATCATTACGAGAGCAGACAAAGTGGCTAATGCAGCAAAACCAGATCCAGTGCCTTCAATTTTGAAATATTGCTCCTTGTGATGCATTCCGCCTATCAGTAAACATAATCCAACAACACCATTGCAAATAATCATGACAGTTGCATAGATGGTGTCCCTAGGAAGTGAAGATACCTTTTCCGAACTGCTCATAAGCATGGATATCAAAAGTGATGTTTCAATGACAGTCACAGCCAGTGCCAAGACCAAAGTGCCAAATGGCTCTCCCACTTTGTGTGCAATGACTTCTGCATGGTGAACGGCAGAGACCACAGCAAACAATAAAACCAAAAGTGCAATGGTGGCAGTCACACCGCTGATAACGTGATTTTGTAATTGAAATAAAAAAGCTATAGCAAAAAAAGGTATGAGATTCAGTAGGACATCAGCAGAAATTAAGTTTTTCATTATGCTTTTGTGAAATTGAATTTGATTTAGTCAATGATCAAAGCTGAAATATCAAGCCACAACCTACAAGTGCAGTAGCAAAACCCAAGAGTTGTAATACCTTTTCGCCTTTGTTGAATCGCTTTTGAATGATGTCTGCTCCAAAGGCTCCAGTCAAATACAAACAAGCGGTGGTGAACATGAATCCTGCGGCATAGCTGTATTGATTTTCAGCAAATGGCAGTTTTTCACCATGTGCGTAACCATGACACACACCAAAAACTCCTACGCCAATAACAGCAAGCAGTATGGATAGCCTTTGATGCAAGCCAATTGCAACACCCAATAACACCTTAGAAAGAACAATGCTCAAATTTGATACAAACTTTTCTTTTTCACTAACTTGGGCAACATAGTGCAAAGCAGATTCAGCATCTGCCACACTCAGCAACCGAGCTATGACCCAAGAAGACAAATATGGTGACGCCAAACATCCACCATTGAAGTCATTTGTGTAGTCGGATTGCATATGGTCACACGCCAATTCAGCTTCGTAATGCAATTCAAAATGTTTAAAGCAACGATGGGAATCAAGTTCATTGAATTTAGAGATATACGCAAGCTCTAGCGCAATTGAACTATGTTTTCATGAAACTCTTGTAAATACTTACCTGACCATT